>CAZLWY010000196.1:0-3270 GCA_964563425.1 uncultured Acidobacteriaceae bacterium | reverse complement strand
ATAGAACGATCAAAAAAGGGAGCACCACGTGGAAACAGCCGTCAAAGTAAAAGGCGATGTGAAGGACCTTTCCCTCGCCGACCAGGGCAAGCGCAAGATCGAATGGGCGAATTCGCACATGCCCGTGCTGCAACTGATCCGTAAGCGCTTCATCAAGGAGCAGCCGCTCAAGGGCATTCGCATGGCGGCCTGCCTGCACGTCACGACGGAGACGGCAAACCTTGCCATCACCCTGCGTGACGGCGGCGCCGATCTCGTCGTCTGCGGCTCGAACCCGCTTTCGACGCAGGACGACACCGCCGCGGCGCTCATCACGCACTACGGCATTCCCACGTTCGCGATCAAGGGTGAGGACCACGCCACCTATTACGCGCACATCAACGCCGCGCTCGACCACAAGCCGCAGATCACCATGGACGACGGCGCCGATCTCGTCACCCAGCTGCTCACCAAGCGCACCAATCAGATCGCCGACGTCATCGGCGGCACCGAGGAAACCACCACCGGCGTCATCCGCCTGCGCGCCATGTCGAAAGACGGCACGCTAAAATTTCCCGTGGTGGCCGTCAACGACGCGCTCACCAAGCACTTCTTCGACAATCGCTATGGTACCGGCCAGTCGACGCTTGACGGCGTCATTCGCGCCACCAACCTGCTGATCGCCGGCCTGAAATTGGTCGTCGCCGGCTACGGATGGTGCGGACGCGGCGTGGCCATGCGAGCGAAGGGGCACGGTGCGGACGTCATTGTCACCGAAATCGATCCGACCAAGGCCATCGAAGCCGTGATGGACGGCTTCCGCGTGATGCCCATGAACGAGGCCGCGAAAATCGGCGACATTTTCGTCACCGTCACCGGCAACAAATCCGTTCTCGCGCACGAGCACTTCGAACGCATGAAGGACGGCGCGGTCATCAGCAACTCCGGCCACTTCAACGTTGAAATCGATATTCCCGCGCTCGAAAAGCTTTCGAGCGGCCACAAGGAAGCCCGCCCGTTCGTCGAGGAATACGCGATGAAGGACGGCCGCAAAATCTATCTCCTCGGAGAAGGCCGCCTGATCAACCTCGCCGCAGCCGAAGGCCATCCGGCCTCCGTGATGGACATGAGTTTCGCGAACCAGGCGCTCTCGGCCGAGTACATGGTCAAGAATGCGAAGGATCTCAAGCCGCAGGTTTACTCGGTGCCCGAGCATCTCGACAAGCAGATCGCCAAGCTGAAGCTCGAGTCCATGGGCGTGCTGATCGACAAGCTGACTCCCGAGCAGGAAAAGTACCTCGCCAGCTGGGACGAAGGCACGTAGGAATTTCCGTTTTCTCTCCGATTACGAAGTGGGCGGCTCAGGGCCGCCCATTTTTTCCCCGGTCGCAGTCGCCACATCCGCCACACTCGGGCGGCCCGAACGCCCCTTCGCGCTTTTCGCCCGGTGCTGCTAGAATCCGCGCGAACATGTTTCTTCGGCCGATGGCTTTGGTTCCTGCGTGCGCCATGCTCTTCACAATCTCCGCGCGCCCGTCCAGGTGTCAAGAGCAGCCATCGCCCCCGGCTCAAACCCAGCAGCCCGACGTCCAGGAACTTCACTTCGACGGCGAGGTCGCCCGCGGCCAATCCTTCACGCGCGACATCGGCCATAACCTCTTCTTTCGCCTCACGCCCGCCACATCCGATGAAGGCGGCGGCTGGGTCATCGAAATCCTGCCGCCCGTCGAGCCCGCACGCGACCCCGCTGACGCGGCCGACGACGCCAAGCCAGCCGGCGATGCTGTCGAGTTCGCCGCCATCGCCACGCCGCCCTATCATGCCTACAACGACCGCTACATCGCCGCCGCCTTCGGCTATTCAGCCAGGGAAGCGCTCGAGTCCCCGGTCCGCAAATTCAACTTCGTCCAGTCAACCGACGACGATCAACGCGCCAACGAAGTCGTCAACGCCGCGCTCTACCCAAGCACGATCGGCGAAGCCGATAAACCGCGCATCGCTGCCGAAGCCGCCGCGCTGATGCTGGGCACAGGCCAGCTCCGCATCGTGAAATCGCGCATCACCTCCGGCAAGGACGGCGCGCCCGACGTAATCGCCTCTTTCAAATTCGAAGTCGTCCTGAATTTCGCGCCCGGCCTGACGTTGCAACAGGTCCTCGCTCCGCACCCGCCCCGACCGAAGCGCTAGCGCGCCTTCGCCGTTGTCGCATCGTTTTCTTTGCGATAACATCCACGCCGCCTTCGTTCCGAATTCCTTGGGGGGAATATGTCCCATCGAGCGCTTCGTCGGGCATTCACGGTGTGTGCATTTCTAGCGGGCCTGGCAATCAACGCACACGATACGGTTGCACAAGACCACTGGGTGGCCACCTGGGCCGCCTCGCCGCAGACTCCGCGCTTCGGGTTTCCAAGATTCCCCACGCCCGCCCCAGCGGCCAATGGCGCGCAGCCCGCGCCTCCTCCGTCGTTTCCCGCTCCCCCGACGATCAACAACCAAACCGTCCGCATGGTCGTTCACACCAGCCTCGGCGGCCACCGCGTCCGCGTGCAGCTCTCGAACGCGTTCGGCACCAGCACGCTTCCAATCGGTGCCGCGCACATCGCTCTGCATGACAAAGATTCAGCCATTGTCTCGGGTTCCGACCATGCGCTCCTGTTCAGCGGCCGCGCGAGCGCCATGATTCCCCCGGGTGCAGAACTCGTGAGCGACCCGCTCGATTTCGACGTGCCCGCGCTCGGCGACCTGGTGATCAGTCTTTTCGTTCCCGCCGAAGCCGCCACGCCGACGATCCATCTCACGGGCCTGCACACCACCTACATCTCGCAACCGGGCGACTTCACCGGCGCGCCCTCAATCGCGGATCCGACGACCCGGGAGCTCTGGTATTGGATCGACGGCGTGGACGTCGAAGCCCCGGCGAAATCGGGAACCATCGTCGCGTTCGGCGACTCGATCACCGACGGCGCCACCTCCACGCCGAACAAGGACGCCAGCTGGCCCAGTCAGCTCGCCGTGCGCCTGGCCGCGAACAAATCCACCGCCGACGTCGCCATCGTCAACGAAGGCATCTCGGGGAACCGCCTGCTCAATGACGGCGCCGGAATCAACGCGCTCGCGCGCTTCGACCGCGACGTGCTCAGCCAGCCCGGGGTGAAATGGCTGATCATCCTCGAGGGCATCAACGACATCGGCCTCGGAAGCCTGCCAGGAGCTCCCGCCACCGAAAATCCGACGGTCGACGATCTCATCGCCGCCCACAAACAAATGATCGAGCGCGCCCACATGCACGGC
>CAZLWY010000195.1:0-2253 GCA_964563425.1 uncultured Acidobacteriaceae bacterium | reverse complement strand
CCGGTTTCCAATCCTCCACTTGCAGCGCGTATTTCAGGATCCGCGCATTGCATCCCGCACACTTGCCGTTGGTCATCTTTTCGACTTTCTTGTACTCGCCCAGCGCCGCGCTCGCATCGCCTTTAGCCGCCCAAGCCGTCGCCTCCGCGTACGCCTTCTCCGCCTTCGGATTGTCCGCGCACCCGCAAGTGTCCTGCGCCCCCGTTGGCATCGCGCACAACACAACACCAAGCGCACCGACCACCACAGCAGCCGCACTCCATCGAAAAAAGCTCATGTGTGAAACCCCTCGCAACGTAAGCGGTCGGCGAGCGCGCACCACGCGCAACGCGACGCGCCCTTAACCAACGCGGATAGTAGCACCCCCGCTATCCGCCCACACAACCCCGCACGCCCAGCCGTGCCCCACTCGTCACGCACCCCTTCCGCGTCAGCTTTGGGCTCTCCGCTTAGGAGTGGACACCACAACGCGCCGCTGCCACTTCGGAACGTCAAGTTTTCGCACCGAATTGCGCGATAATCCCCACGGGCCGTCGTCCCGGAGGCAAAGCTCGCATGCAGCGAACCGCCCTACTTCTCATGCTCGCGGCCTTCGCGCTTTTGTTTCCCGTCGGAGCACGCGCCCAGACCACCTCCGTGTCCGGCCAGATCCTCAAGTCCGACGGCACTCCGTGGACCAACCTCGACGTCAACATCCTGAACACCGAAACCGGCGAGCACTACGCCATCACCACCGACAAAGACGGCCGATACTCCCAACAGGGACTGCGTCCCGGCATCTACAAAGTCTCCCTCGTCGACAAAAACGACTCCTCATTCGCCTATTCAGAGACGCATTTTCTTCACGGCGCCGCCGAAAACGACGTCTCCATTAATTTCAGCAAGCAAGCCTCGCTCGCGCACGCACACTCAGGCTCAACCGACGAAGAGGATGCCGCGCGCTTCGATGCCGTGAAAGCCCACTTCAACGCAGGAGCGGGAGCGATGCGGGAAGCGGAAGAATTGCGATCGCAACTCGCTGCCGCGCCGCCCGACCGGAAAGCCGATATTCAACCGAAGCTCGCGTCGGACTATCAAACTGCAATTGAAGAGTTTCAGCTCGCGGAACAAGCCGATCCCCGGCTCGACGCCAAAACGCACGCCATGATTTTGAGCAACCTCGGAAACGCGTTCGATTTCAGCGGTGACGCGGACAGCGCGATAGTTTTCTACGAGAAGGGAATTGCTCTCTCACCGGACGCCGTCGAATATCAAAACCTCGCCAAACTTCAGGCGAACCGCGCGGTGCGCGACGCCACTTCGCACAATGCGCCGCCGCATCTCGCAGCCGCTGACGACAGCTGCACCAGCGCCGCCGCCCTCGATCCTCTAATCGGCGCGAAATGTTGGAAGAACCTCGGCATCATCCTCGCTAACAGCGGAAATCCCAGCGACGCAGCTACAGCTTGCCGCAAATCGACGGCGTTGAATCCCAACGATGCCCAAACGTGGTTTCAGTTAGGTCAGGCGCTCTTGCGAATGGTCGAGTACAAACACGAAGGCAACGAAGTAATTCCCATTTTCCCCGCCGATGCTGCCGACGCTCTTCAGAAATGCATCGCTGCCGATCCCACCGGCCCCTACTCCACTCAGGCCAAACAGCTCCTCGCCGAACTCGCCTCCACCAAATCCACGGCGAGTAGCCCCACCTCAAACTCGACAAAGTGAAGCGAGCCCACAGCCACAGACGCGCTCCAGCGCGTACCACTCACAGCTCTCCAAAAATGTGCGTTCGCGTCCGCCGTCAAGCAGAGCCGGTATCGCGACCGACCATCGTCAGACGGCCAGGTCGCCGCGGCGACGGCCCGTCGGACGCGTATAACTCGCACGCCCTCGCGCGCGTGTAAGTCCGACAGGCCCGAAGGCCGGTCGTCCGACGATCGAGGCTCCTACAACGCGCACAATCATCGACCGACTGCGAAGTCCCGCACGCCCCGAGCGGCCGTGGCACAGACATTCGTGTCTGTGCGCAAGCCAGTTTCACTGGCGTGCGGGTTCTGCCATCGCACCAAGGCCATCCACGTGGTCTTGCTCGCCGAAACATCCGTTACGGAGGTGTGTGTGGCATAGACATCTTGTCTGTGGGCCTGTAGCAATAGCCAACCCCGCGACGAATCAAAGTTTCGTCGCGCACGGACACGAATGTCTGTGCCACGGGCAAGACGTGCCCATGGCACTCACGAGCAGGTGTGTTTGCCAGTCCGCGATTGTGAC
>CAZLWY010000194.1:0-12143 GCA_964563425.1 uncultured Acidobacteriaceae bacterium | reverse complement strand
GGTGGAACGCACCCTTGCCTGGCTCGGCAACTTCCGCCGGCTGGTTGTCCGCTACGATCGCTCGATCACCATTTATGAGGCTTTCTTTCATATCGCCTGTTTCATGATTACCTTACGAAGGGTTTTGAAATGAGCTCTAGCAACTGACGCGAGCTGGCCGCCGTAATCCGGATCGCGGCCTGGTATCAGCGCGGAATTGCGGGGCAGCGGGCGGTCCGTGTGGAAATATTTCTGATAGGCGGAAATCCAGTTGGTGGAGATTTCGCGCTGCGCGGTCCCTAGATCGATCTTGCCAGTGCAGACCTGGGTGTGCAGATAATCTTCCAGTTCGTCCTTCACATGGGCATTCCATTCCGATGAATACGGTTCCGGCCAAAGGTTGCGGATATCGTCGCTGCCGCCGAGCGCGGGCGTGATGAGGTGGTCGACCTCGTAGGCGTTTGGCGGGGCTCCGTCCATGCCGTATTCGTGAAACACGGCCCGTTCGAGCGAGCTGGGCGGACGATTTTCCCGGGGGCCACCCCCGGTACAAACCTGGGACGCGCTGAGCGCACGAACCGCCCCGGGTGTTAACTTTGCATCCGGTACGAGCGGTCCCGCGGCGTCGGCGAAATCAGACGGCGTGTCGCGGGGCTGGACCCTTTCGTAAATAACCCGGATTCCGATCGCGGCGACCAAAACTGCCATACCGGCGGCCGCCCAGCTGCGGCCCGAAAGCCCCAACCATCCCGGTTCGTGCTGCGAGCTATGCGCTTCCGCGAGCCGCGCTTTCAACCGGGCGCGCGAGAAATTGTGGAGCTGCGTCGAGATTTCCGCAGCTTCGCGATAAGCCTGCGCGAATTCGGCTGCCGACGCGGCCATGGCATCGGCGCGTTCGCGGCAGGATGCGCAGGCGGCGAGGTGACCCTGCGCGGCAGCCGACTCCGCCGGAGTCAGCTCGCGGTCAGCGGCGCGAACCAGCTGTTCGTCAGTCAGATGTTTATCTGCCCCTCGCATCGCCCTATCGGCCGTCCACTCTCATCAGCCGCTCCATCGAACGTGCCAGCGACTTCGCTACCGCTCCCAATGACATCTCCAGCACGTCCGCGATCTCGCGATAGCGGAGACCCTCCGCTCGCAGACGCAAACAGAGTTGATCCGGCTCGGAAAGCGCGGCGACAGCCAGGAGCAAGTGCCGCTGCTGCTGGATTTTCGCCAATTGCTCTTCGGGATTCGCTGCCGGATCGACGTGATGTTCGAGTGCTTCTTCTGCGGCGACGCCATTGGGCTGCCGGCGCTGCGCGCGCTGCCGATGCTTCAGCGCGAGATTGTGGGCCACACGAAAAACCCAGCCACGCAGATTCGCGCGCGACCGCCCCAGCCGCAGATGCCGGAAAAGAGACAGGAAAACTTCCTGAATCACGTCCTCGGCGTCGTGCGCTCCGAGACCGAGCGATATGACGTAGCGCAACAGACCGTCGCGCAGGTGATCGAATAGCTCGATGATTTCGTCTTCGATCGCGCGCGGTGAAGCCGGAAGCGCCGCGTCGATCGGGCCGAGAAGAACGAGCCTTGCAGCCGCGTTGGGACCGTCGCTGGCCATGGAAACGGGATTTTACCTCTCCCTGCGAATCTGCCGTCAAGCCAATTGACGTGCCATCGGAGATTCCGGATACAAAATAAACCGTGAACAAGCCAAGGCCGCCCGGAATACCCGTATGAACTTCGTCTGCTTCGCGTCTAAGTCGACGTCGGCCACAGGGGACCGCCCGCGAAAAGCCTTCTCGCCTTACCGCTCCTCAGGCGGTCTCTTCTCGGGCCAAGCCATCGGTCCGTCGCGCAGCTTCCCCGTTCCATTGACGACCCGTTTCTGAGGCGCCATTCTCAGGACCCAACCGCCGCCTTGCCTCGAAGCATGTCCACCATGGCCTGAGCGGCGGCGCTCAATGGCCGATCGCGCCGGAACACCAGATGAAGTTTCCGCGAGACGCGCATCTGTCGGATCCGCAACTCGCGGAGGTCGCCGGCAGCAAGCTCGCGTTCTGCGCACATGCGCGGCACAATCGCCACTCCCTTCTTCCTTTCGACGAAGAGCTTGATGCTTTCGATCGTCGGCAGCTCCACGTCCATCCGCAGCGGCACGCGATGCCGCGCGAACATCTGCACCACACGCTGGCGGTAGGGTGATTCGACGATGTGGGCCACGAATGTTTCCTGGCCCAGGGCGGTGATATCCACTTCGCGGCGCTTGGCCAGCCGGTGCCCGGGCCAGACGACCAAAACCAGCGAATCGCGGT
The DNA here is from genome assembly GCA_964563425.1 of uncultured Acidobacteriaceae bacterium. Classification (GTDB taxonomy): domain Bacteria; phylum Acidobacteriota; class Terriglobia; order Acidiferrales; family UBA7541; genus Palsa-295. The sequence goes on along the minus strand of CAZLWY010000194.1, from coordinate 9,867 downwards.
GAAACTCGACCGCTTCAAGCTCGCGTTCCTCCGGCAAATACGAAATCACGCCAATATCAAGATGATGATTCATCACCTCGCGCGGCACGTCGCGTGAAAACACGCGATGGACCTGCATATGAATCCCGGGGTGACGCTCGTGGTAGCGCTCCAGGCCCGGCAGCAGGGCGTGAATCGAGCTTTCGTTGACGCCAATGGAGACCTGACCGCGCTCGAGGCCCTGCAGCTCTTTCATGCCCTTGCGAATTTCCTCGCGCAGATTCAGCATCCGGTCCGCGTATTCGACCAACAGCGTGCCGGCATCGGTCAACATCTGCGCACCCGAGCCGCGCACGAACAGCGGCTGCCCCACCCAATCTTCGAGCTTGCGGATGGAAATGCTGACGGCAGGCTGGGTGCGATAGAGCTTCTCTGCCGCCCGGGAGAAACTCCGCTCTCGAACGACGGCCTGAAAAACCTGCAGCGAGGCCAAATCCAAGCTTCACCTCTTTATAACCGCAGTATCGTATATAAGAGAGATTTATTCAGGTTGCAACCATTATAAATTGGACTCCTTGCGCCATTCGCGCTTCACTGGCACTATGAAAGGAGCTGCCATGGACCTGCTGCAGATATTCGACACCACCCTGCGCGACGGCGAACAGTCCCCCGGTTTTTCGATGAACCGCGAGGAAAAGCTCCAGCTTGCGCGCCAGATCGAGCAACTCGGCGCGGACATCATCGAAGCGGGCTTCCCCATCGCCTCGCCGGGCGATCTGGACGCCACGCGAGCGGTCGCGGCGGAAATCAAGCACTCGCGCGTAGCGGCGCTCGCCCGCGCCCGCCAGGAAGACGTAGAAGCGGCGCTGCGCGGTCTCGAGCCCGCCGCCAAACCGCGCCTTCATGTTTTTCTCGCCACTTCGGACCTGCACCTGAAATACAAACTCCGCATCACACGCGAACAGGCGCTGGATCAAATCGCAAAAATGATCCGCTTCGGGAAGCAAAACTGCGAGGAAGTCGAGTTCTCCGCCGAAGACGCCAGCCGCACAGATATCGATTACCTCTGCCAGGTTGTTCTGGCTGCCGTTGAGTCCGGCGCGACGATCATCAACTTGCCAGACACGGTGGGTTATTCAACTCCAGACGATTACGGCGAGATGTTTCGCAAGGTTCGCGCCAGGCTGGGTGCGCATCCGAACGTGGTTTTCAGCGCGCACTGCCACGACGACCTTGGCTTGGCGCTTCCGAACTCGCTGGCGGCGATCGACGCGGGCGTTCGCCAGATCGAGTGCACGATCAACGGAATCGGCGAGCGCGCCGGCAATGCTTCACTCGAGGAGCTCGCCGTAGCGCTCCACGTTCGCCAGGACCGCTACAAGGTGAGCACGAATCTGAAACTTGAAATGCTGTATCCCTCCAGCCGATTGCTTTCGAAAATCACAAACGTTTCGGTGCCGCCGAATAAAGCCGTAGTGGGAGCGAATGCTTTCGCTCACGAGGCTGGCATCCATCAGGACGGAATTCTTAAGAATCCTCTGACCTACGAAATCATCGATCCGGAAAAAGTCGGCGTGCCTGCGCGCCGGCTGGTGCTTGGAAAACATTCTGGCCGAAACGCCTACCGCTCGCGCCTGGCCGATCTCGGCTACGAGATCACGGACGCGGAGCTTGCCGAATGCTATCGCCTGGCGATCGACCAGGCCGACGCCGAAAAAGAAATCACCGATCGCGATCTGATCGGCATCATCCACAAGGTGCGCCGGACGCCTACGCCGGCATCCGCCGGCACCACTGCCAACGCTCGCTAAGAAAGACGGGAACCGAAGATGCCGGGAGTACGAAAAACGATCGCCGTATTGCCGGGAGACGGCATCGGCCCGGAAGTGACGCGCGCCGCGATTCAGCTGCTTGAGGATTGCGCCGCGGCATTCGGCCATCAATTCGAATTTCGCGATTACGCTTTTGGCGGGAACGCGATCGACATCCACGGCGTGCCACTGCCGCCCCAAACGCTTGCGGGCTGCCGCGCATCCGACGCGGTTCTACTGGGCGCCATCGGCGGGCCGAAATGGGAGTCGCTGCCTTTCGGCACACGCCCGGAAGCAGGTCTGCTGGGAATCCGCAAGGAAATGGGGCTCTACATTAATCTTCGGCCCATAAAACTGCGCCCGGCGCTGCGCGGGATTTCGCCGCTGCGCTCCGAGCGGTTGGGCGAATCCGATTTCGAAATCGTGCGCGAACTGGCCGGCGACATCTACTTCGGCGAGCACAAAATCACAAAGGAAAAAGCCAGCGATCTGGCGGAGTACTCGGTGGCTGAAATCAAGCGCGTAGCCCGCTATGCATTCGAACGCGCCGCCGCGCGCAACAAGCATCTGACCAGCGTCGATAAAGCCAACGTGCTCGCAAGCTCCACCCTGTGGCGCGACACGGTCACGGCGATGGCCCGCGAATATCCGTCGATCAGCGTCGACCATCTCTACGTGGACAACGCGGCGATGCAAATCCTGCTGCGGCCGACGCAATTCGACGTCATCCTCACCGGCAACATGTTCGGCGATATCTTGAGCGACGAAGCCGCCGCGCTTGCAGGATCGATCGGATTGATCCCATCCCTCAGCCGCGGCCGCGTGGATCAACCCGCGCTATATGAGCCGATTCACGGCTCCGCGCCTACGCTTGCCGGCAAGGACGTCGCCTGCCCGCTCGGCGCGATTTTCTCCGCCACGCTGATGTTAAGGGAATCGTTCGGATTGCGCGCCGAATCGGACAGGGTTGAAGCGGCGGTCGACCGAGCGCTTGAGAAGGGATATCGTACCGCGGACATCGCCGGCCCAGGGGACCGTGTCGTCGGCAGCTCCGAGTTTACAAAAGCAATCCGCACGGAGCTGCAAACCGCAACGGCCGAAAAAGCGTCGCGCGGCTCCGGCGCCTAGGTCACGTCCGTCTGGAAACTCTTCCTTACCACCAGGCACCCTGCGAGGATGTCGTGAAACGCCTGCTTCTTTTCGGTGAATCCGGCCATCAGGAATCCGATTCCGAGCATCAGCAGTGAAATATTTTTCGCGAAATGCCGGCCGGTTGCGCGCGCGAAGCTGATGCGGCGGCCATGGAGATCGGTCACTTCGATGCCGAACAGTTTCTTGCCGAGCGTTGCCCTCCACGGTGAGCTTTCCAGCACCGCCCAATAGACCCAGGCGACGAAACCAAACAAAAGCTGAATCGCGATGATCTGCCGCGTGTGTCCGCCAGCAAGCGAATAAAAGTCATCCGGCGAGATGCCGTTGCGCGCGATCAGCGGCTGCAGAATCAATGGATCGAGCAGCAGCCCCAACAGCAATACATCGAAGACGTAAGCCGCCGCCCGCCGCCAAAAGCCGCCATAGACGACCTGAGGAGCTGCAGCCGCGGAGGCGCGCGGAGTCTCCGAACGCCCCGACGGATCAGGAGAGGGCTCTCCGCATTGCGGGCAGAACTCCGCGCCGCCCGTAATGTCTGACCCGCATTGGGGGCAAATCACTTCGGTCTCTTTCGTGGGAACCGCGAAGCCTTGCTCAGTTGTTTCGCAGCACCAGGCAGCCGGCGATCATATCGTGCAGGGCCTGCTTGCGCTCCGTAAATCCTGCTACGATACAATCCACCAGAAAATATAACCCGCCGATCGAAGGAACATACGAGATTCCTCGTCCAGCGAAGTAGCGCCCGCTCACTCGCCCAAAACTGGGGCGGTTTCCCGAGAGATCGGTCACGTACAGCCCGAGCGCTTTCTTCCCGAGCGTCGCCTGCCACGTCGAGCTTTCCATCAGACCCCAGTAGAGCCAGCCGCCGGCCAGCGCCAGGACGCCGAGGAGGAAAAGACGGGGAAGTACGGCGGCCACGAACACCATCGCCGCCCGCGGATCCTGCGGATTCGATTGGGCGGTATGCATGATCGTCGGAAGCATGCTCGCGATCGACAGGAACACCAGAATCGCGATGGGAATCCCCAGAACCAGGCCGTCGATGATCGCGGCCACGAATCGCAGCCAGAATCCTGCGTAAGCGGTGGCGCCCGCCTGCGCCACTCCGCCCACCAAGACGCTTCCGCCACCCGCCCCAGCGCCCGCATACACAGGCGTGGCCGAGGCAGTCGACGCGCCGCCCACGCTATAGCCTACGACCGGCCTGCCGCAGGAGCCGCAGAATGCCGACGTGTCCGACGTCTGTTTTCCGCAAGATGAACAAAACATGGCGCCTCCTCAAAGACCGCTGAGTCCCAAGACGATCGCGCTTAGTTCGCGGCGGGTGTTGCCGCCGGTGCCGCTGCCGCCGGGTCGCGCTCGGCCGCCAGCTCTTTCTGGAAAGCACTCTCTGTATCCAAAATATACGCCTGATAACCCCACGGATCGATGAACGGATTGGACGCCGGTTTCTTCTCCATTACCCCGCGCTTGTCCACCAGGGAATAAAACGACCCGTGAGAGCCCAAAAACACGTCGCAAGGCAGCGATCGCAGCACCTGGAATGTTTTTTCGTAGTCCCGAGCGATCCCCGGATACGTCGCGGGAGCGCCCGGCCTGTCGATTAACTTGTACGTCGGCAGCACCGACGCGCTGCCGACGAACACCACCTCGTAAATTCGCCCTCCGTCATGCACGGTCGTCGTCCAAGTCGTGCAGCCGCGCGTGTGTCCGGGGGTAAGGTGCGCGGTCATCACCTCGGTGCCAATCTTCACGGTATCGCCGTCGTGGATCACACGGTCAGGCTTCGCCGGCGGAAAGGAAGTCCCCGCCGTCAGGCCCGGAACCTCCTGCGCCAGGGCGACAAATTTCGCTCCCGTAACGCGCTGCAATTGTGAAATTCCGCCGGCGTGGTCCAGGTGCTCATGGCTGCTCAGGATGTATTTCACATCCGAGAGTTTGAATCCGAGCTTTTGAATATTCGCTTCGATCATCGGCGCGGTTTCGACGAATCCGCCGTCGAGCAGAATGTCTCCCGCCGGCGTGACGATCAAATAGCAAGCGATGTCCGAGGCACCCACATAATAGATGTTGCCGATGATGTGGAACGGCTCGACCGGCTGGTTCATGTTTCTGCTCGACTCATTCGCCTGAGCCCGAGTCGCTGCGGGAATGGCCAAGGCGACCGCCAAAGCGATGAATATCACTCGCATGAATTCGCAACCGGCTCGATTGAACCCTGCGACTTCGCGCCTCACTTGGTTCCACCGGACGTCGATGCGGGCGGCGCGGCCTTCAGCAGATTTTGATAGGTCGCCTCGCCACGCTCCACAAACGCCTGACATCCGGCCGGGTCGATAAACGGATTCGGATCGGAATTCTTCAGCATCGCGTCGTGCTTTTTTGCCATGTCGTAAAATGACCCGTTCGAGGCCAGGAAAACCTCACACTTCAGCGTCGGCAGTATCTGCATCGTCTTGGCCCAATCCGCGCCGACATTCGGATAAGCGGGCGTACCCGTCAGCACCGTATTGGGAAACGGTGTCACGATGCCGAAAAATACCGTGGCATACGGTTTGCCACCATCCTTCACCACCATGGTCCAGGTGGTGTTTCCCGGCGTATGCCCCGGCGTCAGGTGCGCGGTCAGTTCCGTTCCGCCGAGCTTGATTTTGTCCCCGTCGTGAATCACGCGATCGACGTGCACCGGAGGGAACGTGCTGCGATCGCCGAAAAGCACGTCATTGTGTCCGCCATTTTCGAAATAGGGCGCGTCTTGGGCCATTGCCACCAGTTGCGCGCCGGTATCCATTTTTAGCTGGCCCATTCCACCGCCGTGATCGATGTGCGCGTGGCTGTTAATCAGAATTTTCACGTCGGAGAGCTGGAATCCCAGCTGCTTGATGTTGTCCTCGATTTGCGAGGCCATGTCGGGATAACCGCTATCGAGCAGGATTGCGCCCTTCGCGGTCTGAATGATGTAGCACGCCAGACCCGCCGACCCCACATAGTAGATGTTGCCGATGATGTGAAACGGTGCATAAGGCGCCTTCATCGGGTTCGGCGCGTTTTGAGCGCCTCCCGCCGGCGCTCCTGCTTGTAAGGCGGGCACCTGCGCGAGTGCCGCCCCCGAAACAAAGAATGAAGTCGCCAGAACAAGAATCACCGCTCGAATCAAACGCGCGTTTCCCGGTTTCATGTCACCCACCCGTGTAAATTTCACAATCGCCGAACTCGACGCCTAAACGCTTGCGATTCGCCCCCGCGCAGCAAGCTATCAGAACGCCGTACGCCCGGCAATGTTGGTCGCCACCGAGGGCGCGCAAGCGTTCATATCAAACGCCGCAGTCCGCGCCCTGCTACAGGGAGCCCCGTATTGAATAGAAGCGCACGCGGATTAGAATCGAAAACGGAGGGCCCCATGATTCGAAAAACGAAAGAAGGCTACAAAGTGCTTTCAGAGAAGGGAAAAAATCTTGGCGGTCCGTACAAAAGCAGGGCCGAAGCGCAGAAACGTCTCCGGCAGGTGGAGTTCTTCAAGCATCGCAAGGGATAGCGTCGGAAGCGCCGAAGTTAAGACTCGATCTCTATCAGAGCGTCGTCGCCGCTCGACCGGCGTGGGCCGCCCGTCCATCGGGCCGGTTTGTGGGCCGACGACTTCAAGCGGTTCATCAGCAAACCGACCTTCACCGAAGATCCGATGAAGTGTCCGACCTTGAGCCCTCCCGCCACCTTCACGCTACGCACCCAGTGCATCCCCATGCTCGCCGCGCAACCGCACTGGGAGCAGTCAGGGGTCCCGCCGAACACACACGGCTCAACACGGCTGGTGAGATCGGCTGAGTAATTCGCAGACATCTTGGCAAACACGCAATCGGTGGGACTCTTCGGCGGCTTGGCGAAGGCCCCTGCAAGTCCTTCGTTGAACAGCAGCTTGGGATAGCGCGCCGCAAGCGCCGGCAATTCCCGCGCCACCGTTTCGCGATCCGTCGCGGCCAGCATTTCCGCACTTTGCTCACCGATTTGCGGCGTGTACACACTCACCCAGATGCGGTTCACCTCTTCCCGTCCGCTCCAGAAAGCGACGTATTCCTCCAGATATCCGGCGCGCTCCAGCATCGGCCGCGTGATGACCCAGTGAACGTTCACTTCGCGGCCCGCGATATTCTTCAAAATCTTTTCGTACGTCGCCGGCTTCCGCCGGATGTCGTGATGCTCCGCCAATCCGTCCACCGAAATCGCCACGCGCAGCCGCGAGATGCTCATCCACTCGGGCGGAACCGGTATCACGCCGCTGGTCACCACCAGCGTGAACACGCCCATGGCGCTTAGTTGCGGCAAAATCCGGCTCAACTCGCGGTGACGAACCATCGGCTCGCCGCCTACCAGCGACACATGCAGGGGCTTGTGTTTGCGCACCAGATCGACAACACCCTCGACCAATCGCTCGCCGCGGTAGTCGCTGAGTTCGCTCAGTGTGACGCCTCCGCCCAGATGCGAATCTCCATAGGCATAGCATCCGGGGCAGCTGAGAGGACATTCCCGCGTGATTTCGATCGAGAGCATCGGTACATTGCCGTTCAGGATTCGCCCCCACGCGGCAAGAACCTCTCGGGCTGTCAGGCTGGGACTAGGAGTTGTAGCGGTCATGCTCATAAGATGCCACGATTTTACGGGAGGGTGCTCCCAAATTTGTTATGCCATCTAACGACATTTTGAATCGTGCAATATCCCGTGGAGGAACCAGTTAGGTGGGATTGCCGACCACAACCGACCAAGCGCGGACTTCCCAGCGTTTGACGAGCCCGTTTATCACGTAGGGATCGTGTTTCGCGAAGCTTTCAGGGACACTGCGGTCGTCGGTGTCGAATACCAGCAGCGCCTTGTCCGGGGGGTCGGCAAACGCTCCGGCGAGCACGATCTCGCCCCGCGCCTTCAGGTCATTCGCCATCTTCAGATGCTGCTCGCGGAACTGCGACCGCCGCGTCAGGTAGTCGTCCACCAGCTCGTACATCAGTGCAAAGTAGGCCATAGCGCACTCCCGCGTCCGATTCGCTTGCCAATGTAGCGCGACGGCCTTCCGCACCGCAAGCCTGTGCCGCTGGCGGGCCGATCTAGGCCAGCGTCTTGAGAACTTCCGGTGTAAAGGCTGCCAGCTCGTCGAATTTCTTGCCGCGAACTTTGGCAGCCCAATCCGGATCGGCAAGTTCCGCTCTCCCCACGGCGACTAAATCGAAATCGCCTCGCGCCAGCATTTCGAGCAGTCGGTCAAAATGGGCGGCGCGGCCGTCGGCCTCGACCGGCTTCAGGGCGGGCGCCGGAATTCGCCCGAGCGAGACCATGAAATCCACTCCCAGACTGACCGACCCCACCGTGATCGTCGGTTTGCCGGTAATCTTTTTCGTCCAGCCAGCGAGATTCAGATCGCTGCCGTCGAATTCCGGCTCCCAGAATCGCCGCGTCGAACAGTGAAACGCGTCCACGCCGGCCTCGGCCAGGGGCTCGAGAAATCGGCCCAGTTCCTGCGGCGTCGAAACCAGCCGCGCCGTGTAATCCTGACCCTTCCATTGCGAAAACCGAATCTGCATCGGAAAATCCGGCCCCACGCGCCGCCGGCACTCTTGAATGGTTTCGACACCAAATCGGGTGCGCGCCACAAGGTCGCCGCCATATTTGTCCGTGCGCTGATTCGTGCCGTCCCAGAAAAATTCGTCGATGATGTAGCCGTGCGCGCCGTGAATTTCAACGCCGTCGAAACCCACACCTTTCGCATTCGCCGCGCCCTGTGCAAACGCCTCGATCACGGCTTCGATATCCGCCATGGCCATCGGCTCGCCGTTCTTCACCCCGGGTTTCAGCAATCCCGACGGGCTCACGGGAGACACCGGCAATTTCGGCTCGGTCTGTCCTTGCACGGCGCCCACATGCCAGAGCTGCGAAAAAATTCGGCCGCCCGCCGCGTGCACGCCATCCACAACTCGCTTCCATCCCGCCAGTGCTTCATCGCCGTACATATGCGGGATCTGCGGCATATTCGCGGCCTGCGGATGATTGGGCGAAGTGCCTTCGGTCAGGATGAGTCCGGTGCCGCCTTCCGCCCGCCGGCGGTAATAAGCAGCCACATCCGGCCCCGGCACGCCGCGCGGCGAAAAATTCCGCGTCATCGGCGCCATCACGATACGATTCGCTAGCGTCAACCCATTCAGCGTAAACGGTGAGAACAATTCTGCGTTGGACAAGTGGGGAGACCTTTCAATTCCAGATTCAGGTTGCGAACCATATCCGATGCCCGCAGCGAGCGATCTGATTCGGACCGGCCGCGACACTTCTGTTCAATACGATGAAACCCGTAGGCGGGCCCGGATTTCCACAAAGCAGCATGAATTCCACAGAAGAAGGCTAAAAAATATCCTAAAGAATCATGAATGGAACTTGACGGAATTTTGGATTTTGGTATACTGCCGTGAAGTTGGTAGAGCCCTGATTGGGGGGATTGTCTGCTGACGGACCGGGCTTGCCGACTCATCCAGAGGTGAGGTTGGTTACGAATACCGGGTTGATTAAAATCGAGCTTCGAGCACATCCGTTCGAGAGGCGCGTCTAGCGACGACCTCAAGAAATGGACGGATCCGCCCGGCGCTCGTCGCCGGGTTTTTTATTTATAGCGAGTTTTTTTCGCGATATCGGCTCCAAACCGGTCTCGCGCTCCGCTTGACGCGGAGACGTTCCGATCAGCAGCAGACGATCGAAACGGGCGCTCTTTGACAACTGAATGAAGTAGGCATTGCGTCGTGCGGATCTCAAGTTCCGCATGGCGCAAAACCGCAATTTTGCTCGAGAGTAGCGTTTTGTGGAAAGGCGAACTTGCCTCTTCACGTCGTCTAGGTGCGTTTCCGAGGCCTTCGGGTCGCTGGACAACACGCCGAAACACCCCAAAATCAATGGA
>CAZLWY010000193.1:0-3956 GCA_964563425.1 uncultured Acidobacteriaceae bacterium | reverse complement strand
TAGGTCACGTTGCCGGCAAAGGAGACGAGAAAGCCCATGTCGAGCCCGCGGCGCGCCTCGCGGGCCGCGGCCGTGAAACAGTGGAAAATCCCGCCCAGGCCGCTCGGCCCCCAGTCCTGTTCGAGGATCTGGAGGCAATCGTCCCAGGCGTCGCGGCAATGGATCACGATGGGCTGTTTCGCGGCGCGGGCCAGCTCGAGCTGTCGGCGAAAAACCTGCTGCTGCACTGCGCGTGGCGAATGGTCGTAGTAATAATCGAGTCCCATTTCGCCCCAGGCGAGCACTTTCGGATGACGCGCCAGCTTTTCGAGCTGCGCGAAATGGTCGTCGGTCGCCGTGTTCGCGTCGTGTGGGTGAATCCCCACCGTGGCGTAGATCCAGTCATGCTGCTCGGCAAACGGAATCGCAGCGTCGAGCTTGTCTGTCGGCGAACTGCCGCTGCCGATCGCGAGCAGGGTCCGCACACCCGCCGTGCGCGCGCGTTCGAGCATCTCGGCGCGGTCTGTGTCGAACTGCTCCATCTCCAAATGCGCGTGTGAGTCAATTATCTGCATGACCTGGCGTTATGTCTTCGCCTTCCTCAGCACGAAAATCATTTCTGTCGCCTCGTTGTTGAGCAGCGTTTTCTTGAATGAGCCGTACTGCTTGACGATTTCCAGGGCCGCCATTGCGAACAGGCCTAGCATTTGCGGGTAGGTGTAGTAGGACATCTTCAACGGTTCGGATTCTTCACTGAGAAGCTTTTCACCGTCATACGTCCGGAACAGAAAAGTGGCGCTGAAAGTCTGCGCGATCTTGTCGTAGGAATCCTTTCGAAGGTATCGACGCACCGATTTCGGCGGGCTTCCGTCGAGGCGCCATTCGAGTTCGCGGATCTCTTCTCCGATGCCGGTCGGTATGAGTTCGAATTTCGGATAGAAGACGTCGAACGCCAGCCGTCCACCGTCGGACAGATGCGCAGCGGCGGTTTTCAGCGCGGCGAGTTGATCTTGTGGCGTGTACATGTGCTGCATGGGGCGAAATGGAATGATCACCAGCGGAAATCTCGCCGGCAGGCGGAAGGTGCGCATATCGCCTTCGTGCAATTTCACGCGGTCGCGGATGCTTGCCGGTTCAGCGGCGAGATGCTTCTTCAAGACTCCCAGCATCGCGCTGGAATTGTCCACACCTTCGATCTCGATTCCCTCCCGCGCGATCGCGAGCAGGACGCGGCCCGTGCCGCAGCCGACTTCCAATACCGGCCCGCCCGACTGTCGAGCGAGATCAACATAAAACGACAGGTCGACGAGGACTTGCTTTTCGGCGAGCTGCGCGTATGCGGCGTCGTAGTGCTTCGCCGAGACGTCGTAAGAGTCGACCATGGCGATCACATCTTCTCCGGCGCGTTGATGCCGAGCAGGCCGAGCGTGGTAATGAGCTGTTCGCGAACGAGGGACGTCAGCCGAAGCAGGAACGCACGCTTCTCGGCGTCCTCCTCAGAGAGGATGTGGTGCTTGTGGTAGAAGACGTTAAACGCCTGCGCGAGCTCGAAGGCGTAACGGGTGAGAAACGCCGGTTCCTGCGCGCCGAGGGCTGCGTCGGTGCGGGAATCGAGCGACCCGGCCAACAAAACCAGATCCCACAGATCGTCGCCAGCGCTTGAGGCTAGAAATTTCGCGACGTCGATTTCGCCGGACTCGATGCGCTTGAGGTTTGCGGCGTTGGTGGCGCCGAAATTGGGATCGGATTCCGTCCCCTTGCGGACGATTCCATTGACGCGCACAACGGCGTATTGCACGTAGGGGCCGGTTTCGCCCTCGAAGCTGAGCGCGTCCTTGAAATCGAAGGCGATTACGGTCGAGCGCGTGAAGCGCAGCAGGAAATAGCGCAGGGCGCCAACGGCGATGGCGTTGGCGATGGCTGCGCGTTCGGGTTCGGACGTGTCCGGGTGGCGCTCGTCCACTTCCTTGCGGGCACCGGCGATCAGGCGGTCGATCAGATCGTCGGCTTTCACGCCCTGGCCTTTGCGGCCACTGACTTCTACGTAGGGCTTTTTCGCGTCCTCGGGCGGAATTTCGTAGCCGAGTTCCTGAGCGCAGCGCGGCGTGAGAGCAACCACGTTGTAGGAGAAATGCTTCAGGCGATCGGCCTGTTCCGTGTAGCCGAGCGCCCGGAGTCCCTGCTGGACGACCTGCTGCGGGTACGCCTGGCGCGAATCGATGACGTTGTATACCTCGTACGCGTGGCCGAATTTGGGGGCGCCGGGCTCGTCGGCTGTGGAATTCGTTATCCAGGCTTCGTGACCGTCGGGATGACGGTGAAACTTGTGGTAGTGAAAATCGCGTTTGAGCAGGCCGAATTTCCAAAGATGGTAGGCGATGTCCTTACCGACGTAGGTGACCGTGCCGCTCGATCGGACGATGATCTTGGCGTCGGCGAGCTCGGCAGGTTCTTCCGTCTCGGCGGGCAGCGCAGCGCCGGCCGCGGGTGCTTCCTTGTCGGTCGGCAACTGCATCACCCAGCAACCCTGATTCTTCCCGCTCGTGACCATCTGGATCGCGTCCTTCGATTTGAGCTGCTCAAATGCGGCGTCCCAGAATTTCAGGTGCAGTATTTCGCTTTCGCGCGAGAGCAGGTCGTAATCGATGCCCAGACGGTCGAGCGTGCGGAGGTGGGCGTGAACGATTGCGGTCGCGACGAGGTCGGCCATTTTCGCGACGTCGCCTTGGCCTTCTTCGATGTCCTTCAGGGTTCGCGCACGCAATTCGAGACGGGCCTTGTCTTCCGTGAGCCACTGCGTAACGCGCGCGTAGAGATCCCAGCAGAAATAATCGAACCTCGGCGCGGCGACGAGTTTCTCGACTTCCGAGAGGGCTTTGGGTTCAACGTGCGTGAAGCCGAGGACGACGTCGGCGACCTGCACGCCGGTGTTGTCGATATAATTCTGTACTTCCACGCGGCGGCCGGCGTGGCGGAGAACCCGGCAGAAAGTGTCGCCGAGGACGGCATTGCGCAGGTGGCCGATGTGCGCGGCTTTATTGGGATTGATGCTGGTGTGCTCGACCATGGCTTTGGGAACGTCGGCGGCAGGAACGGGCGCGGGCTCGTGGGCTTCTTCGCATGTGTCGCGGAAGAATGCGGCGCGGTCGAGAAACAGATTGAGGTAGCCGCCGCCGGCGACTTCGATGCGCGCGACGCCCTTCGGAGGCTTGAGCGAATTGGCGATTTCCTGCGCGAGGGCGCGGGGCGGTTTTTTCAGGCGCTTGGCCAGCTCGAAGCAGACCGGCGAGGCGACTTCGCCCATGGCGAGCTTCGGCGGACGCGCGGTGACCACGGGGACGTCGGTCTTGTAGCGCTCGTGAATATGGTGGCGCAGCGCTTTGCGGATGCGGTCGTCGAGGGCCTTATACACGTGGCTCCTTGGATGAAATGAATCCAGAGATTATACGGAATGAGGCGGCGGAGGGACAGGATAGCGGGAGGCGTCTTCGTTTTTTCTTGGGTTTGGGGGCCGTTCTACTCCTGGGGATTGGCGATTAGGGCGTCGTCGCGGATGGGATTTGTCACGGTGGACACTACGGACCGGTTGCGCGTGCTCGCGGTGCTCACCCGCCGGGTATGCGACGTCGTAACAGACCTGCACGACTATGCGACCGTTTCGGTCTTAGCCTCTGAGCAGCCTGACCTTACTCCCCTTTTCGTCGCAGGTACGGCGGAGCGCGAGCAGGTTATTTCATATACGTTGGCGCAATTCCGTTGACAATGCGCTGCAATGAGGCCAGTGTGATTGCGGACCGAGGATTTCTTCAGCTCACCTGCACACAACGGAAGCTATCTGAATCGCTTCTTGGCCTGATCCGGCTGCAAAACTTGCAACAAACTCTTTCATACGGAGATTCCATGAATACTATTGCGCGTTGGGCCGATTCTCGCGGGTCGATGTTACAGGACCAGGTGAATCGTTTGTTCGAAGACAG
>CAZLWY010000192.1:0-7738 GCA_964563425.1 uncultured Acidobacteriaceae bacterium | reverse complement strand
AACAGGCTGAAGACCGACCGCATGTTGAAGCCGTTTTTGTTAACCAAGTCCGTTCCTCTCCGAATGTGTGCGAGCGCTGCCGCAACAGCGCGCCGGCCGGTTGTGAAGATTTAGACTTCTGCGACCTTTACGAACGTGCGCGAACTTACGGAATCACCACATCGACCCGCTTGATCGCCGTGCCGCCCCGCCGGTTCTGGCCCGTGATCACAATCGTGTGGCTCCCCCGCGTCATGGGGTCGGTGAAGTACCGGAAATGCCCGTCCGGTTTGATGTCCGCCACAGCCGCGCCGTTGATGATCAACGCGGCGCCAGGCTCGGTGCGTCCGATCACCTCCACCACGTTGCCCTGCAACTCGGTATCGTCCACGGCGAGGAGCATGTCCTGCTCCTTGCCCTGCGCGACCAGAGTGAACTTGTACGATTCGCTGGAATCGCTGACGTTGTTCCCGTCATCGACTGCCCGCACGCGCCAGAAATAATCGCCGGGATCGAGGCCGACGATATCGATGGCGGTCGCGGCCGTCTTCTTTTCCGTCACAATGTGATTGAACATCGTGGTGGTGCTGACCTCTACATCGTAACTCTTTGCCGTCGCCGCCGCCTTCCATGAAAAATGAATCGGATCATGCTTGGGATCAGCGACGATGATCGGCTGCAGGTTCAGAGGCTCAGCCAGCTGCGGAGGCGCCAGGACCTGCGATTTGGTGATCCCGCCGGCAGGCGCGCCGGTCGGGAACGTCGCGCGCTCGTACTGCGCGATGTCCACGTGCTCGGTGCCGCGGTCCAGTTCGGCGCTTCCGGCGTCCACGGTGATCTGCTGTTCCTTGGTTTCGGGGTCACTGCGGACGGCTGCACGGCTATTTTCGCGCAGCGACGCGACCGCATTTTCAAACGAAACTTCCGCCTTCGATCCGGGAACCTGCCACGTGGCGGTCTGCAGGTCCACCTGGCCGGAACTAACGTGCACGCCCACTTGCGAAGCGTGATCCCGGTCCACCAAATTTTCTTCCACCGTGACCAGTGTATCGCCCTTGACGGTGTACGTCGTGCCGTCGGCGAAGGCGATGCGCGCCACCCCCTCCGAGCTGGTCTGAATCAAGTCGCCCTTATCGAGCGTCACCTGATAATCGGCATTCACCCACTGGACGGAATTGACCTTCTTCACCTGCACTCGGCCGTCAAGATTTACGAAGCGCGCCTGCCGCGAGGATGGATTGGCCACGCCGCCATCGGGCGGGCCCGAAGCAGCCGAGATCCTCTTCAGGACGGCGTTGGAGAAATCAGGGAACACGAGGTAGACGCACGCCAGCACAATCGCCATCACCACCACCGCGTAGAGAACCACGGTGCGATATTTCACGGTGTGCCAATACACCTCCACACGCGTGACTTTTGGCTTCGCGGCAGCGCTGTTTTTTGCGTCGATAGTCATGATCGGGGGTCAATCAAAAAACTTAGCATAGGGGTACAGCCCTTTCAACAAAGCCACGGACGACGTGCGCAAGCTCTAACCCCCTCTGTATGCGTATTTTCGCGGTCATTTCGAGCCGGGAGTGGCAAGAGACTGATTCAATGGGACCTTGCGGCGCTGATCGGGCGGATAGACATTTTGGCGGTTGACCGCAGGGGGCCGATTGACGACACTAGACGCCAGAAAGCGCGCATAGCGCCGCAGGGCTGGCGTTCGTGGGCCTGGAGGAAAGAGCCATGATAGAGCGAGCGAAAGAAATTCCGGGCGAGATTCTGCCGCCGGCCCGATTGATGCTGACACCAGGCCCTTCGTGCGTCGAGCCGCGCGTCTATCGCGCGATGGCCGCGCCGATCGTGGGCCACATGGATCCGTGGTTCACGCAGATGATGGACGACGTGCAGTCCCTGCTCCGCCTCGCGTTCCAGACCAAGAACCGCATTACTTATCCGATTTCCGCCTCGGGTTCCGGCGGTATCGAAGCCGCGGTGATGAACGCCCTCGATACCGGCGATGAATGCATCGTGTGCGTCAATGGCGCGTTTTCCGAGCGCATGGCCATTATCGCGGAGCGCATTCCCTCCGTGAAAGTGATTCGCGTCGAGGCGCCCTACGGGCGCACCGTCGATCCGCAGGACGTCCTGCGCGCGGGTAAGGGCCGCAAGATCAAATTCGTCGGACTCGCGCATGGCGAAACCTCGTCCGGCATCGTGCAGCGCATCGAGGACTACCGCAAAGTCGCGGACGAGCTCGGCGCTCTGCTGATCGTCGATACCGTTGCCACCCTTGCCGGTGTGCCGCTCAACGTGGACGAGCAGCGCATCGACATCTGCTTCAGCGGATCCCAGAAAGCGATCAGCGCCCCGCCGGGAATGGCGCCGATCACCGTGAACACGCGCGTCGAGGAAGTGATGCACGCGCGCAAGGAGCCCGTCTGGAGCTGGTATTTCGACATGACCTCCGCGATGAACTACTGGGGGCACGAGCGGCTCTATCATCACACTCCCCCGATCACGCTGATTTACGCCATGCGCGAGGCTCTGCGCGCTGTGATGGAAGAAACTCTGGAACGGCGCTGGGAGCGCCACGCGCGCAATCAGCAGGCTTTGATCGCCGGACTCGAAGCCATGGGTCTGGAACTGTTCGTGAAGAATCCGGCCGATCGGCTGGTCACGGTAACGGCGATCAATATTCCCGCCGGAATCGAAGACGGCAGAGTCCGCAGTCAGCTGCTCGATGAATTCAGTATCGAAATCGCCGGCGGATTCGGCCCCATCAAGGGCAAAATCTGGCGCGTCGGATTGATGGGCTATTCGGCGCAGGAAAACAACGTGCTGCTCTTCCTCGCGGGACTGGAAAAGACGCTCGCCGATCAGGGCTTCCGCCTGCCGGCCGGCGCGGGAGTGGCCGCGGCGCTGAAGAGTTATCAGCATGCCTCGCAGCCCGCCGCCGTGGGCGCAAGAAAGTAGGGGGCTCATGGCGAAGCCACCGGTTTCCACGCGAATCCCCAACGTCGGCTCGATGAGCGAATTCATCGGCGCGTTTGACGTGCCGTCGAAGGTCACCGACTACGTCTACAAATGCCGCTTCTCGCACTGCTGGAACGGCATCGCCACCCGCCACAGCGACACCATGGATTGCAAGTTCTTCGTCGACGGCAAGGGTGTGATCCTTGGCCTCGCGCATCCCGGCTTCGTGAAATTCCGCGAGCGCGCCGGCCGCAATCTATCGGACCGCGAGGCTAGCTACATCGGCGCCGAATACTTGCGCGGCCGCCTCGAACAGGAAGACGAGCACTCGCTCTACGATGTCTCGACAGCCGACGTATTACGCGCCATCGAAAAACTTGGCCTCCACTAGAGTTCCATGAGCGCGTTCGGCGCGACTCGCTTCGCGCCCGCCGGGAAGGGAGCAAGCCCCCTACTTCGCGCCTTTCCATCGTGCAAACCACCCATTCTCCTGCACGCCTTCCTCTTCCATCTGCCGCGTCCAGGCGTTCAGCAGGTTCGACCGGTCAAAATAGCCAATCATCCGCCGCGGGTCCTCGCGGCTCACCACCGGCAACCGCCCCACCTTGTGGCTGACCATGCGATGCAGCGCGTCGTGCACGAATTCGTCCGGGTACGCGACGACGGGAACGGCGGTCCCTGCTTCGAGCACTGTTTCGCGGCCCTCGGGATCGCTTTCGAGGGCGCGCAACATGTCACCCTGCGTGATCACACCCGCCAGCCGCCCGTCTTTGTCCTCGAGCGGCAGTCCCTCGGACAGGGTGAGCCCGTTCTCGCTTCTGCCGAGCCGCGCCGCCAGAGCGGCCACGCTCGTATCGGCGGCAATCGGCTGCACGTCCGTGCGCATCACCTCGCTCAGCCGCACGCTGTGCAGCACGCTCGCTTCGTACTCGCCCGGCACATGCAGGCCGCGCCGGGCCAGCTTCTCCGTCATGATCGACGTCTTCAAGTAGCGCAGCGCGATCAGGTCCGCGATCACGCAACCCAGCATCAGCGGCAGGATGGCGTTGTAGTCGCGCGTAATCTCGAACGCGAACACGATAAAGGCAAACGTCGCCCGTGAAGCCGCGCCGAAAACCGCCGCCATCGCTACCAGCGCAAAGGCTCCGGGCGAGAGATGCGCGCCGGGGACCATCGCGTTCACCGCCATCGCAAACACTCCGCCCAGCGCTGCGCTCGACATGAACATCGGCGCCAGCAACCCGCCCGACGTTCCCGACCCGAGCGAAATCACCAGCGCCAGCGCCTTGAAAACGCAGATCAGCGCCAGCAGCTCGAGCGTCAGGTTGTTGTTCAAAATGTCGGAGATCGTGTCGTAACCGACTCCCAACACCCGCGGAATGAAAAACCCGATGAGGCCCAGACCCAGTGCGCCGATGGCTGGATGCCACAGGTCGTCGATCGGCAGCCGGTCGAAACGGTCTTCCACCCAGTAGAGCAGCTTCGTGAAGCCGATCGCGGCGATGCCGCAAATCACGCCCAGCAGCAGATAGAACGGCAGCCCGCGCGGCACGTCGAAATTCACGTTCCCCATGCTGAACATCGAATGCTGCCCGAACAGCACGCCGCGGACGCTCGTAGCCAGCGTGCAGGCGATCACCAGCGGAATAAATGATCGTGCGCGAAATTCGAAAAGCAGCAGCTCGATCGCCAGAATCACGCCCGCAATCGGCGTGTTGAACGTAGCCGCCATGCCCGCGCCCGCGCCGCAAGCCAGCAGCACTTTCCGCTCGGACGCAGTCGTCGAAATCATCTGGCCCACCAGCGAGCCCAACGCGCCGCCCGTCTGAATGATGGGTCCTTCCGCGCCAAAGGGGCCGCCGGTGCCGATGGCAATCGCGGCCGACAGCGGCTTCAGGATCGCCACGCGCGCTTCGATTCGGCTGCGCGAAGTCAGCACCGCTTCCATCGCTTCCGGAATCCCGTGGCCTTTGATTTTGGGCGAACCGTACTTCGCCATGAACCCGACGATCAAGCCCCCGATCACCGGCATCAGGATGATCCACGGACCGATGTGCGTCTGGTCGGGGCTGCGGAAATGGATCGAGACCACGTGGTAGAACGTCAGGTTCGTGAACAGCGCAATCAGGTCATACAAAGCGTACGCGATGAGCCCCGCCAGTAGGCCGACGAGCGCGGCCAACAGCGAAATCCACCCGACGCGGAAGCTTCCAACAGGGATTGGCGTGTTTCGGTTTGCAATCGAAGTCACAGCCGGAAGAACTCCAATCGAACGTCGATTCGTGGGCGGCTCGGCAGGCTCGTTCAACGCCGGCGGCCGAGGCGAGCGCGACGCGCAACGACTCGTGAAAGCACCTGGACCAATCGCGGCTCCGTGGTGCGCAACTCGTCGCGGTGGGCGAGCGAAAGTTTCGCCAGCAACTTCTCGGCCCGCCGCGTGAGGCGCAGCTGTACTTCCCGGCGGTCGCGGCCATCCCGCGACCGCCGGATCCACCCCCGACCTTCGAGCCGGCGGCTCAACTCGACCGCGCTGTGATGGCGGATTTGCATTCGCTCTGCCAGCGCCCCAACCGTGGTATCGAATTCCGGCCGCCCCTTGATCGCCAGAAGCGCCTGATGCTGCTGCGGCTCGATCCCTGCCTGGCGCGCCGCGGCCTCGCTGAAGTTCAGGAAACGGCGGATTTCGTAGCGAAAGGCGGCCAACGCCGAATAATCGATCGTTTCTGTGCTTCGTCGGCTCACCGGCTCAAATTATATCGTAGTACGATATAAAAAGAAAGCGAACTTGCCTGTACCATTTTTAGACGGACGATCGACCCCCTGCTCCGGAAACTCTCCCCGTGCGAGCCTGCTTCGGTCGTTTGAAACAGACGTAAACGTCGCACGCGAAGACCCGCTTGGCCGGGTCTTTGGGTGGCTCGATGCCGTTTGACAGCCGAACATTCAGGTGCGTTTGTCGGCCGTTCGGGTAAAAGCGCGGGCCTGTGGTCCCACGAAACAGAAACCGAAAGCGAAGGGCGCCCTGGCGAAGGGACACACGAAAAGAATGTTCTGGGAACAGACTCCCGAGACTCGAACGGGAATTTGCGCTGCGAAGACGGAACAGAGACCTGTGGCCGGGACGAATATCTCGGCCACAGGTCGATCATCGTCTAAGGCAATGCGTACACGTACAGCGTATCGGCCGCGACGATGGCCACGTACTGCTTGCCGCTCTTGTCCGCGAAGGTCATCGGGTCGGAGTTTCCGTCTCGTTCCAGCGTAGTGACCCACAGTTCCTTGCCCGTCTTGGAATCAAACGCGCGGAAGCGATGGTCGGACGTAGCGCCGATGAAAACCAAGCCACCGGCGGTCGTGATGGGACCAGCGCTGCCGCCGTTGCCCGTGTTCTGTTTGCCTTCGGGCAGCGTTTCGGTAATGCCGAGAGTGGTCTGCCACGCGATTTCTCCGGTGTTTCCGTTCACGGCGGTCAACCGTCCCCACGGCGGTTTCTGGCACGGCCAGTTGCCGACCACTTTTCCGCTGGCGTCCTTCCCCGGAGCGCTGAATCCCGCGTACGGCCCGGGACCCTGAATGCTGGCGCGGTCATACTCCTGCGTCGAACCTTCGGTGCCGCGCCCGTAGTTTCCACCGTTCTTTTTCTTTTCGATCCAGCCCATCAGAGACATGTCGTGGGTCTGCACGAAAATGTAACCGCTCTTGGGATCGACCGATGTGCCGCCCCAGTTCGAGCCGCCCGTGCCGCCGGGGAATTGAATCGTGCTTTTCGGCGGCGCGCCGTCTTCGTGGTAGAGCCACGGCGTGAACGGTCCTTGATTCACAAATCCGCCGCTTTTCTCCTCGAGATCGTGGCAGGCCTTGGCGTGATCGGCGTTCGTGTCGTCTGCGGTCACGATGTCGGCATCGGTATAGCTGTCGCGCGCCAGAACCGGCGGCTTCAGCGGGAACGGCTCGGTCGGCGAATACCATTCGCCGGGTACATCGCCCTTCCCAACCGGCCGTTCCTCGACGCCGAACACCGGTTTTCCGGTGTTGCGGTCCAGAATGAACATCCATCCGGCCTTGCCGATGATTTCGAGCGCTTCAACTTTTTTGCCCTTCACCTTCAGATCGATCAGGCTCGGCCCCGGCGGCAAATCGGAATCCCACAGGTCGTGGTGAATCGTCTGGAAATACCATTTCAGCTTTCCGGTGCTCGCGTCGACGGCCACAACCGAGTTGCCGAACAGATCCGCGCCGGGACGATCTCCGCCGTAGTAATTTGGCGATGGACCGCCAATGGGCATAAAGAGCGTGTTCGTTTTTTCGTCAACGGTCATGTACCAGCCCCAGACGTTCGTGCCGGAGCGGCCCTCCCAGCCGTTGTCGAGCCAGGTTTCATGGCCCACTTCGCCAGGGCGCGCGACGGTGTGGAATGTCCAGACGAGCTGGCCGGTGATCGTGTCGTAGGCGCGGGTGTCCCCCGCGGGCCCCTTCGGCAATTCGCCGACGCTGGCGCCCAGGAACGCGAGATTCTTGTAAATCGTCGGGACGCCGTTGTAACCGACATCGAGCGTGGTGATTCCCGCGGTGCCGAAAGTCGGAACGAGCTTTCCCGTGGCGGCGTCGAGCGCGATCAGCTTGCGGTCAAACGTTGTGAAGAGGATGCGCGGCGCGTTCTTGTCGTCACCCGGCCAATACGCCACGCCGCGCGTGGAAACCTGCGTGCCGGCGTCGTAATGCCAGATTTCCTTTCCTGCCGTGGGGTCGATGGCCATCACTTTGTTTCCGGCGGGCAGGTACATGGCGCCGTTGACGG
>CAZLWY010000191.1:0-3499 GCA_964563425.1 uncultured Acidobacteriaceae bacterium | reverse complement strand
CGAAACCGCGCAGATCAATCTCGATTTTACGCGGCTGATCGCGCCGATCGACGGAATTGCCGGCCAGGCGCAGCTTCAGGTGGGCGCACTGGTAAATCCAGCCAGCGCTCCGGTCACATCCGTTTCCACGGTTGATCCGATCAAAGTTTATTTCACCGTAAGCGAGCAGGAATATCTCGATTGGAACAAGCGCTTTCCCACCGAAACCACGCGCGTCGCAGCCGACAAGAGCCTGCGGCTGGAATTGATTCTGGCGGACGGGTCGACCTATCCACACGATGGTACGTTCTACTTTGCAGACCGCCAGGTCAATGAAAGCACGGGTGCGATCCGCATCGCCGGGCTCTTCCCTAATCCCGGAAATATCTTGCGCCCCGGAGGCTATGCCAAGATTCGCACGGCAGTTCGAACGCAGAAGGACGCATTGCTGGTACCGCAACGAGCGGTTTCCCAGCTGCAAGGCGGATATCAGGTTGTGGTGCTCGACGATGCGAATAAAGCGAGCGTGCGGACGGTGACGGTCGGCGACCGCGTCGGCTCCGACTGGGTCATTTCCGACGGCCTGAAGCCGGGCGAACGCGTGATCACCGAAGGATTTCAGAAGGTACGCGACGGCATGCAGGTGAATCCCAAACCGTTTGCCGGCGGCATGGAGGAGCGATAGCCGATGTCAAAATTCTTCATCAATCGCCCGATCGTCGCCATCGTGATCTCGATCGTCATGGTGATCGTCGGCTCTCTGACGATTCTCAGTTTGCCGGTCGCCCAGTTCCCCAACATCGTGCCGCCCGAGGTTCAAGTCCTGGCTACCTACGTCGGCGCGGATGCAGAAACGCTGGAGCAGTCCGTTGCCACCCCCATCGAAGAACAGATGAATGGTGTGGACAACATGAATTACATGTACTCGCTCAACGCCACCGGCAACTCCAATACCACGCTGATCGTGGATTTCGACGAGAAAACCGATCCCAACACGGATTTCGTTCTCACGCAGTCGCGCGAGACACTGGCCGCTTCCCAGCTGCCCCAGGACGTCATCAATTACGGAGTCAGCGTCCGAAAAGCCGTCACCGCCCCGCTGATCTTATTCGCTCTGTACTCGCCGCACGGCACCTACAACGCCGACTTTCTGGCGAACTACGCTTATATCAATCTCGCCGATCCTCTTCTGCGCTCGACCGGCATCGGCAATGTGCAGATATTCGGCGCCGGCGAGTATGCCATGCGGCTGTGGGTGAGGCCCGATCAATTGGCCAAGCTCGGTATCACCGTCACGGAAATCGTCAGCGCCATTCAGGCGCAGAACACGGTCAACCCGGCGGGCAAGGCCGGCGGCGAGCCCGCGCCGAAAGGCCAGGAGTTCACCTACTCGGTACTGGCGCAGGGGCGGCTCGAGTCTCCCGAGGAATTCGGCAACATCGTGGTGCGCGAGACTCCCGACGGAGGCATCGTGCGCGTCCGCGATGTCGCTCGCATCGAACTGGGTTCGCAAGATTACAGCGTCTCGGGACATTTTAACGGGCAGCCCAGCGCGGTGATCGCTGCGTACCAACTCCCAGGTTCCAACGCCGTGCAGGCCGCTGACGGCGCCAAGAAACTGATGGAACAGATGAAGGAGCGCTTTCCCAGCGATGTCGACTATGCCATCGCGCTCGATACCACGCGCTCGGTCACGCAGGGCATGAAAGAAATCATCGAGACATTGCTGATCGCTCTCGTGCTCGTCATCATCGTGGTCTATATCTTCCTGCAGGGTTGGCGCGCCACTCTGATTCCCCTGCTGGCCGTACCCGTTTCGCTGGTCGGCACGTTCGTGCTCTTTCCCTTGTTCGGTTTTTCGGTCAACACCCTGTCCTTGTTCGGCTTGGTGCTGGCGATTGGACTTGTGGTGGACGATGCGATTGTGGTCGTCGAAGGGGTCGAGAGGCATATCGAAGATGGTATGACTCC
Source organism: uncultured Acidobacteriaceae bacterium (assembly GCA_964563425.1). GTDB lineage: Bacteria > Acidobacteriota > Terriglobia > Acidiferrales > UBA7541 > Palsa-295. Next base: position 1,549 of record CAZLWY010000191.1, on the reverse strand, counting down.
AAAGAACGCCGCGCTGAAAGCGATGGAGGAGCTTTCCGGTCCGGTGCTCGGAATCGCTCTGGTTCTCTCCGCCGTGTTCGTACCCACCGCGTTCATTCCAGGCATTACCGGACGGCTCTATCAGCAGTTTGCAGTCACGATTGCAATTTCCGTCCTGCTTTCCGCATTCAACGCGCTTACGCTCAGCCCGGCGCTGGCTGCGCTATTGCTGAGGCGCAAGGAGGAGAGCCACGGATTGCTGCGCAGATTTTTCGATTGGTTCAACCGCGTTTTCGGGCGAGCCACCGATACCTACGTACGCTGGAGCGGCGTGCTGATCCATAAAACCGCCGTCGTGATTATCCTGCTCTTGGCCTTTTGCGCGGCCGGAGCTTTTTTTGCGCAACATTTACCGTCGAGCTTTCTGCCCGACGAAGACCAGGGCTACGCGTACGTGAACCTCCAGCTGCCCAACGGCGCTTCGTTCGAACGGACCACGCAAGCGGCGGCGCAAGTGGATCAGATCATTCGCGACACGCCCGGAGTTCAATACTCGACCACCGTCGTGGGCTTCAGTCTGCTGAGCTTCGTGCGCACCAGTTACAACGCATTCTTCTTCGTCACTTTCAAGCCGTGGGACGTTCGCCGGACCCGGGATGAACAGTTCCAAGCGATCAAAGCGCATCTGAACCAGGCGCTCAGCCAGTTGCCCGCGGGTACGGCGTTCAGTTTTTCGCCCCCCGCGATTCCGGGCGTCGGCACTTCCGGAGGATTCACGTTCATTCTCGAAGATCGCGCGGGTAACGATGTGCAGTTCCTTGCCAAGAATCTGGGAACGTTTCTCGCGGCGGCGCGCAAACGGCCGGAGCTGGCGAGCCTGAGCACCACTTTTCTACCGAGCGTGCCGCAGGAATATGTCGATGTGGACCGCGACAAAGTGTTGAAGCAAGGCGTGAACCTGAACGACGTGTACCGCACGATTCAGGCTTTCATGGGCGGCTACTTCATCAATTATTTCAATCGTTTCGGCCGCCAATGGCAGGTTTATATTGAGGCCGAGGGCGAAGACCGGGCGCGCATTGAAAACGTCGGTGAATTTTACGTGCGCAACAGCCAAGGCGAAAACGTTCCGCTTTCGACGCTGATCAACGTGAAACCACGGCTCGGTCCTGAATTTACGATGCGCTTCAATGAGTACCGCGCGGCGCAAATCAACGGCAGCGCCGCCCCGGGCTATAGCGCGGAACAGGCTACCGACGCGCTGGAGCAAGTATTCAAGCAGACCATGCCGGCCGACATGGGATTCGATTACTCCGGCATTTCCTATCAGGAGCAGCAGGCGCGGCAGGGCGTTCCGGCGGCGGCGGTGTTTGGGCTTTCGTTGCTGTTCGTTTTTCTGATTCTGGCGGCGCTCTATGAGAGCTGGTCACTGCCGTTCAGCGTGTTGCTGAGCACGCCCGTGGCGGTGTTTGGAGCGTTTGCGATCCTGTGGCTGCGGCGCGTGCTGCTTAGCTTCTTCCTACCCCCCTACATGATTCAGATCGAGAGCGACATTTATTCGCAGATCGGG
>CAZLWY010000190.1:0-14251 GCA_964563425.1 uncultured Acidobacteriaceae bacterium | reverse complement strand
AGCGGCGGGCGGGTGGCCTGGGCCCGGGGACTGCCTCCTTCGGACGAGTTTTGCGCCACGAATGGTACACAAGCGGCCGTGGTGATCGAGGAAGAGCGGTTTTGAGAGGACGATGAAGGTCGCGTTTACTCGACAGCGTCTTGCGACGAGGGTGGGCCAGATGGGCCGAGCCATCTCGAAAGACTACGCCGGGAGGACGGTTGACGTGGTCGTCGTGCTCGAGAATTCGTTTTTGTTCGCGGCCGACCTGGTACGCGAGATTTCCAGGCCTGTCTCCTGCCATTTCGTGCGCTCGGAAACGCGCGATATCCGGTTCGGCGGCCAGGAATACCGCGAGATATTTTTCAGCCAGGCGCCGTCGTTGCGCGGCCGCGATGTGCTGGTCGTCGATGCTGTGCTGAACACGGGAGTTACCCAAGATTTCCTGTTGAAGCGCCTGGAAGAAGGCAGTCCGCGGTCGCTGAGGCTGGCGGTTTTGTTCGACAAGCCGGCGTCCCGCAAGGTCGATTTGAAGGCTGAATACACTGGCTTCGCGGCAGCATCTAAGGAGTGGGTAGGGTATGGATTGAGCGGCGAAGGGGGGTTGTTTCGGAATCTTCCCTACGTTGCGGCAAGGCGCGCGAGGACGGTCCGCAGGTCGCGTCCCAGCGCTGGCAGGAAAGTATCCCGAGGGTGAGGTATCCCGTGAACTCTACAGTCCGCACTATTTTATTTTGGGTAATGATGATCGCGCTCGCGGTCTTCTTGTGGAAGATGGCATCCAACGGAAGCCAGACCACGAAAGAGGACGAGCCCCAGTATTCGAATTTCGTCGCGAAAGTCGATAGCGGGAATGTGAAGGATGTTTCCATCCTTCTTTCGCCCAACAGCGCCGAACTCCAGGGCGAATATCGCGACGGCAGCAAATTCCGCGGCGTGACGGTCGCCAACACGGCGATCACCGACGTCACGAAGGCTTTGCAGGATAAGGGCGTCCCGTTCAACTACCGCGAGGTGAAGGAAGCGAACTGGGTCAGCCTTCTGATCAACTTTTCTCCGATCCTGCTGATTGTCGGAATCTGGATCTTCATGATGCGCCAGATGCAGGCCGGAGGTAACAAGGCTCTCAGTTTCGGGAAATCGCGCGCCCGGCTTTTGACCGCGCAGCAGAAGAAGGCGACATTCAAGGACGTTGCTGGAATCGATGAGGCCAAGGAAGAGCTCTACGAGATCATCGACTTCCTGAAAGATCCGCAGAAATTCCAGAAGCTCGGCGGGCGCATTCCGAAGGGTGTGCTGCTCGTGGGACCTCCGGGAACGGGCAAGACCTTGCTGGCGCGGGCGATTGCCGGCGAAGCGAACGTTCCGTTCTTCTCGATTTCGGGTTCGGACTTCGTGGAGATGTTTGTGGGCGTCGGCGCGAGCCGCGTCCGCGATCTGTTCGAACAGGGCAAGAAGAACGCGCCCTGCATCATCTTCATCGATGAAATCGACGCCGTGGGGCGCCATCGCGGCGCCGGGCTGGGCGGCGGCCACGATGAACGCGAACAGACTCTCAACGCCTTGCTGGTCGAAATGGACGGGTTTGAATCGAACGAAGGCGTGATCTTGATTGCGGCCACGAACCGGCCGGACGTGCTCGATCCCGCGCTGCTGCGGCCGGGCCGATTCGATCGCCGCGTGGTGGTGCCTCGTCCGGATGTGCGCGGGCGCGAGGAAATTCTCCGCGTGCATACGCGCAAGGTGCCTCTCTCCGAAGATGTCGATCTCTCCGTGATCGCGCGCGGCACTCCGGGATTTTCGGGCGCGGACATGGCGAACCTGGTGAACGAAGCAGCGCTCTGGGCCGCGCGCATGAACCGGAAATTCGTCGCTATGGTCGATTTCGAAATGTCGAAGGACAAAGTCCTGATGGGCGCCGAGCGGCGTTCCATGATTCTGTCCGACGAGGAAAAGAAAAACACGGCGTACCACGAAGCAGGACACGCGCTGGTGGCCGCCATGACTCCGGGAGCCGACCCGTTGCACAAAGTGACGATCATCCCGCGCGGAATGGCGCTGGGCGTCACCATGCAGCTGCCGATCGACGACAAGCACACGTACACAAAGGAATTCCTGGAATCGCAGCTGGCCGTGCTGATGGGCGGTCGCGCCGCGGAGGAAATTTTCCTGCACCACATCACCACCGGTGCCGGCAACGATATCGAGCGCGCCACGGAGATCGCGCGGCAGATGGTTTGCGAATGGGGCATGAGCACGCTCGGTCCGCTGACCTTCGGCCGCAAGGAAGAGGCGATCTTCCTGGGCCGCGAGATTGCGCAACATCGCGATTATTCCGAGGATACGGCGATCAAGATCGACGTCGAGGTGCGAGGCATCGTCAACTTGGGATATTCGAAGGCGCGCCAGATCCTTGAAACGCACAGTGACGCCCTCGAACGCGTCGCCAAAGGTCTGCTGGACCGCGAAGTGCTCGATGCCAGTGAATTGAAGCTGCTCATGGAAGGGAAGCCGCTGCCGGATAAGCTGCCGCCTCCGCCCGCGCCGGCTGTGCCGACACGGGAACCTTCGATGACGCTGCGGCCCGAGCCTCGACCGCTGCCCGGACTTGCCAAGGGCGAAAAGCCCGCGACGGCCTGATAACCGCCCAAAACCAGATTGCTTCTCGGGAGCCCGCGCCGGCGGGCTCTTTTTTTTCGCGGCCCGTTTTACGCAAGCCCGGCTCTTGACAGCGGAAAAATCAGCGTAGAATAAACGCATGGCTAAGCATTCGTCCGAGACATTTGAACTCGATTGCCCGTGCTGCAGCGCAAAATTGATCGTCGATCGGGCGCTCGGCGTCGTTTTGTCGCATACGCCGCCCGTGCGCCCGCCATCGATCGATCTTGACGACACAGCGCGGTTGCTGCGCGAGCATGACGATTCGGTCGAAGCGAAGTTTCGCGCCTCGGTGGAAGCCGAGCGGAATAAGGAAGACGTCCTGGCACGGAAGTTTGCCGAGAACCTGAAGAAGGCCAAGGACGCACCGCTCGAAAAGCCCATCCGAGATTTCGACCTCGATTAAGTCGTCCATCATGCGCCCGCAATTCCGTACCGGGCCCATGGAAGGCCGGGCCCCCCTGCTTGCCTTCTCCGCACTCGTGGTTCTACTGGTTCCCGCAGTGGTCGCTGTCGCGACGGCGGCGCTCGACGCGCAGCCGCAATCCAACCACACGAAACCCCGGCAGCTCGACCGCGGGATCGTCTGGCGGCGTGATCCAGCCACTGGAGAATTGCGCGCGAGCAGCCCTGGCGCCGAATCGAATGCCGCCGGGGGCGCCCGATCGGGCGCGCCGGCGCCCTTGCACGTCCTCACGCAGGTGGTTCCCGTCACCTGCATCGTTTCGGCGGCCGACGGCTCCGCCGTGCCCGGCTTGCGTCGCGAAGACTTTCGTGTTTACGAGGACGGCGTGGCCCAGCCGATCACGTACTTCGATCGATCGACGGCGCCGGCGAGCGTGGCGCTGGTGATCGATGCGAGCCCCAGTGTGCTGCGCGATTCCGTGGAAATGAAGCAGGCCGCCGACGCTTTAATCGATGCGCTTGCGCCGCTTGACCAGGCCGCCGTGGTGGATTTTTCGGCGCACACGTATTTGCAGCTTCCGTTTTCCGACGTGCGCGAGCAGGCCCGCCGCGCCATCGCGCGCATCGACGTGCGGGAACTTTTCGAGGATACCGGCGGCTCCAACATCTACGAGGCCGTGTATCTGGCCGCGCGCGAGCTTTTCCCCGGCCGTAGTGGGCGCAAGGCCATCCTGCTGCTCACCGACGGGCAGGATAGCGGCCTGGGTCTGACGCTCGATCCTGCGAGCATGGCTCCGCGGCCCGGCGCGGCCGCGGACCGACTGGCGTTTGACGACGTCGCGCGCAAACTCGCCGCCGAGGACATCCAGATTTTCGCCGTCTCGACCGAGAATCGGCCCAGGGTACTGACGCCGGAGTGGCTGGCCGCGCACACGGCCGCGACGCTGGTCTCGCCCAACGCGCGCACGCTCGAGATTCCGCCGTATACGCTATTTCTTGCCGAACTTGTCCGCCGCGCCGGCGGTGGGCTCTATTTCCTGCGCGAATCGGAAACGATGGCGGACACGTTCCGTAAAATTGCCGAAAAAATACGGGCGGAATACAGCCTCGGCTTTTATCCCGCCGCAGGCGCAGGAGATGCGCCCGGTTGGCATTCACTACGCGTCGAAGTCCCCGGCGACGCCGGCGCCCAAGTTTCTCATCGCGCCGCATATTACGTTCCCGCCGCACCTTCGAAACCCTAGGTGTCTCGGTGGGCAAGTTCGAAAGTGTCACGGAGGTCGGCCAGGCGCCCGCCCATCGTAGTCCCCCTGGGTCCCGTTTAAGTTCTAGTCTCCGCGTCGGTTGCTAAGCGCCGTTGGCTAGGTGAGATCGTTTTGCCTCAGGGTGGCACTCTGGGCGGCTCTCGACATACTCATAAAGATCCTCCGGAGCGAAGATTCCGAGGTTCAGAACCCCACTTCTTCGAAATAGCTGAGGGACAAAGCACATCCTTACGGGCCTGACAGGCTCGAGACCGAAAGCTGACTCATCGCTCGCGCCGCGATCTGCTTATCGTTTCACCGAAACCGTGATTCAATACCCCTCCGTGGTTAAGCGAAAAAAATTCAAGCTGTGTCTGCCGTCAGGCGCGCTCATGCTTGGCGAGCGCACGCTGGTGATGGGCGTGCTCAACGTCACGCCGGATAGCTTCTTTGACGGCGGTCTTTTCCTGGATGCCGACGCAGCTGTCGCTCGCGCGCTGGAGATGGAACGGGCCGGCGCGGACATGATCGACGCGGGGGGTGAATCGACGCGACCCGGCGCAAAGACCGTTTCCGCCTCCGAAGAGATGCGTCGCATCCTCCCGGTCCTCGAGAAACTTCGCGGACGGCTGAAGATTCCCATTTCAATCGACACGAGCAAGGCAGAGGTCGCCGAAGCCGCCGCCTATCAGGGCGCCGAAATCATTAATGACGTGACCGCCCTGCGCGCCGATCCGCGTTTAGCGGTGATTGCCGCGAAGCGAAGCCTGCCGCTGGTCCTGATGCACATGCGCGGCGATCCTCGCACGATGCAGAAGAGACCGTTCGCGCGGGATGTACTGCGCGACGTTTCGACCGGACTCCGTCGCGCCGTTCGCATCGCGCGCCGTGCCGGTGTGCCCAAAACACAGGTCGTGCTTGATCCCGGCATCGGATTCGGCAAGAGCGCGGCACAGAATTACGAATTGCTCCGAAAACTTCCGGAACTTGCGCGCCTGGGCCACGCGCTGTTGGTAGGCACGTCGCGAAAGAGCTTCCTTGCGAACGTGCCAGGAGCCGCGCCGGATGCTAACCGCATCTGGGGCACCGCGGCGACGGTTGCCGTAAGCATCCTCGGCGGCGCGCACATCGTCCGCGTGCATGACGTCGCCGAAATGGCGCAAGTCGCGCGAGTCACCGATGCCGTGATGCGGCCGCAGTCCGTCTCCGCGCAGGCCGCCAAGCCGAAATGAGCGACGCCGCCGCGTCGTCGCCAACGTTTTCACGCGCCGACGGCGCAAATTCCCGCAACGCGCTGCTCGCCGGATTTCTCGGCTGGACTCTCGACGCTTTCGACTACTTCATCCTCACCTACGTGCTCGCGCAGGTGGCGGCCGAATTCCATAAATCCGTCGCCGAAATGACGCTCACGATCACCGCTAGTCTGATGATGCGGCCGGTTGGCGCGCTGCTTTTCGGGTTGATGGCTGACCGCTGGGGCCGGCGGCTTCCGCTGATGATCGATGTCCTGTTCTATTCGGTCGTGGAAGTTCTTTCTGGTTTCGCGCCGTCCTATGGCGTCTTCCTGGCACTGCGGTTGCTCTACGGCATCGGGATGGGCGGCGAATGGGGAGTGGGCGCGTCGCTTGCGATGGAGTCGGTTCCGGCAAAGTGGCGCGGTATTTTATCGGGCGTGCTGCAGGAAGGATATGCCCTCGGCAATTTGCTCGCGGCCGTCGCGTTCTGGACGGTTTTTCCGCACTGGGGCTGGCGGCCGATGTTTTTCATCGGCGGCTTGCCGGCGCTGCTCACGCTGTTCATCCGCGCCAGAGTGAAGGAAAGCGACGCGTGGAAGGCGGAGGCCGCGGCGCGAAAAAGCTGGTGCGAATATTTCGGCTCCGTGGCCGCGAACTGGAAGCGGTTCCTCTATCTCGTGGCGCTGATGGCCATGATGAATTTCATGTCCCACGGCACCCAGGATCTGTTCCCCACGTTCTTGCAGCACCAGCTGCATTTCGCGCCGCGCGCCACGTCGATCGTCAGCGTGGTGGCGAATGTGGGCGCCATCACGGGAGGAATTTTCGTGGGGCTGTTGTCTGATCGCATCGGACGGCGGCGCGCGATGGTCAGCGCCGTGCTGCTGGCGCTGGTGCTGATTCCCGTGTGGATTTTTTCACCGCCCCTGGTGGCGCTGATGAGCTTCGGCGCATTCCTGATGCAGTTCATGGTGCAGGGAGCCTGGGGTGTGATTCCCGCGCACATCAACGAGCTTTCGCCCGGCCCGTTGCGCGGATTTTTCCCGGGATTTGCGTATCAGGTGGGGGTTCTAATCGCGTCGAGTGCGCCTCCGATCGAAGCGAGAATGGCGGAACACTTCACCTACGCGCAATCGATGGGGACGTTCGCCGCGACGGCGTTCGCACTGGGCGCACTGGTGATCGCGTTCGGGCCGGAGGCGCATCGAGTCTCCTTCGGCCCGGCGAATAAAAGCGGGCCCTGAGAAAAGTTCGGCGCCGCGCCTATTTTTTCTTCGCGGAGCGATCGGACTTGTGCCGCATGTACGGCAGGGCGTCTTGATCGACGGGCGCGCGCGCATCGTCATTGAGCGTGGCTACCAGTTGCTGCAGCGCGCGAATGAAATTCTGCTGCTCGTGCCGCGAAAAAGGTGAAAGCAGCCGCGCCCGCGCGCGAGCCGCGCCGGGCACAATGCGCTTCAGCATATCCTGCCCCTGTGGGCTCAGCCGCAGGCTGTAGCGGCGGCGGTCGGTGGCGCTTCGCTCACGCAGGATCAGCTTGCGCTTGATCAGATTGGAGAGCACCAGCGCGGTGGTAAACCGGTCGAGGCCGGCGATCCGCGAGATGCTCACTTGATCAGAGCCTGGCGTGTCTTTTACCACCGCGAGCACCACATATTGCGAAGAGGTGATGCCGAAGTCGCGGCACTCGTAGGTGAAAATTGAATCCGCGATATGCCGCGCGCGCCACAAGAGATATCCGGGCCGTTCGTTCAGGGGACTATTGAGCCTGATTTTTCTGCCGCCCGGTTCTACTCCAGCTTCGCGCTTCTTTGCATTCCACCCGTAAGCATTCGACTCCCGCGGAGCGCCAGCTCGTAGCCCCGGGGTTCGCGCACTTGCCATTCTTGATTCTCCTTGCAGTCCGATGGCCCTGGTTCGGGTCGGACGTGTACACGCTTAAATGCGTCCGCCGGATAGGTTCATCCCCCGCCGATTGCCGGCGCCGCCCCTTGCAGGGCCGAACGTCCATCCGGAACGCCCTGCGCAGTTCCGCTCGAGCATCGCCCTGTCGATCGTGGAATAAAACAAGATCGCGTCCCGGAATTTCCCGGCGTGGTCACCCCAGACCTGCGCGTACTGTATCTTGAAAATCGAGAGATAGGAATTGTTTCTTGGTTTACAAAAGTGATACGTGAAGCGGTTAGAACGATATGAGTATGTTACTCATATATTCGCGTTACGTATGTCTATTATTCTTGACAAGGACTCCCAGCCAATAGTACAAGCAAGCCCGGGCGGTGGTAGCGTTTTCGGCGTGCGGGAGGGGTCTTTCACGCCGGGGGCGTTTGGTGGGGAATCCGAGTAGCCACAGTTAGACAGTCCGGCACACCGGGTCCGCAACTTCCCGTCATTTTGCTTTGTGGCGCTGGGGGTTCTCGCGCACACACAGGCATTGCAACGACATTGGTTCACCGGGGGATTCACAATGAAATCGAGATCGACAGTGGTTCTGCTGGTTGGTTGTCTGCTTTGTTTCATAACTCTTTTCGGACTCGTTCCTGCGTCTCTGGCGCAGACCAACAGCACCGGGGCTCTGACCGGTACCGTCACGGACGCATCGGGCGGCGTGGTTGTAGGCGCCACCGTGACGATCACGAACCTCGGCACGGGTCAGGAGCGCACGGCAACGACCGGCAGCGATGGCGTCTACAAATTCACGCTGCTCAATCCGGGAAATTACAAAGTGAGTTTCTCGGCCGCCGGCTTCAAGCCAGCCGAGGTCGCTTCGGTTACCGTCAACGTCACCGAAACCCCGGTGCTCGACCAGAAGCTGTCAGTCGGCGGAACAACGACGGAAGTAACGGTGGAATCGACTGCCGAGACAATCCAGACACAGAACGCCACGAACGGCCAGGTGGTCGGCTCCCAGGAAGTGGTCGACCTTCCTCTCGTCTCGCGGAACTATACCCAGATCGTCAACCTTTCTCCCGGTGTTGTCAGCAACGTGACCACCGCATCTTCGGTCGGCAATGGCACGGTGGACGTGGCGGCGAATGGCGCCAGGCAGAACCAGAACAACTATTCCATGGACGGCGGCTCCATCGTCAACTACGTGAGCGGTACCGCGGGTCAGACCGGAAGCTATCCTGGAATCGCCATTCCCAACCCCGACTCGATTCAAGAGTTCAAGGTGCAAACGTCGCAATACGATGCCAGCTCTGGCCGCAACCCGGGCGCCAACGTAACCGTGGTTACCAAGGGAGGAACGAATCAATACCATGGCGACGTTTGGGAATTTAACCGAAACAATTTTTTCAACGCCAACGACTTTTTTTATAAGCGGACCGAGGCGAGTCTGGACAAGCCGAACACTCCCCAGACTCTGAAGCAGAACACTTTCGGCGGCACGTTTGGCGGACCGATCAAGAAGGACAAAATCTTCTTCTTCGGCTCCTATCAGGGCATCCGGCAGGTCAATGGAATCGGCACCAGCGGTTTTGCCTCGGGCTACGAATCGAACGTGCAGTTACTGCCGTGGAACGACTACGCCGACGCCGCGAGCGGAGTTTGCGCCGACCTTCGCTGCACGAACAACATCCCCGCCTATCGAGCCTATCTTGGGAGCGTGTTTGGCGGAGTTCCGGGCACGACGTGCAACGCCACCACGGCGCCGCCTGGCACCGGCAATCCAAGCTTGGGACTCTGCAACACCGGGTTCGGCACGGGCGTAACCGTCGCTCCGAATGGATCGAACATCACCAATACCTCGATCGCTCTCCTTCAGGCCCCGGGTCTCATCAAGGGCGGGAACAACTCGGGATTCTACTTTCCAAGCGCGCCGTCGCTCTGCAACGGCGTCCCGACGACGTACACTGGTTGCACTGTCGGCATTTCTATTCCAATAGTGGCCAACGAAAATCAGTACATGCTCAACACGGACTACGTCCTCTCGAGCAAGAATACGCTGTCTGAGAAGTTCTTCACGTCCAGCGATCCGCAAACCCAGCCGTTCAACTGTTTCATTACGGCAGGTAACTGCAATCCAGGCGCGCCGGTAGACGCTCACTACACCAACTATGTGGCCCAGTTGAAGCTGACTTCGGTACTCACGAGCAACCTCGTCAACGAAGCCAGGGTCGCCTACCACCGCGACGTCGAGCAGAACACCGATCCCAACATGCTGGAAGCGTGCTCGCTTTCTCCCGTGGGCAATATAATCCCGCTAGTGAACAACGGCGAAGCCTGTGGGACGGTGACGCCGGCGCTTGCTAAGGAATACCCCGAACTTAACATCGTGCCGATCCTCGATATTCTGGGTGTTGCGTCAGCCGCCGGTCCCTGGAGCCAGGGCGGAAACTTCTCCATGATCTCCACCAACTTCATCAACACCTACCAGTTTGGAGATCAGCTTTCCTGGAACCATGGAAAACACTCTCTTCGGTTCGGTTTCGAAGGCGAGCGCATCCTGTACAACAACACGATTCCCGCTTCTGGGCGTGGCGAGCTGCTCATGTACAACACGGCGGACTTCCTCACCAGCAGCGCCGGACCTGCCGGAACGAACCCGCTTGATCCGACTTACAATGACGGCACGCCCGCTACACTGAATGGGGGAATAGCCCTGGGGTTCGGCTTAAAGGGCGCTTTGACGCACTACAACCGCATCAATGCATTCGATTGGTACGTGCAGGACGACTTTAAGGTCAGCAGAAAGCTAACCGTGAACCTGGGTCTGCGTTGGGAATATGATGGCTTCCCGGACGATAAGAGCGGACAGTTCTCCAACGAGTGGAATTCTCAGCTGGAAAAACTGAATACGTACTCAGCATTCCAACCGTTGGGAGCGACGGGCACGCTCTTGGGTTTTGTGGTGCCCTCTAACTTCGACGTGAAGGAGTTTGGACTCACGGCGTTGAATGGTGCTTCCGGTGTTCTGGTGAACGGCAACAAGACTCTGGTGCCGGGCACGCCGTTGACGAACTTCGCGCCGCGTATCGGGGTTGCCTGGCAACCGCTGGGCGACAAGTTCGTCGTGCGCGCTGGCTACGGTTGGTTCTACGATCGCATTTACGGCAACCTGCTTATCGACAACCAGCTCAACCTGCCTCCGTATTCAGGAGCGGCTTCCGGTGCATTCCCCGCCAGCCTCGGAAACACGCTTCATGATCCCTTCGGTGCAGGCGCTGGCCCGCTCCAATGGACGCCGCGCTACATGTATGACACCTGCAACAACACAGCGCCGCTGGGTGATCCGACGGGTGCCTGCGCGATTTCGTCGGGACTGACCTATACGGCTGACTCCGAACAGATGGCGAATCGCTTGCCTCTGACCCAGGAATACAGCTTGGACTTGCAGTATGAGTTCGCTCACGGCTGGGTTGCCGACCTTGGCTACGTTGGAAGCCACGGCATTCACCTCTACAACTATTCGCAGGATATCAACCTGGCGCACCTTGTAGCGGGCGCTCCAAACACGCCGACCGATCCGCAAAATGCGTCGATGATCGCGGCATCACTGCCGTTTAATTCCGGGAACCCCTTCCCGCTGGATGTGAATACGGTGGCCAATGCCAATGCCCGCGTTCCCTTCCTGGGCTACTCCGCCAACGGCGGCTTGGCCACCACAGACACCAACGGCGACTCGCTCTATAACAGCTTGCAGGCCGAACTGAGACATCAGTTCTCGCACGGTCTGCTGCTGCAGGTGGCCTACACATGGAGCAAGGGCCTCACGAACGTCAACACCGCCGAAGCCGGCAGCGGCATCAACCCCCCGGGTGAAACTCTCTACGGCGCGACCAACAGCAACAATCCTCTCAACCTGGGCCAGCAGTACGGGCTGTCGTCGTTCAACCGGCCGCAGCGCGTCGTGATTTCGTACGTGTACGATCTGCCCTTGAAGCATCGCGACGGCTTCTCGGATCGCCTGGTGTCCGGATGGAGCATTTCCGGAGTGACCACGATCCAGGACGGTCTGCCCTTCACCGTGGTGAACTCGGCGGGCGGGTCGATCTATTACGGCGCAGCATCAGCAAACACCCGGGCGCAGCTGGTAGATCCGGTCAGCTGCAATAGGTTCGGCGTCTGTCAGTCAGGAATTCCAGTTGCTAGCGCCGGAAGCACGACTTACCGGGCAGTGCACGGATGGGTCAACGATGCGGCCTTCGGCACAGGGACAGGCACGAATTTCGTGCCCGAGGCATTGCCCTGCGTCGGCGGCGTCTTCAACCCAACCGGCAGTGCGGCCGATCCTTGCGGCGATGCCCCCGGTACGTTTGGCCCTGCAGATCCGGGCGCAATGTATGTGGGTGCGGGCACCGGGTGGGGAGACTCTGCGGTGGGAGTCCTGTCCGGTCCCGGCCAGTTCAACTTCGACATGGCCGTGATCAAGGACACCAAGTTGTGGGAAGGCGGCACGCTGCAATTCCGTGCGGAAGCCTTCAACATCTGGAATCATCCGCAATTCGATCCGCCGTTCGGCGTCGACACCAATACACCGTTGACGTTCGGCGAGATCACGTCGACGTCGACCACCCCTCGCGTGATACAGTTCGGATTGAAGTTACTCTTCTGACTAGGCGCGGGTACGACCCGGATAGAGACAGTCAAAGACGCCCTCCCCGAGTTTAGGGAGGGCGTGTTTTTTTAGACTCACCCTCGCGTGAAGAATTTGCCATAAGACGACGCCGCTGATTTAAGTGCACGCTCGCTCGCGCAAAAAAAGATCGTGGTACGCAGCGCGCCCTCCAGCTGTTTACGATTTCCAGACGTAGCCTTCCTCGGGCCTCTTTACCAGCAGGGACCCGAAACGTTGATGTATGCCCAATTATCTTGACAAGGGGGGGTGTGAATAGTACAAGCGTCCCAAGGGTTTCGCATTCCGGGGCATGGGTCTGGGGTTGCACCGAGAATGCTGGGTGGGAAGTCCGAATAGCCGTGCGTCCTAACGCGGCAGACGTTTCCAAAAAATTCGTCGGGGTAACGTGAGACACGCGCGCCGTTGCGCGTGCGTAAAGTCATGCGAGCCGACCGGGGGGCTAGAAGCAAATGAGAGTGAGATTGATTGCAGCGGCTTGTCTCGTAGTGTGCACAATCGGTTATTCGGCGTTGTTTGGTTTTGTTTCCTCTTCAAGTGCGCAAACCAACAGCACTGGCGCGTTGACGGGCACGGTCACGGATCCGTCAGGAGGCGTAGTCGTCGGCGCCGCGGTCACGGCCACCAGCAAGGCCACCGGTCAGGTGCGCACCACGACCACCGACTCGTCGGGGTCTTACACCTTTTCGCTGCTTCCTCCGGGTGAGTACAAAGTCAGCTTCTCCGCCAACGGGTTCAAAGCCACCGAAGTACCTTCGGTTAGTGTCAACGTCACGGAAACGCCGGTCTTGAATCAGAAACTGGAAATCGGAGGACAGGCGACGCAGGTCACGGTCGAATCGACGGCTGAGACGGTCCAGACGACCAACGCCACGGTGGGCGCGGTTGTCGGAGCGCAGGAAGTCGTAGATCTTCCACTTGTCTCGCGCAACTACACCCAGATTGCGGACCTTTCGCCCGGCGTGGTCAACAACGTATCGAACGCCGCTGCGGTGGGCAACGGCACGCAGGACATCAACGTCAACGGTTCGCGATCGAACCAGAACAACTACTCGATGGACGGTGCTTCCGTCACGAACTACGTCAGCGGCACTGCAGCGCAGACCGGCAGCTTCCCCGGCATCGCCATTCCGAACCCGGACACGATTCAGGAATTCAAGGTACAGACGTCGCAGTATGACGCAGGCTACGGACGCAACCCCGGCGCGAACGTCAGCGTCGTCACCAAGACCGGCGGCAACGATTTTCACGGCTCGGCGTTTGAATTCAACCGCAACAATATGTTCAACGCCAACGACTTCTTCTATCACCTGTCGGAAGACAACAACCACCAGGCAAACAAGCCCCAGACGCTGAAGCAGAACACCTTCGGCGGCACTCTCGGCGGGCACATCATCAAGGACAAACTGTTCTTCTTCGGTTCGTATCAGGGATTCCGTCAGATCAATGGTATCGGCACCAGCGGTTTCTCGTCCGGCTACGAGTCGGCCGTCAATTTGCTGCCGTGGAACGATCCAAACGATCCTTCCGATCCGCGTCACATCAGTGGTCCGGCTTTTGGCCCCGGTTCATACCGGGCCTATCTTGGCAGTGTGTTCGGGCCCACGGGAGCATGCCCAGCGCCATTCGGATCGGCACCGGGTACCAACAACTGCAACTCCGGCGTCGGCACCGGCGTGCTCGTGGCAAGCGACGGCTCCAACATTAGCAATACAGCTATCGCGCTTCTCCAATCCAAGGGAATTATCAAGGGAGGCTACAACCAGGGCTTTTACGTCCCGAGTTCGGTCCCCGGCTGCAAGCTCTTGTATTCGTACGCACCGTCTTCCGGTTGCGTAACAGCGATTTCCCAGCCGACGATCGCAAACGAAAATCAGTACATGGCCAACGGCGAGTACCTCATAAATTCCAAGAACACCCTCTCGACCCGCTACCTGTACTCGTCGGATCCGCAGATACAGAGTTTCCTGTGCTTCATCACTCCCGGCTCTTGCAACCCGGGTTCACCGGAGGATGTTCAGTATCTGAGCCACACCGCCTCGATCAAGCTGACCACCATCCTGACGAACAACCTCGTCAACGAAGCGCGGGTCACCTATCAGCGGAACGTCGAAGATGCCTCGGACCCAAACAACGTCCTTTCTTGCTCGCTT
>CAZLWY010000189.1:0-15464 GCA_964563425.1 uncultured Acidobacteriaceae bacterium | reverse complement strand
GCTGTCCCGGCTTGGCGGCGGCATCGGCACGCGCGGACCTGGCGAGCAGAAACTGGAAACCGACCGCCGGCGCATTCGCGACCGCGTGGCGAAAATCAAGGCGGCGATCGAAACCGTACGTCGCCAGCGAACCACGCGGCGCCGCGCGCGCCAAGCCGTGCCGCTGGGCATGGTCGCCTTCGTCGGCTATACGAACGCCGGAAAATCCTCGCTCTTCAATGCGCTCACGCATGCCGGCGTGCTGGCCTCTTCGAAAATGTTCGCAACCCTCGATCCCACGATTCGCGCGGTGCGCCTGCCGTCGAAGCGGCGCGTGCTTTTGTCGGACACGGTGGGATTCCTGCGCGATCTTCCACCCGATTTGATTGCCGCGTTTCGCGCCACGCTTGAGGAAGTGCAGGAAGCGGCGCTGATCGTGCACGTCACCGATATTTCCAATTCTCATCACGCCGAGCAGGACGAGGAGGTGCTGAAAGTCCTGCGCGAATTGGGGGTGGAAGACCGGCCGCGCCTTCACGTCCTGAACAAGACGGACCGCCTGAGCGCCGAAGATCGAAAACTGCTGATGCGATCGAACGGCAACGGTCAGGCCAATGTTTTCACTTCCGCCGCGACCGGCGAGGGCCTGGATGAACTGCTCGTCCACATCGATGCCGCCATGCCCGTCGACCCGATCGTGAAACTGAAGCTGCGCATGCCGCTCGCCGATGGCCGGCACCTTTCGCTGGTGCAGGCGCGCGGGCGCGTGTTGAGCTCGGAAATTGTCGATGGGCACTTCCTTCTCGATGCGGAAGTGCCGCAATCCACCGCGCGCCGGCTGCAGGAATTCGTCCTCGAATAACTTTCAGCCGAGCCTTCCGCCCTGGTCGCCTGGCTTCGACGCGGTGGCGCGCGCCCCCGGCCGACTCCCGCAGACCGATCCCGGCCATCCGGCATTCCGGGAAACGGGCCGGGCGCCGCCTGCCGCTGGCCCGCGCAGTGGAAATCTCTGTGGAAAAGCAGACGCGGTTTGAGGTCCGTACGCGTACCGTCGGGACGGCCGTATTTGCGATGGATTTCGGGTCGTCGTCTTTAACTGATTGAAAATATTAAAGATAGAAGATCGCAAATCGAGCATCCGTAGTTGCACAATTCTGGGGCAGGTCCATAAATGCCCGCCTGGAATTTGCACAGGTTTGAGGCAGGGTCGCTCGCTAAGAGTTACTACCAGCGGGGTTTGCCTTTATCGTCACCCACGAAACCGGGGCAAAATACTGCCTTTTGCGTTTCACGGAAAAGCCGGTACGGTTGACTCGGTCAAGGGTGGAGTCTATATTCAAGTGGCGTTGGTAGCCCGTGGCGGGCTCCCGCGAGTCTTGGCCGAGACTGAAATGAACCTGCCGAACAGTTTGACGGTTCTGCGAATCTTCTTTGTTCCGCTCCTGGTTGTTGTCTTGTTGACTCGCCAGCCGAATTGGAATTTCTGGGGACTTCCGTTTCATTTCGAAGTTTGGGGCGTTTTGATTTTGCTGGTCGCGGCGGCCACCGACGCGGCCGACGGATACATTGCGCGCAAAAGGCGCGAAATCACTACGCTCGGAATTCTGCTGGATCCGGTCGCGGATAAGCTGTTGATTATCGCGGCGTTCATTCCACTGGTCGAGATGCATCTGGTGCAGGCGTGGATGGTTGTCATCATCGTGGGGCGCGAATTTATCGTCATGGGGTTGCGCGAAATCGCGTCCGTGGAAGGCCTGGTGATTCCCGCGAATGCTCTGGGCAAGACGAAAATGATTTTGCAGGTCATGGCTGGCTGCACCATCATTTTCACGGCGAATCATCCGGCCCTGAAGAACGTGGGTCGGGTGCTGCTCTGGCTGGTGGTGCTCAGCGCGGTGGCTTCTGCGATCCACTATTTCCAGATGTTCTGGAGTCAAATCAATTTCCGCTTTCAGGAACGGCGCCGGCGCAGCGTGCTGTTGGTCGAGGCGAAAGACAAACCCCAGGATGTTCTCTCCCGGTAGTCTCGATAAGAAACTCCTTTTGGAAATCGCGCGGGAAGCCTTGCATGCAGGTGTCGAAGGCCGCGAATCGCTCCGAAATCTGGGGTCGGACGCGGCCGCTCAGCAATCGACCGGCGTATTCGTGACGCTGCGCACGCGCGGACGCCTGCGGGGCTGCATCGGCCAGGTCGCCGCGGGGCCATCGCTCGCCGAGGCCATCGCGCATTGCGCGAAAGCGGCGGCGCTCGAGGATCCCCGGTTCAATCCGGTGCGCCCCGACGAGCTCGGGGAAATCGAAATCGAGATTTCTGCGCTTTCGCCTCTCGAGCACATTGCGCCGGAGCAAATCGAGGCAGGTAGGCACGGTCTGATGGTGAGCCGCGGATCGCAGCGCGGATTGTTGTTACCCCAGGTGGCGACCGAAATGCGCTGGACAGCGCGGCGATTTCTAGAAGAAACGTGCGTCAAGGCCGGCTTCGACCCGGGCGTGTGGCGCGAACCGGAAACGGAAATTCAGGCTTTCACCGCGGAAGTGTTCAGCGAATCCGAAATTCACTCGGGGAAAATGCCCGGCCCCGGCGGCCGGGCAAAATCCCGCTATTCGATTTCGACGTAATCGCCCGGATAAATCTCCCGCAAGCTGAAGGTAATCAGTACGGTCGAGGAGTTCGGTCCGGTTCGCAGCACGATTCCCTCACCGACGTCCTCTCGCGGGGTGTTGGCCCAATTGTATTTCTTGGAGACCACGCCGAAGCCGTAGATCCCTACGTCGGGAATCGCGTCGCCCTGTTCCATATCAAAGGCGTAGCGCGGCGTCTGATAATTCGTCTCGTGTTGCGTGCCATGGAAGCGGAATATGCGGAAATAGTCGCCGACCTTTACGTTTTGCGAGGAGCCCAGGTTCACGTAGACAATGTCATTGTTGCCGGACTGAGCTTGGAACTTCTTGCCGGTAATGATCATGGCCATGGGCTTGCCGTCTGACGGAGTAAAGCGGTCAAAGTTGTTCTCGGGTTTGAGCGGCGGCGCAGGACGCGGCGCGAACGGCAACACGATGTCGCCGCGCTGCAAATAGTCGCATTCATGTTCGACCTGTCCGATCGACACACCCTGGCGCGCGCTAATCACCTTGATGCGGCCTTCGTCTTCCCAAACCGTACCCATTTTATGAAGGATCGACCACTCCCACTTCGTCCACTCGATGCCGTAGGGATCCTTCAGCGGGCGAATCACGGAAAACTCGTCGCCCGGCTTCACGCCCTGATCCGAGCCCTTGTTGACATAGACGTAGTCGCCTTCGTTGAAAATGATCTTGGAATTCGACTCTTCCCCGGTAATCAGGATGGTGTCGCGCGGCACCGCTTCCGTCGTAACGACTCCCGAGCAGTAGATATCGCTCGCTTGAGGGACGGCGGGCGCTACGTCCTGCGCCGAGGCGGCCATCCCGGAGAGTCCCAAAAATAGACCTGCAAGGACAATTTTCCCACGCATCACACTCGCTCCTTATGGAAACCCGTCGCGCCCGAGAGCAGGCGCCAGCCCATGGATCGACTCTAATCAAGGCCTCCGGGGGCGTCAAGACAATGGTCTGCCGGGCTTTACACATTGTGCACCGCATGGTAGAAGCAAGAACCCGCTCCTCTGCGGCGGATCAGGGTGCAGCCGGAAACCTCCGGAAAAGATTGGAAATAAAGGATGTTAGCGCGAGACAAGGTGTGCGCGGTGGTTGCGGCGCTCGATGCGCTGTCCATGCGAAAGCAGCTCGCGCGGGCGCTTCCGGCCACACGCACGATCGAGTTACGGCTTGACTGGCTTTTAGATGACGCTGAAATTGCCAAATTCCTGAAGTACTTGGCGACCCACCGAACCAAGGCCACGCTGATCGCAACCTGTCGCCGTCGCGAAGCCGGAGGACGATACGCGGGCACGATCGCCCGGCAGCTGGTGCACTTGGCCGAGGCGATCAGGGCCGGATGCGAATGGTACGATTTCGAGATTGAAACGTTGAGAAAATGCCCGCGAGAACTCGTCGATGTGCTACTCGGCGACGGCAAGCAGCTGGCTTCCGCGCATTTCTTTCACGGCATGCCGCATAGCCTTGGGCGCGTCGCCGTGGAATTGACGGCGCGCCGGCCGGACGCGATTAAGATTGCGGCGCATTGCGATTCGCTCGCTCAGGCTCGCAGGATGCTTGACTTCGGCCGTAGGCATCGCCATGTCGTGGCGATTCCGATGGGCGATGTGGCATTGCCGGCACGATTCCTGGCACTGCGCGCGAAGCGGGCGTTTGCGTATGCGCCGGTTGAAAATGCCACGGCGCCGGGCCAGATTTCGCTCGATGCAATGAAGCGCGTGTATCGCGCCGATCGTTTCGACGCACGCACGCGCGTGTACGGCGTAGTCGGAAATCCCATCGGACATTCGCTTTCACCCGCTATGCAGAATGCGGGATTTGCCGCGCGCCGCATGAACGCCGTGTATCTGCCGTTCCTGGTGCGCAAGCTGCGCGATTTTCTGGAGTCGATCGAACCTCTGGGCATGGCCGGATTCAGCGTGACCCTGCCGCACAAGGAGCGAATCCTCGACGAACTGGACGGCTGCGATCCGCTGGCGCAAAAAATCGGCGCGGTCAACACGGTGATCGTGCGCGGCGGCGGCCAGCTCTACGGCTACAACACGGATTACGTGGGCGTACTGCAATCGCTCGAGCGCAGGATGCCGCTGCGCGGCAGCCGCGTCCTCCTCATCGGAGCAGGTGGCGCGGCACGGGCCGTTGCCTTCGCGCTGGCCGAGGCGGGCTCTGCCGTCTGCGTGTGTGCGCGGCGGGCAGCGCGCGCGAAATCCCTGGCGCGGGCCGTCGGCGGGGAAGCGGTCGCGCGGGGGCGTCTGTGCCGCGAGTTTTTTGACGCGATCGTCAACGCCACGCCGGTCGGGATGTACCCCCACGGGGGCGAATCGCCGCTCGATACGCGCGAATTGAATTGCCGGCTCGTATTTGACACCATTTACAGGCCGCGAAAGACGCGCCTGCTCGAACTGGCCGAGCGCCGCGGCATCGACATTGTTTCGGGAGTGGAGATGTTCCTAGCCCAGGGCACGGCGCAGTGGGAAATCTGGACCGGGGAGCGTGCGCCCGTGGCGGCGATGCGCCGCTCCGTGGAAGCCGCGCTCGGGCGCGAGGAAACGAAGGCCGATCGCAGCTCCAAGAAGCGGACAAGTCGATGATCCAGCCCGATTTCAAGTCGTTTTCGAAGCTCGCCCGGCAGGGAAATCTCGTGCCTGTCTACGAGATGTTCACCGCCGACCTCCTGACGCCCGTGGGAGCCTACCTGCGCATCGCGCGTGACGCGAAATACTCCTTCCTGCTTGAAAGCGTCGAGGGCGGCGAGACGATCGCCCGCTACACGTTCGCCGGCGCCTATCCCACCGAGGTTTTTCGCGCCCGCGGCCGAGCCTGCACGCTCGAGCGCGGCGATACCAAAACGCAATCCGACGAAGATCCCGTCGAGCGCCTTCGAAGGCTCGCGCGGCGCTATCGTCCGGTGCGCGTGCCGGGCCTGCCGCCGTTTGTCGCCGGCGCCATCGGCTATTGCGCCTACGACATGGTCCGGCTGGTCGAGAAAATCCCCGACACGGGCCGCGACGATTTGCATCTCGACGACTGCGTGATGATGTTCTACCTCGGCGTACTCGCATTCGATCACGTGCAGCATCGCGTCTGGGTCATCCAGAACGTCTTCACCGACGCCACCGGCACGCTGCGCGAAAAATACGACGCGGCCGTGGCGGAAATCCAGAAGACTCGGAAACGGCTCGAAGGTCCGCTGCCGAAGCAGGTGCCGGGGAAGGCGGAAGGCAAGCTGCGCGTGCGCTCGAACATGACGAAGGCCAAATTCGAGGGCGCGGTGAAGAAAGCGAAGTCCTACATCCGCGCCGGCGACGCGTTTCAGATCGTCGTGAGCCAGCGCTTCGAGGCGCGGACGCAGGCCGAACCGTTTGAAATTTATCGCGCCCTGCGGGTCGTGAATCCCTCGCCGTACCTTTATTTCCTCAAGCTCGGCGACGTCTCCGTGGTCGGCAGCTCGCCGGAAATGCTGGTCAAAGTCCAGGAGCGCGAGGCCACCTATCGTCCGCTCGCGGGAACGCGTCCACGCGGCCGGACCCAAAAGGAGGACCGCGAGCTTGAAACCGCGCTGCTGGCCGATCCGAAGGAGCGGGCCGAACACGTCATGCTGGTCGACCTCGGGCGCAACGATCTGGGCCGCGTCTGCGAATATGGCTCCGTCAAACCAGAGAGGCTGATGTTCGTCGAGCGCTATTCGCACGTGATGCACATCGCCTCCAGCTTGCGCGGCCGGCTGCGCGACGACGTTGATTGCTTCGACGCGTTGATGGCCTGCTTTCCTGCCGGCACGCTCTCCGGTGCCCCAAAGGTTCGCGCCATGGAAATCATCGACGAGCTGGAGCCCACGCGCCGCGGCATTTACGCCGGTGCCATTCTGTATCTGGATTTTTCCGGCAATCTCGATTCCTGCATCGGCCTGCGCACCTTGGTTGCGAAAAACGGCTGGGCCTATGTTCAGGCTGGCGCCGGAATCGTGGCCGATTCGGTGCCGGAGCGGGAATATGAGGAGTCCGCCAACAAAGCGCGCGCCGTACTGAAAGCGCTCGAGATCGCGCATAATCAAGGAGCGGGTCGCGAGGGCTGATCGATCGCGCCCGGCCCGGTTCAAACATGCTTCTGCTTCTCGACAACTACGATTCCTTCACCTATAACCTGGCCCAATATCTCGGCCAGATGGGGCAGACGCTCGAAGTGCGCCGCAACGATCAGATTACTCTCGACGAAATCGAAATCTTGCAGCCGGAGCGCATCGTGATTTCACCCGGGCCCTGCACGCCGGCCGAAGCGGGGATCAGCGTGCCGCTGATTGAGCGATTCGCGGGAAAAATTCCAATCTTAGGCGTGTGCCTCGGCCATCAGGCGATCGGCGCGGCGTTCGGCGGCCGCGTGATACGCGCTCCGCAGGTGATGCACGGCAAAACCAGCGAGATCCATCACGACGGCAAAACGATTTTCCGCAGCTTGCCGCAGGATTTTCCCGCCACGCGGTATCACTCGCTGATCGTCGAACGAAAAACGCTCCCGCGCACGCTCGAAATTTCCGCCGAAACAGCCGACGGCACGATCATGGGCCTGCGCCATCGCAAAATGAAAGTAGAGGGCGTACAGTTCCATCCCGAATCGGTGCTGACCGGCCCGGGCTTCAAGCTTCTGGAAAACTTTCTCGAGGTTTGACGTCGCCGCTTCTTCCGACAGGCATCCGCCACGGCGGATATCCGGCACCGATGCTTGGCGCGAACCTAACCGTGCGCCGGGTTGGGGTGTCCAAGGAAACTTATTCGCGCTGAGTAAACGCGACAAACGCATCGAGCTTTTCCCGCGCCGCCCCGCTGTCAATGGATTGAGCGGCCACGTCGACACCGTCGCGAAAATCCGCCGCCCGCCCCGCAGCCACCAGCGCGGCCGAAGCATTCGCAAGCACAATGTCCCGCTGCGGCGTGTGTTCGCGATAAAGCAGCGAACGCCCCAGAATCTTGTGAATGATCTCGGCGTTCTGCTGCGCGTCGCCGCCGCGGATCGAATCGAGCGGCGCACGGTTCAACCCGAAATCTTCCGGCGTCGCCCGGTAATTCTGCACCAGCCCGTTGCGCAGTTCCGAAACGCGCGTTTCTCCGGAGATGGAAATCTCATCCAGGCCGTCCGCGCCGTGAACCACGAAAGCCCGGCGAACGCCGAGCTCGCCCAGAGCCAAGGCCATCAAATCGGTCACGCCAGCGTCATACACACCCACCACCTGTGCCGAGGCCGAAGCAGGATTCGTGAGCGGCCCCAGCAAATTGAAAATGGTCCGCGTCTTCAGCTCGCGCCGCGCGGCGATGGCATGGCGCGTCGCGGCGTGCACGGCTGGCGCAAACAGAAAGCCGATACCGATTTCAGCCATCGACCGCGCCACGCGTTCCGGCGGCAAATCGATGCGCGCGCCAAGTTGCTCGAGCACATCGGCCGAGCCGCAGCGCGAACTGATCGAGCGGTTGCCATGCTTGGCCACGCGCACGCCCGCACCCGCCACCACGAATGCCGCGGCTGTCGAAATATTGAAGGTACCGGAAACATCGCCGCCCGTGCCGCACGTATCGACCAGCGCTTCGTCCGCCATCGAATGCCCGGGCGGAAATATGGGCGTTGCGTGCCGACGCATCCGGGTCGCGAAGCCGACCACTTCGTCAAGCGATTCGCCCTTGGCCCGCAGCCCGCTCAGAAGCGCGATGATCTCCGCGTCGCTTGCGCGACCGGCGAGGATCTCCTCCATCGCCGCGTCCGCATCGGCGCGTGATAGGTCTTCTCCGGCTGCGACGATTTCGATCGCTTCCTGAATCATGAGCATTCGCTCAGGGTGACGGCGAGCCGTCTTTTTTCGCGCCGCGCCTGCGCCTTGCCCGGCTCGCGCGTTCCAAGTAAACTGGATCGCTTTCGACGAGCGTGAATTCTAGCATTAGTAAGGCAGGCTTCGGTTCCGTCGCGGCATCGCATGAAAATCCACGAATATCAGGCGAAGGCGATTCTGGCGAAGTTCGGCGTGGCTGTCCCGCGCGGCGAAGTCGTCTCGAAAAAAGACCAGGCGCGGGCCGTGGCCGAGCGCCTGGGCACGCCGGTGGTCGTCGTGAAAGCGCAGATTCACGCGGGCGGGCGCGGCAAAGGCGGCGGCGTGAAGGTCGCGAAATCGGCCGAGGAGGCCGGAGCGTTTGCCGAGCGCATGCTGGGAATGAATCTCGTGACGGCGCAGACGGGTCCCGAGGGCCGCGTCGTCCGGCGCGTGCTCGTTGAAGAAGGCCTCGACATCCAGCGCGAACTCTACTTGAGCGTCCTGGTGGACCGCGGCGTCGGCGCTCCGGTTTTCATGGCCAGCGCTGCCGGCGGCATGGAGATCGAGGAAGTCGCCAAGACGCATCCGGAAAAAATCCTGCGCGAGGTGATTCGCGCCGAAGAGGGATTTCAGGCTTACCACGCGCGAAAGCTGGCCTTCGGCCTCGGACTGTCGCCCGAGCTGGTGCACGCGGCAGTGCCGTTCATGACGGCGCTCTATCGGGCCTTCCTCGAGACGGACTCCTCTCTGCTTGAAATCAATCCGTGCGTCGTCACACGCGATGGCCGGCTTGTGGCGCTCGACGCGAAAATCAATTTCGACGACAACGCGCTCTATCGCCATCCCGAATTCAAGGAACTGCGCGACCTGGACGAAGAAACGCCGCTTGAAGCCGAAGCCTCGAAATACAAACTCAACTACATCAAACTCGACGGCAACATCGCCTGCATGGTGAACGGGGCGGGCCTCGCCATGGCCACCATGGACATCATCAAGCTCAGCGGCGGCAATCCCGCGAATTTTCTGGATGTCGGCGGCGATGCGTCGGAAGAGCGCGTGAAGAATGCATTTCGCATATTGCTCAGCGATCCAAACGTGAAGGCCATCTTCATCAACGTGTTCGGCGGAATCTTGCGCTGCGACATGCTCGCGAGTGGAATCGTCAGCGCCGCAAGGGAGTTGCGGTTCGAAGTGCCTGTGGTTGTACGCATGGAAGGCACCAACGTGCGCGAAGGCCAGGAAATCCTGCGCAATTCCGGCCTCAACTTTTCCGTCGCTGACGGAATGAAAGACGGCGCGGAAAAAGCCGTCGCGCTGGCGGGTGGCGCGCGATGAGCATACTCGTCGACAAGAAAACTCGCGTCATGGTGCAGGGTCTCACGGGCCGCGAGGGAAGTTTTCATTCGCAGCAGATGCTTGATTACGGCACGAAAATTGTTGCCGGCGTGACCCCCGGTAAAGGCGGTACGAAACATCTCGGAATCCCGATCTTCGACACCGTCGCCGAAGCCGGGCGCGAGACCGCTGCGACCGCCTCGATGGCGTTTGTGCCGCCCGCGTTCGCTGCGGATGCGATCCTCGAAGCCATCGACGCCGGGCTGCTGCTGGCGATCTGCATCGCGGAAGGCATACCGGTGCTGGATATGGTCCGCGTCGCCGCCGCGCTGAAAAATTCCAAGACGCGGCTGATCGGCCCGAACTGTCCGGGCATTATTTCGCCCGGCCAGTCGAAGCTCGGCATCATGCCGGCCTCGATTCATAAACGAGGCAACGTCGGCGTGGTGAGTCGCAGCGGCACGCTCACCTATGAAGCCGTCGGGCAGCTCACTGGACTCGGCATCGGGCAATCGACCTGCCTCGGCATCGGCGGCGATCCGATCATCGGCACGAGCTTTCTCGACGCGATTCGCATGTTCCACGACGATCCGGAAACCCACGCGATCGTGATGATCGGCGAAATCGGCGGCAACGCAGAGGAAATCGCCGCGGACTTCATCAAGAAGCATGTGAAGAAGCCCGTGGTTGGTTTCATCGCGGGGCAGACCGCGCCGCCGGGCCGGCGCATGGGCCACGCCGGCGCCATCATCAGCGGGGGGAAAGGCACCGCAAAGGAGAAGTACGCCGCGCTCCGCGCTGCCGGAATCCACACGGTCCAGAGCCCTGCCGAGATCGGCGAAACCATGGCGCGGGTGCTCGGCAAATCGAAATCAGGTTCCCGGGCGGTCAAGAAAACGGCCGCCAGCAAGACGCAGAAAAAAGCGAAAAAGCGGAAGTAGCGCCGAAATCAGCCGGCGCAAACAATTTCAAACACGGGAGAATTATCGAATGGCCGTTGAGCGAACGCTTGCAATCGTCAAGCCGGATGCGGTGAAGCGAAATCTGACCGCGGATATTCTCAGCCGCATTCACGCCGCGAAATTTCAGATCGTCGCGATCAAGTCGCTGCGTCTGACGAAGGCGGAAGCTGAGGGATTTTACGCCGTGCACCGCGAGCGGCCGTTTTTCGGCGAGCTGACGGATTTCATGAGCTCGGACAAGGCGGTGGTAATGGTTCTGGAAGCCGAAGGCGCGATCTCGAAATGGCGCGACACGATGGGCGCCACCGATCCAGCCAAGGCCGCGCCGGGGACGATCCGCAAAGAACTCGGCACGAGCATTCAGTACAACTGTACGCACGGCTCCGATGCTGCCGCCACGGCCGCGTTCGAGATCGGCTATTTTTTCGCCGGCCTCGAGCTGATCTAGCCGGCGCGCCGCGCGCTCTCAAGCGACGGGCCTGACGAATCGGTTTAATATGGGACCATCGAAGCCGCCATGGACCCCCTGCGCGAACTCGGGAAGCTGCTGCTGATAGTCGGCGTGGTGCTCGTTGGCGCCGGCGTTCTGCTCATGTTCGGTGCACGCCTGCCGTTCCGGCTCGGCCGCCTGCCGGGAGACATTTCCTATCAGAGCCGGCACGGCAGCTTTTACTTTCCGGTCGTGACCTGTCTTCTGGTGAGCCTCGCGCTGACGCTGATTTCGTGGATCGTGAATTATTTCCGCCGCTAGAGCCATGAGCCAATCCTCCCTCTTCGATCTCGCGCCACAGCGGCACGTTTGGAAGGTCAGCGAGCTGACCGAGCGCATTTCCGACTTGATCGAAGGCGCGTTTCCCGATGTTTGGATCGAGGGCGAAGTATCGAATTACCGCCCGGCCCAGTCCGGCCATCTGTATTTCACCTTGAAGGATGCGCGATCGCAGATTCGCTGCGTCTGTTTTCGCGATCAGGCGCGCATGCTGAAGTTCCGGCCTGAGGACGGGCTGCATGTGACGGTACGCGGATCACTCGGCGTCTACGAGCCACGCGGCGAGTATCAGGTCTACGTCAGCCTGATCGAGCCGGTCGGAGCGGGCGCGCTGCAAGTCGCTTTCGAGCAGTTGAAGAAAAAGCTCCAGGAGGAGGACCTTTTCGACCGGGCGCGCAAGAAGGCTCTGCCGGTGCTGCCGCGGTTGATCGGCGTGGTCACGTCGCCCACGGGTGCGGCGATTCGCGACATCCTGCGTGTGCTGAAGCGGCGATTCTCGAACGTGCACGTGCAGATTTATCCCGTAAAGGTGCAGGGCGAAGGAGCTGCCGCCGAAGTGGTGGCGGCGCTGCGGCATTTCAATCGCGCGAAATTTGCGGACGTGGTGATCGTGGCGCGCGGCGGCGGATCGCTCGAGGATCTCTGGGCGTTCAACGAAGAGATCGTGGCGCGCGCGATTGCGGCGTCGGAGGTGCCGGTGATTACCGGCATCGGCCACGAAACGGATTTCACCATCGCGGATTTCGTGGCCGATCTGCGGGCACCGACCCCCTCGGCCGCGGCGGAAATTGTGGTGCAGTCGCGGCAGGAATTCGAGCGACACATTGCGGCGTGCACTCGCGACCTGGTGAAACAGATGCGTTATTTCCTTTCCGAGCGGCGGCATCACGTGCGCGATTTGCAGACGCACCGCGGATTCCGGCAGCTCGAATTGCTGGTGCGGCGCCGGCATCAGCAACTCGACGAGCTTTCGTCGTCCCTGGGCATGGTGCTGCGGCTGAGAATTGCGACCGCCCGCCAGCGGATGACGCGAGCGGGGGCGCAGATACTCTCGTTCGATTTGCGGGCGCGCGCGACCCTGCTGCGCCGGCGCATCGAGCAGCAGGCGGAATCGCTGCGCGCTGCGGTCGACCGCACGCTGATCGCGAAACGGCATCGATACGAGAAGCTCAAGCTGCAGCTCGACGAGCGCAGCCCGCTGCAACTGCTCGAACGGGGCTACTCCATTGCGTATGACGATTCCGGACGAGTCCTGCGTTCGGCCGATCAAGTGGCCGTGGGTGATGGCATTTCCGTGCGCCTTGCCCAGGGACTTCTCAACGCCACCGTTCGCAAAAAGCGCGAGACCTGACGACGCTTTGGTGGGTGACTTCGTTCTCGGGATTTGCGGCTCCTACGTTGGAACCCAGAAAGCGGTACAGACCCGGGGAGACAGACCCTGACCGATGGGACCGGGCACATTCCCGACACAGCGGCCGGCGGGGCGTGGAGAAGCAAACGGTGGTTTGGAATGCCGCCGGCCGCCCCGAGTCTGAAGAACTCTATTCGTCGTCGCCCGTGCTGCTGGCGACCTTGAGCACGGCTAGGAAGGCTTCCTGGGGGATGTCGACGCGGCCTACGCGTTTCATGCGCTTCTTGCCTTCTTTTTGTTTTTCGAGGAGCTTGCGTTTGCGGGAGATGTCTCCACCGTAGCATTTGGCGATCACGTTCTTGCGGATCGCGCTGATGGTCTCGCGTGCGATCACGCGGCTGCCGATGGCGGCCTGGATGGGCACCTCGAACATCTGTCGCGGAATCAGTTTGCGCAGGCGGCTGACGAGATCGCGGCCGCGATCGTAGGACTGTTCGCGGTGGCAGATGATGGTGAGCGCGTCAACCGGTTCGCCGCCGACCAGCACGTCGAGCTTGACGAGGTCGGATTCGCGATAGCCCGAAAGGTGATAGTCGAGCGAGGCGTAGCCGCGGGAAACGCTTTTCAGCCGGTCGTAGAAATCGAGCACGATTTCATTCAGCGCCATTTCGTAGGTCAGCATGATCCGCGTGGGCGAAAGATACTCGAATTTTTTCTGCACGCCGCGCTTTTCCTCGCACAGAGCGAGCACGCCGCCGACGGATTCCTCCGACGTAATGATCATGGCCGTGAGGATGGGTTCCTCGATTTGTTCGATGTTGGCGGGCGGTGGAAATTTCGTGGGGTTGTCCACTTCCTGGACAACGCCGTCGGTGGTGGTGATGCGGTACTGCACGCTGGGCGCGGTGGTGATCAGGTCGATGTTGAACTCGCGCTCCAGGCGCTCCTGCGCGATTTCCATGTGCAGCAGGCCGAGGAAGCCGCAGCGAAATCCGAATCCGAGCGCGACGGAATTTTCCGGCTCGTAGAAAAACGCCGCATCGTTGAGCTGCAGTTTTCCGAGCGCGTCGCGGAGCAATTCGTAGTCCGTGGCGTTCACCGGGAAAAGGCCGGCGAAAACCATCGGCTTGATGGCTTCAAACCCGGGCAGCGGCAGGGCCGGGCGGGCCGCTTCGACGATGGTGTCGCCCATGCGCGCATCGGCCACGCGCTTGATGTTGGCAATGACGAATCCCACATCGCCCGCGGCGAGCTCCTGGAGCACGACAGGCTTCGGCGTCAAAGCTCCGAGTGCTTCGACTTCGTAGACTTCGTTTCCGGCGCACAGGCGAATTTTCGTGCCGGGCGTCAGGCGGCCCTCGACCACGCGCACCAGCACGACCGCTCCGCGGTAGATATCGAACCAGGAATCGAAAATCAAGGCGCGCAAGGGGGCCTCGGACGAGCCTACGGGAGGCGGAACGCGATCAACAATGGCCTCGAGAACCTGCTCGACGCCCAGGCCGCTCTTGGCGCTGATCAACAGAGCGTCGTCGGCGGGGATGGCCAGCACATTTTCGATTTGTTCCTTGGCGAAATCGGGACGCGCGGCGGGCAGGTCGATTTTATTGATCACCGGAATGATGGCGAGGTTATGGCGCGAGGCAAGAAATGCATTGGCCACGGTTTGCGCTTCGACGCCCTGGCTAGCGTCCACAACCAGCAGCGCGCCTTCGCAGGCGGAAAGCGCGCGCGAGACTTCATAGGAAAAATCGACGTGGCCGGGCGTATCGATCAGGTTCAGCCGGTATTCGTGGCCGTCCTTGGCGGTGTAATGCAGGCGAATGCTTTTCGCTTTGATGGTGATGCCGCGCTCGCGCTCCAGATCCATCGAGTCGAGCACCTGCGCGCTCATTTCTCGCTGGGTGAGTGCGCCGGTGAGTTCGAGCAGCCGGTCGGCCAGGGTGGATTTCCCATGGTCGATATGAGCGATGATGCAGAAATTGCGAATGAACTGCGGGTCCATGGATTTTCGGGTCGATTGCAGCGCGGCGGGATAAAGTTCCGATTCAGCGCGCGGCGGCTGCCTGTTTCAGAGTATTGAGTTTGCCATAGAAACGAGGAGGCAGGGAAGCAAGGAGGACAGGAAGCAAGGGAGCCGGGCGTGACCCACTACTCGCGCGCGGAGCCGCGGGCGGAGGCGGCGAGGATGAATTCGGAGAGCAATTCGCCGAGGCCGCGGCCGGAGGCTTCCAATTGGCGATCGCGGGTGGCGCGGTCGAGCCAGCCGAGGCAGATCAACTGCGCCACGTCGGACCATGAATCGGCGGCGGAGGGCGCAAACCCGATTTCGCGCAGGACCTCCGCGATCAGGCGCGATTTTCTTTTCTCGATCGCTGCCACGCGTCCGGCTACGCGCTCATCCGCACGAGCCCAGGCCCGCAGCGAGACCTCCAGGCGCATACGGTCGGCCGCCACAGCGCGTGCGACGAAGTCAGCCCAGCGTGTGGCGGCGCCGGCAGCGACCTCGGCGTTCAACCAATCGATCTCGGCATCTTCCCAGCGCGTCAGCAGCTTTTCGAGCAGCTCCCCTCGATCGCGAAAATGCCAGTAAAAGCTGCCCTTGCTGACGCCCAGGTCGCGGGCCAGCACTTCCAC
>CAZLWY010000188.1:0-7398 GCA_964563425.1 uncultured Acidobacteriaceae bacterium | reverse complement strand
AGGATAGTGCGGCTCGATGGGCGGTTAGCTCAGCGGTTAGAGCGTCCCGCTTACACCGGGAAGGTCCGCGGTTCAAATCCGTGACCGCCCACCATCGGACGGTATTACTCGCTAGGCGCGGGGGACGTAGTTCAGTTGGTTAGAACGCTGCCCTGTCACTTGCTACTATATTTATCTTGAACTTAGGGCCCTTGTGGGCGATTCTGGTGGCGGTTCTGACAAGGAACCGCCGGAGTCGCCCGCAATGCCTAAAATCGGCACTGTAAAACTCCTCAAGAAAATAAAGGTCCGCGACACCTGAAAACTTGCGTCCGCATGTTTCGACAGCAAGGGCAGGGTGCGTCGCGATCACGTCAAAATCGGCGGGAAAGACGAAGTCCACGCCGAAGGCAGTTACTATCTCGAATGGTTGAGCTTGGGTGCGCGCAGCCGCGAGGCCGCCGGCCCCGATGCCTTCATCGCCGCCGAGCGCGCCCATCGCAAGCAGGCAGAACTTTCCGCCGCGCGCAGCGGGCTGATCGATCTGCACGTGCCGCCGCCCGATCCCGAGCGGATCACCCTGGCTGACGCCCTTGACAAGCACAGGGAGTACATCCGCTACCATCGGTCATTAAGAACTTTTCGCACCTATCGACCCATCCTGAATTCATTTGGCTTGTTTTGTAAGCGTCGTTATGTCGATGAAATCGAGCGCGAGGATCTGCTGGATTTCGCCGCCCTTTGCCTCAAGCAAACGCAGAAAGGCAGGAGCGCCTACAACAAGCTCGTGGTGATTTCACAGCTCCTGAAACAGAACGGCCGGCCGCGGTTGCTGAATGCGTCGGACTGGCCGAGCTATGTCGATACGGTTAGGCCCATCTATGAAAGCGCCGAGCTGGAAAAACTATTCACGGCCTGTTCGGTGGAGGAGGGGATGCGCTTCAAGTTTTATCTCATGACCGGCTTTCGCGATGCCGAGGGACGGTTCGCAACCTGGCGCGATGTGGACTTCAAGCAGATGGCGGTGCGCGTCACGGCCAAGCCGAAGCTGGGGTTCCAGCCGAAGAACTGGGAGGAGCGGGAGGTGCCCGTTCCGCAAAAGCTCATTTCCCTTCTCGCGAAATTCAAGCCGGAAGATGCCGGGCTCGACGATTTCATATTCTCGAGCGGCAGCGGCCGGCAGGACGGCGCGATGCTGGAAAAACTCAAGATCGTCGCCTGGCGCGCAAAACTCAATTGTGGCCGGTGCGTGACGACGCACGATCTCGACGACGGAACGAAGCGGACGAACCGCTGCAGCGCGGGTGCGTTCTGCACGCGCTGGTTTCTCCACAAATTGCGCCACACCTACGCCACGCGGCACCTGCAGGACGGCGTCGATATCCGGACCCTGCAGCAGTGGATGGGACACCGGGATACCGCATCGACCATGGTTTATCTAAAAGGCGTCCGGAATAGCGATATGCAGGCACGATTGAATAAGGGCAGCATGGCAGCTTTTGCCTAAGCAACCCGAAGTGACGAAGAGACATGGCTTATTGGCTCACAACTCACTGGCCTAAGAAAAAAGGCCCCGGACCGCCGAAACCGCCGCGCGGTGTGTGGGTGCAGCAGAACAGGCGCGATCTGATCGATCGCGTATCGCCGCGTGATCTGGTTTTTGTTTACGAATCCCTCACCGGCCCGACCGAAATCCGAACTTACGTTGAAGGCACGACCCAAAGGTTTCCCCGTCGCCGGGGGCGACAAGGCGTGGTTGCGCTTATCGAGGTCACGGACGTTGCCTCCCAACCGGAGGGCTCGAAACCCGAACAATTCGCGGACGGTCGCAAGGTATGGTGGCGTTACTCCGCGCCAACCAAGAGCGTAAATTCAGCCGGCTTCATATCGCGAAAACGGCTGACTGCAATTTTGAACTACGCCCCCAATTACGTGTTTCATGGATTCGGCGAAGAGCATTCCGGACTGAAGGAAATTTCGAGGGCCGTGTTCGACCGGCTCCTGTCCGAATTCAACGCTTTCACGGTCCGAGACGAAAAAAAACACGTCGAACGCGGCGGCAGCCATCGCTTTGGGGGAGGGGGCGAGGGACCGGAGCACAAGGCGCTCAAGCGCCGCATCGCCGCCGATCCGGCCGGCCTGCTGGGAGAACCGGGCCTCACCTTATGGGAGATCGAATGGCCTTTGGCGACGGGCGATAAAATCGATCTGGTATCGAAGGACGCTCTCGGTCGATTCGTCGCCGTCGAAATTGAAGTGCAATGCGGGCAATCTGAAATGGCCGGTCCGCTGCAGTGCATGAAATATCGCGCGCTGCTGAGCTATTACTTCGACCGCCCGCTCATCGAGGTCCGCTGCA
Organism: uncultured Acidobacteriaceae bacterium; assembly: GCA_964563425.1. GTDB lineage: Bacteria > Acidobacteriota > Terriglobia > Acidiferrales > UBA7541 > Palsa-295. The sequence goes on along the minus strand of CAZLWY010000188.1, from coordinate 5,060 downwards.
TCCTTGTCGCGCATTCCATACATTCGCACGTTTGCGCCCGCTGCTCCGCTCACTTGATTGAGACACGGACGGTAAGCGCGGGTTAAGGGTTGCATGGCGGCATTCGCGTAAAGGGAGACGACATGGCCGAGAAAAAGCCGCTGACCCAGACTCAAGATAATCCAGAGCCCGCACCAGCACTGCGTTGGACTGCCGCGATGGTTCTAGGAACCGGCACGGAGCTTTTGACCCAATGCCTTCGGGACTTCGGAGGCGCTGTGCGCCACGGACGCGTCTATTTCGACCTCCACGCCTTTTTCTATTTAGGTCTCGGTATCCTGTTAATCATCGTACCGCTCTATCTAATTTCGAAAGCGTTGGAAAAACTTATTACGGACAGAGGAACAGAAAGAATCATTGTCATTCTTTCGCTTGTAGTCTCCGCATTTTTTATGCCACCGCTCTCCTGGTTCGCACACCTCGCGTCGGGGCTCCCTCCGCTTCCCTGACCTGCTGATCAAGAGCGAAGCTTCGGCGGACAGCGGGCTAGGGCGTCTCCAGCTCTTCGCTCTGGCGGTGTGCTTCGCTTCGTCCGGAGACAGCCCGAAATACTCCGCCTCCGCCATGGCGATTTTCAGAGAAGCTGTTGGATCGGCGACGCCGACCAGCGTTCGAATGAATTTGAAGACTACTGTCCGATTATAGATTAAGCGAGTCAGATCGCGCGCCCAGGCACAGCTGGACTGTTTAACTGACAGATCTTGTGTAACGAAACCCCCTCTCAAAGGGGGTTTCGTTACAGGGAATGGCAAGGCTTTAGGCTTATCTTTATATACTGCGCCCATGGGCGTGCCAGCGGTGCCCGCCACCATGCAGGGCCGGGGAGATCCATTTAAAGGCGCTAATCTCCGCATGGAATGCGGAGAAAACAGGCCTTATTCTCCGCACGGCAGCCACTTCCGACTTACAGTCTATAGGGGAGAACCTCTGTAATTACCCATATAGAGGTCTTTTAGATTGTAATTAACCCTCATATAGGTATAATACTCGCATGTCGAAAGCCAGCCGCTCATACGGGGCCCTGCCCGCCGTCGCCACCGACCAGCTGCAGAAGCTGGGGCGCGACATCGCCGTTGCGCGTAAGCGCCGGCACCTGTCCATGAGCGAGATGGCCGGGCGCATGATGGTCAATCTGAAGACGGTGCAGCGCCTGGAAAAGGGCGACCCCACCGTCGGTCTCGGAATCGTGGCGTCCGCACTCTGGATACTGGGAATGCACCGCCGTCTGGGTGAGCTGGTTGCGCCCGAGAGCGACAACACCGCCCTGCAGGAAGACATCAGGAATTTGCCCCGGGATTTTCGCAAAACCAGGAAGTCGTCGGATGATCTGGATTTTTGAGTAAGAGATGTCGAAAACATACGTCTATATCCATCTCGAAGAAGGCCCGGTTCCCGTGGGGCTGCTGGAAGCGAGCGGCACCGGCCGCGAGGCGACGGCGCGTTTCCGTTACGGCCGTCTGTATCTCAAGCGCAAGGACCGGCTCGCGCTTGACCCTGTGCAGTTGCCGCTGCATGAAGCCGATATCGACCGGGACTACACCGCGCCCGAGGGCTTCGTCCTCTTCAACGGAATTCGCGATGCGGCGCCCGACGGTTGGGGACGCCACGTGATGGACCGCGCCGCCGGCGCGCGCGCGCTGACCGACTTCGACTATCTGATCGCGACCGGCGCTGCGCGCGTGGGCGCGTTGGCGTTCGGTCCCGATCTGTCGGGTCCGCAGCGCATCGTGCCATGGCCAGCAGATGAACTCGACGGCGAGAACCTCGATCTGACGGGGATGCTGGAAGCCGTGCGGGAGCTGGACACGGCCGAAGACCTGCCGCTTTACCACAGACGGTTTCTCGCGCCCGGCTCGTCTCTGGGCGGCGCGCGCCCGAAAGCCACCACGACCTACGACGGCAAACAATGGATCGCGAAATTCAGCCGCGTGGTGGATCGCACGCCGATCTGCCGCATGGAATACGCGACCATGAAACTGGCGGCGCATGTCGGCCTGAACGTGCCGCCCGTGCGAATCGAAACAATACTCGGTCAGGATGTCTACCTGATCGAAAGATTCGACCGTTTCACGGAAGGCGGGAAGGAGCGCCGGCGGCCGTTCATTTCCGGCCTGACGATGACCGGCGCGCATGAAAGCGAGTCGTCGCAACAAAGCTATCGCCGTCTGGCGGAGCAGCTGCGGCTGTTTGGCTCTGATCACAAAAAGGATTCGCAGGAATTATGGCGGCGGATGGCGTTCAATATTCTTTGCAACAACACCGACGACCATCTCAGAAATCACGGTTTCCTGTGGGATGGCAAAGGCTGGCGGCTCTCGCCCGGCTACGATGTTCTCCCCTTCCCTCAGGTCAGTCTTGATCGCGATCTCGCTGTCGGGGTGGGCCGGGACGGCCGCCGTGCGACCATGAGGAACGCGCTGAGCGACGTTGCCGGCTTCGGTCTGTCGCGCAGCGAGGCAATTGCTATGGCCAAGGCCATCCAGCAGGCCGTGAAAACGAGCTGGGAAAAACTGTTCAGGGAAAATGGCTTGGCAACGGCGGACATCGAGCGGCTGCGGAACTGCTTCATCGCCTGCGACGAGGTCATTCAGGGCGATGAGGCCGACGGCGCCTGAAAAAGTTGGCAGTATTTAGCGATTGCGGTCCCCGTATACGTGAACGTGTGCTCTATGGCGTCAGCGTGAGCGCGAGCCTTGCGCGCCGAGCTGGTGCATATAGGCGACGGTTTTTCCCGCAACGCCGGGGTAGCGTATTCCGCGTGATGGCCTGGCAGCGCCTCCGTGGTTCCATGTTCGGCGGATTTCGTGCAGGCTTGTCGGAAATCTGCAAACTGGCCGGAATACAGACCATTTCGGCGCAAGCGGGGGTGTTTCAGGGATTTGTCGGTGACGATGGTTTCGGCTTCCGTATGCGCGCTGGCCGCAACACGGGAGACCGTGCCCTGGCGGCGATCAAGATACCGAATTTGAAGTGGCAGCGATGAAATCTATCGCGATTGCAGCGGCCGGATGAACAGCTCCCAAAATAATTCCGCCGCACCCTGGAAGGTCAGTTTTTCCTTGTCACGGCCGGATGACTGCATTCCAAACGCCTCGAAATAAAGCGCCTGATCGTCCGCCTTGACGGAAACCGCCTCGTTCATGCCGCTGCCGCGCGGTTCATCGGTCATCGAATACTCGATACTGCCGTGGCCCATCATGCCGCCGGCGATAGAAGCCGAGCCCTGACAAACCTTGTCCCCGTCCCGGTACGCCGCCGCGCTGAACCGGTTCGCGTCGATGCGGCGGTATGTCTGTTCAACGCCGGCGTTGCGTGCGACCAGTTCTTTCAGGGAGTTCTCGAAGAATTTTGCGATGAATTCAAAGCCATCGTGCCGGAAGCGGTCCCGGTCGAGATCGGTGAATTTCTTGGTGATGCGCAAATTGCTGGAACGCACCGGAACCTCGATAGAATTTCGCGGCTCCTGCGCCGCCGCCTCGACTCGTTTCCGTGGTTCCGGCTTTGTCGAAGGCCCAAGCTCCTTCAAGGCGCTTTTGATCGAAGTGACGACGTCCAGAAATGCTGAATCGATATTCGGCCACGTCGTTATCGCCTTGCCATCCTTCGGTGTGGCCAGAAGCTTGCCGAAGGGAAGATCGTGCCAGTCGCACGGCCGCAGGATGACAGGTATGACGCGCGCCTCGCCTTTGGCGTTACGTTCTAGCGCGCGCTTCATCTCGCGCTCGTAACAGTAGTCGGAATCTATGAAGTCCGGGCTTATTAGCAGAAGCACGATCTCCGCCGCGTCGAGATGGCTGTCAATGGTCTCATCGACATTCTCGCCCGCCATAATGCGGCGGTCATGCCACGACGAAATCAAGCCCTGCCTCTTGAGGCCGGATAGGTGTTTCTCCAGCTGATCGCGCAAGTCGGCGTCGGCGTGAGAATATGAAAGAAATAAAATGGGCATCGTACCTTCCGCCGCGAACTCGCGTGCGCACGCATTTTAACACCTTCCGGCGGAGCGCTTGTAAATGCCGGAGCAGCACAAAAGGAGCTTATGTGACGGTCGAACACAGGATGGCGGCAAGCCTGACAGAAGTTACGGAGGGCATCTTCGAGTGCGGCACCTGCAGGGCGCGAATCGCGCTTGTTCCGGAAGACATCGTCGCGCCGCCGCAGCATCGCCCGAAAGGCCATGTCTGGGATTGGAATGTGCCGGCACAATACCAGTCAATGGGATCCCCGATTCTCGCGTTTCTCGTCGCCCTGAAGAGCTTGCGAAGTTCCTCGGCCGAAACAATCGGGTTCAGAATTTCCTTAGAGTACGACGCGCACCTGTGCCGGACTTCACACGCCGAATAGACGAACTGCGGGAATTTCGGTATTACGCTATTCGCTCGTTAAAGCTGCGATTCGACTCGGGAACTGTGCGACGTTGCGACTCTCGAAGCGCTGGGGCGCTATTTGGGGAGTGACCTGGCCGACTTACCAAAGTAAAAGCCTAGAATCGAGCTTAGAGCAGCTGTGAGCCCGACCGAGTTCTCTCTATCCGGACGTGTTAGCGTTAGGTAGCAAACTGCGGCTGTCAACATTATCGCGAGAACGCCTGCCACGCCGACGAACTCAACCGCGTCGTCGATAGCTTCGGCGAGTCGAGAAGTTGTCCCGATATTCACTCCCAACTGTTTAAGATTATCGAAACGCTGCAATCGGTCGCCCTTCACGTAGACGTAATTTTCATGTGGGTCCTTATTGGCGTCAATGATCTCGACCGTGTAGAGCGAGCCGCGGAAATAGCGCATCTCTCGATCAATGATTTGTACGTCTAGAACATTCGCGGTCTTCCAGTAATCCCTCACCAATTGCTCTACGCGTTTCTCGATTTCGCTCTTTGCCATGAAAGTGCCTCTGATCTTGCCGCGTTGAACGGTTGGGCCGACAAACCTTGCGAATTGGTTCCACCTTGCTCCATGCGTTCGATACCAGAATTCGTAAACCCGCACTGTGACGGGTTAAGGCGAAGCCGGCAATCCGCTGCG
>CAZLWY010000187.1:0-19899 GCA_964563425.1 uncultured Acidobacteriaceae bacterium | reverse complement strand
CTTGGCGTGCTTGGCGGCGGCTTCTTCCTCAGCCGTCAGGTAGCCATCGTCCACCATCTGCGCGAGCACGCGGTCGCGAGCCTCTTCGGCGCGGTCCGTATGGCGCTCGGCTGCCGAATAGCGATTGGGCGCGCGAATGATACCGGTCAGGAAGGCGGCTTCGCCGGGGGTGATCTCGCGGACGTCCTTGCCGAAATAGGCTTCGGAGGCTTCGCCGAACCCGCGGATCGAAAAGCTGCCGCGATTGCCCATATAGATGTCGTTGGCGTAGAGCTCCAGGATCTGCTGTTTCGAAAAGCGTTCGTCGAGCTCCGCCGCCATCAGGATTTCCTTCAGCTTGCGGCTCCATTCACGCTTGGTAGTAAAGAAGAAGGTGCGCGCCACCTGCATGTCGATCGTGCTGGCACCCTGCGCCTTCTGCCCGCGGCTGACGTCGTAGAACGCAGCGCCGAACACGCGAACCATGTCGAGCGCGCCATGCTCGAAGAAGCGCTTGTCCTCCGCTGCCAGCAGGGCGTGGATCAGTACGGGCGGCAAATCCTCGTAACGGACCACGCGGCGCTTTTCGCGCGAACTATCGAACAGGTTGGTGATGAGCTCGGGCTCGATTTCGGCGGTGTCGACGGACGAGCCGTCGGAAAGCAGCGTGATGCGCGAGACTTCGGCTCCCGTGAACTCGACGCGCAGAGCGTTGTTCCCCTCGAAGTAGGAATCCGCTGAGGGGCGAATCTCGACGGCCGAGGCGGTTTCGCGGAACTGGCCCGGAGAGCCATCGACCTTGCCTTCCTGATATCCGGCGCGCAGCAAATACGTGGCCAGGTCGTTCAATCGCAGAGTCTCGCCGGTAAAAACATGGCCGGGCGCGGAGTAAACGCGCGAAGTGTTCTGGTAGATCTGCCCGGTCAGGTGCTCATTGATCATGTGCCCGAACTCGATGTAGTAGTAGGCGACCACCGAGGTGAAGCCGAGCAGGATCGCCAGCACTCCGCCGAGCAAGCTCAGGCCGAGCCGGGACGTCCAGAAGCCACGGGCAAGTTGAATCCGCAATCAAGCTCTCCGGTTACGAATGCGCAAAACGACGCGCGCGTCAAATGACGCCGGGTTACGCGGCGCCTCATAGGAACTGAATTCAATTCTAGATGCTATGGTTGTCTGCGTGGGGATGAAATTGCAAAGTAAACTGATAGACCTTCAGGTCGATCGGCACGGAGTAGTCGGTTCCGATCTCGACGCTCCCGTTGGTGATGTTCACGCGGATGTCTTCCGACCTCACCGGGATGTCGAGCTCCTGGGCCTTCTTGAAGATGTCAGCGCGGACGTCGTCAGGGCCCTTTTTCGGGTAGCCGGTGAGCGCGAAGCGGGATTCGGCTTCGATCGAATCCTGGAATTGGTAGTTTTCGACGTAGACGGGCACGATTTTGATCGCCGTGAAAGCCATGGCCCCGAGGATGACCAGCGTGATCAGGAGGCTCATCTTGGAGCCGCCATGTTCGCCAGGTTGAAACGACCGAGCCATCAAAGTTGTGCGCTCTCCCACGGGCATCTTTCGTGATTTAAACCTACCACGCCGGCGGGCAGACGTATGCCTGAGGGAGAATCCGTGTTTGCGATGAGTAAACGAGGGGCTCCGCGCCGGGGCCCGATCAGTAAGCCTTGGCGAAAATGGCCTTTTCGGAGGCCGGATGGCGGCAATAAACGCACTGACCGGAGCCGCCGGGCTGCTCAAGCGGGATGCAGCGCATGGTGGCTTTGGTCTCTTCCTTGATTTTTCCCTCGCAGTCGCCGCTGCCGCACCACCAGGTGAAGGCGAATCCCTTCTCGACGGCGGACTTGAACTCCCCATAATCGGCCGGTTCGGCCGTATGCGACTTGCGAAACTCCAGCGCGCGGTCATAGAGCGCTTTCTGGATCTCCTCGAGCGTCTGCGCGACCGACGCCGCAATTCCCTGCTGCGGGACGAACGCCTTGCCCTCCTTGCCGGGACGATCGCGGCGGGCGAGAACCACCGAGCCTTTGGCGACGTCCTTTGGCCCGAGCTCGAGACGCAGCGGAACGCCGCGCATCTCCCAATCGTTGAATTTGAAGCCCGGGCTCATGCCCTCGCGCTCGTCCATTTTCACGCGGATGCCGGCGTCGACGAGCTCGCGGCGCAGCGTGTGGGCGTTCTCCATCACTGCGGCGCGCTCCTCGTCGGATTTGTAGATGGGCACGATCACCACCTGATAGGGAGCCAGACGAGGGGGCAGGATCAAGCCCTGATCGTCGCCATGAACCATAATGATGGCGCCGACAAATCGAGTGGAAAGCCCCCAGGACGTCGTCCAGCAGTGCTGGAGCACGCCGCCTTTATCGAGGTAGCGAATCTCGAATGCTTTCGCGAAATTCTGGCCGAGGTTGTGGGAAGTGCCGGCCTGCAGCGCCTTGCAGTCGCCCATCATGGCTTCGATCGAATAGGTCTGGTCGGCCCCCGCAAAGCGTTCGGCGGCGGACTTGCGCCCGGGAATCACGGGTACGGCCGCTTCCCTCACGGCAAAGTCTGTATAAATGTCGAGCATCTGGCGCGTTTCTGCTTCGGCTTCTTCGGCCGTGGCGTGCGCCGTGTGGCCCTCCTGCCAAAAAAACTCCAGCGTGCGCAGGAACAGGCGCGTGCGCAGCTCCCAACGCACCACGCTGTTCCATTGATTGATCAGGATCGGCAGATCGCGGTAGGACTGAATCCATTTTGAATACGCGTGGCCGATAATCGTTTCCGAGGTCGGGCGAATCACCAGGGGTTCGTCCAGTTTTTCGCCGCCGCCATGCGTGACCACGGCGAGCTCGGGCGAAAATCCGGCCACATGCGATTTTTCCTTGTCGATGAAGCTGCGCGGAATCAATAGCGGAAACGCCGCATTGACGTGGCCGGTCGCCTTGAAGCGCTTGTCGAGCGCCGCGGTGATGTTCTCCCACAGCGCCCATCCGTATGGGCGCACGATCATGCAGCCGCGAACGGGTGCGTAATCGGCGAGCTCCGCGCGCAGAACGAGCTGGTTGTACCATTCGGAAAAATCCTCGGCGCGCGTGGTCAGCTTCTGATCCGACATTCGGCTCGGTGTCCTTGTCCGCGCAGGGCAGGCGAGGATTCGCTCGCGGCCCGGCGCCAGAAATCAGCTTTTGCGATTCGGCAGGCCTACATTATCTAGGCCGGAACAGTTTGCGTCCAGAGTTTGTTGGCCCCACGGCGACGCGGGGGTCGTCAGCGTGATTTTTTTTTGGCCAGCTGTTGGGCGGGAAGCGCGGCTTCGTCTAAGGGTGCGCGCGCGTCGTGATTGAGCGAGACGACGAGCCTTGAAAGAAGTTTGGTGAGCGCGCGTTGCTCGGACCCGGTAAACGGTGAAATCAGGCGGGCCCGGGCGCGGCTGGCGCCCCGGCGCACGCGGTTGAGCAGCCTCTGCCCGGCGGGACTAATCGCGAGACCGTAACAGCGCCGGTCGTTGACGCGCCGCTCGCGCAGCATCAGGCCGCGCTTGGTCAAATTCGAAACCACCAGCGCCGTCGTAAACCTGTCAAGACCAGCCAGGCGAGAGACTTCCATCTGGTCGATGCCGCGCACTTCCCTGACCACCGACAGCACGGCCAGTTGCGACGGCGTGATGGCCAGATCGCGGCATTCGTCGCTGAAAATGGATACAGCGATGTGGTGCGCGCGCCAGAGCAGGAACCCGGGTCGCGACTGCAAAGAATTCACGGCCCTCGTGAGCCGCTGGCGCAACTGATCGCCGTTCCGATGGATTGTCATGGTCCCCAGAGCTGGCCGGTAAATTGGCGTACTTCTAACATAGTTTGCCTGCGAAAGGCAACAATTGACGTGTACCCATTCCGGCGGTTCGGCGCGTCCAACCGCTCAGCGGGGTTTTTGCCCGTGTTTCCCTCCCCTTCGCCTTCCTTATGAGTACATATGTGAGCACGTATGTGGGTATCTATGTTGATCTCTCTTGACACCCCAAAATCCCAGTAGTAGAAAATTTGTGCCGCACTGGGTGGCGGTGGAAGTTCAATTTGGGTGGAGCTTGGGGGGTGGGCATGTATTCAGAAAGCCGTAATGATCTTGGTGTGAAATTTCTCTGGCACGCCGCAGTGTGCGTGCTTTCGTTGCTGATCTTCGTCATGGGCGCCGGCTCGGTTGCGGCGCAAACTCAAACCGCAACAATTTCAGGAACCGCCACGGACACCTCCGGCGGCGCATTGGTGAACGCCAAAATCGTGGTCACCAACATCGGCACCAACGTCGCACAAACCACCCTGACGGATTCGCAGGGCCGTTACGAAGTGCCCGACCTGCCCGTCGGGACCTATGACATTCAAGCGTCACTCGCCGGATTCCAGACCGTGACGCACAAGGACGTCACCCTGACCGTCGGCGCGCACCCGCTGGTTGATTTCTCGCTTCCCGTCGGCGAGGCCACGCAAAACGTAACCGTCGAAGGCCAGGTCTCGCAGGTCGAGACGCAGAGCGCGACCGTCTCTTCCCTCGTAAGCTCGGAGCAGGTCAGTCAGTTGCCTCTCAATGGCCGCGACTATACACAGCTGATTGAGCTTGCCCCCGGCGTCCAGGTCATCAACAGCGGCCCCGGCGGCGGCGGCACCTCAAGTTCGTTCTACGGAGCGCAGACGAATTACACCATCGCCGGATCGCGGCCGGAGGGACAGGCGTTTCTGCTCGACAACGAAGACGTGCGCGATTTCTGGGAGCACGGGCCGGGATCCGCGTCGCTTGGCACGGCGCTGGGCATCGAGGGATTGCAGGAATTTCAAGTTCTCACGGACACCTACGGCGCGCAGTTTTCCGGCAACGGCGCCGTCGTCAACATGGCCAGCAAGCAAGGCACGAACACCTTTCACGGTTCGGCGTATGAGTTCCTGAGGAACAGCGCCCTCGACGCCCGCAACTTCTTCGACTTCGCCTCAACCGGGCAGGCGAACGCGGACGGCGTGCCGATTGTTACCGAAACGCCGAAACCGGAATTCCGGCAGAATCAGTTCGGCGGCAGCGTGGGTGGCCCGATCAAGAAAGACAAGCTTTTCTTTTTTGCGAACTACGAGGGGCTGCGGAATTCGCTCGGCCAGATCAACAACGTATTGGTTCCCGAACCTTACGTTCTCAGCAGCGATGAATTGCCCTGCGGCTTGGTGGGGACTCAAACAGCGGCGAATTCCAGCCCGGCGTGCGCTCCGTTTATCCCCACCGGGACGAACACCTATCCCGCCGTGGGCACTTCCGGCAATCCCATCGAGGCCGCTCCCGCCTTTGGAAGCGGCGCCGGAACGCAATCCGCAGCGGCTGCGACGACCATCGCCGGTGTGCTGGGTTTGTATCCCGTTCCGAATCCCGGCGCGACCGACCTCGGCGGCTTCGCAAACTACACCGACGCGGGCAGTCTTGCCGAAAGCGAAGATTATGTCCTCGGCCGCGTGGACTACAACCTCTCATCCAAGGATTCGATTTTCGGCCGTTACGTATCGGACCGCGCGCGCCGTGCCAATCCATTTGCCGGGTCGCTGGCTCTGCCGGACTGGCCGGAGGTCGATCACACCGCCAATCAGTACTTCACGCTGCAAGAGCGGCGGATCGTTTCGGCCAACGTCGTCAATCAGGTGCGTTTCAACTTCACGCGCACATTTGAGAACGCGAATACGACCACCACGCCCAACCCGCTGCTCCAGTGGGTTGCCGGCTTTCCCGACGGCACGATCAGCGCCGGCTGCCCGGGCTGCGCGCCACTTGGCGCCAACACGGCGCTCCCCTACGACCTCGCCCAGAACAAGATCGGCGGCGGCGACGACATCGTATGGGTCCGGGGCGCGCACTCCTTCAAGATCGGTGTCGCGATCACCCGCGTAGATTCAAATATTTACGCACCGTTCGTCTTCGGGGGAAGCTACTCGTTCGGCAGCGAAGAGGCATTTCTGGAAGGAACGTCCAGCGGCTTCCTGGGGACCTATCCGGGCCTCGCGAATTCCGACCGCCATTTTCGCGAGACCGATTACGCACCCTATTTCGAGGATGACTGGAAAGTCTCGTCGAGGTTGACGGTGAACCTCGGCATCCGATACGACTACGCCACGAACCCCACAGGCGGCCCTTTTACCACGATCGTGAATCCGCCGTTTCCGGACACGCGTGATTACTTCACGAACGCCGACGGCATCCCGTACGGGAACGGATTTACGCCCGTCTCCCACGTGTTCGCTTCCAATCCCAATGCGGAGAATTTCGAGCCCCGCGTCGGCGTGGCCTGGGATCCCTTTGCCAATCACAAGACGTCCATCCGCGCCGGCTTCGGTCTGTTCCACGATCAGGTGGCGCCCCGCACCTACGCATCGGGCTATTACCTCGCTCCGCCCTACGCCAGCGCGTTCCTATTCTTCCCGCCGCCCACATTTCCCGATCCTTTTGCCGGATACGTTCCCGGCAGCGCTCCCGGACCGATCACGGAATTTGCCGGCGTGAACTACAACACCTCAAGCTCGCCCTACGAAATGCAGTACAACCTCACGATTCAGCGCCAGATCACGCCCGGGACCGTATTGTCGGTCGGCTTTATCGGTTCGCAGGGACGCCACTTGTTTTCCGAAGTTGACCTCAATCCTCCCCTCTGCGCCAACAGCTCGACCGACGAGCTCGCCGGCAACTTCACGTCAAACTGCGCGAATCCCTTGACGTCGATTTTCGCCAACCCGGTGACCTTCGCACAGAACCCCAAGACTCCCACGTCGCTGAATCCAGCCACCGGTGCGCCGTACTTCGGATCGCTGAACACCACGACGCCGGACATGAACTCGAACTACAATTCGCTCCAGGTCCAGTTGAATCACCAGTTCAGCCGTGCGTTCCAGGGCCAGGTATCTTACACCTATTCGAAATGCCTGACGGACGGCTCGGCCAGCTCGGGTCTTGAGCAGGACGTGTACGAGCAAGCTGACCCCTACAACAGAAAGTATGACTACGGCCTGTGTGCATTCGACATCCGCCACAACTTCACGGCCAACGGCATCTATACCCTTCCCTTCCACGGTAACAGGCTCGTCGAAGGCTGGCAGATCACGGGAATTCTCCGCGCCAGCACCGGTCTTCCTATTACCGTTCAGGAGGGAGCAGACGTCGCCGACCTCGGAGCAATCCAGGGTGATCGCCCGGATTACTCCGGCACGTGCCCGAACGGACGCGATCAGGTTCTCGGAAAGTGGTACGAGTGGTTCAACGTCGAGTGCTACGCGGTGCAACCGTTTGGAACACTCGGCGACGTTCCACGCAGCTCGCTCGCGGGTCCCGGTTTCCTGAACCTCGATACCTCGATCATCAAACGGACCCAAATCTGGGAAAGCGTGAACATGGAATTCCGCGCGGAGTTTTTCAACATCATCAATCACACCAACTTCGGCCTGCCGATCTCGATTGCCACGACCACGGGCGCGTTTCCGTTCACGCAATCGATTGCGCCGGCTGGCCTGCCGGGAGAGGCGGCTTCCATTGCGGCTACGGTTACGCCGAACTCGCAGCGTGAAATTCAGTTCGCTTTGAAGTTCACGTTCTGACTCGCGCGGACCGTGACGTTACGGATTTGCCGGGCCTGATCGGCGCGAAGGGTTGCGCCGGTCAGGCCTTCTTCGTCTCACACACTACGTCAACATTACCCGCGTCATCTCGTCCCTGTCAGCGCATCACCGCTCGATTCCGTGATTGTGCCGATCTCCGCTCGAGCACCGGCACGCATTTCCGCGACCGCCTCTACTCCAAATCCCTTGATTTTGATCCGTTTACACTTGACAACGTTTCCCTCTCATAGTATTGGATTCGCCAGTAAGAGGCGCCTTTTGGGGGGCGCGGTCATCCGAGACGATATTCTGGGGGGTGGAAAATGGGTGGGAGTTTCGCGAATGCGTTGAAGTGTGCCTCGATCGGCGTTCTGGTTTGCCTTCTCACTTTGTTTATCTCCGCATCACCCGCACGAGCGCAGAGCGCTGAGACCGGCGCGCTGTCTGGGACCGTAACGGATCCTTCCGGCGGCACCATCGCCGGCGCGACTGTCACTGCCACGAATCTGGCCACGGGGCAGTCTCGAACCGTAACAACGGACACCAGCGGCGTCTATAAGGTCTCCCTCCTGCCGCCCGGAAACTACAGCGTGAGGTTTTCCGCCTCGGGTTTTAAGACGATCGAAGTTCCGTCGGTTACGGTGAACGTGACGGAAACCCGCTTGCTCGATCACGCTCTCGAGGTTGGCGCGCAGTCACAACAAGTGACGGTCGAGTCGAATGTAGAGACGATTCAAGCCCAAAACGCCACCGTTGGAGGCCTCGTATCGGGAGAGACTGTCACCGAACTCCCGTTGAGCACGCGCAATTTTACTCAGGTGATTGACCTGTCGCCCGGCGTCGTCGCCAACGTGGCTACCGCAACCGCCGTCGGAAACGGCACGATGGACATCAACGTCAATGGCGCCGGCTCCGACCAGAACACCTACATGATGGACGGCGTCATCACCACGAACTACGGCAGCGGCGGCGCGGCGCAGTCGGGCAGCTACGCCGGCATCCCGATTCCCAATCCGGACTCGATTCAGGAATTCAAGGTTCAAACGTCGCAATACGACGCGGCATACGGTCAGAATCCCGGCGCCAACGTAAACGTCATCACCAAGAGCGGCACCAACCAGTTCCACGGCGCTGCCTGGGAGTTCAACCGTAACAACTTCTTCAACGCCAACGAATTCTTTTTCAAGACCTCGGAAAAAGATGAGGGATTGTCGAACACGCCGCCGGAGGTGAAGCAGAATCAGTTCGGCGGCACATTCGGCGGACCGATCATCAAGGACAAGTTCTTCTTCTTCTTCTCCTATCAGGGAACCAGGCAGCTGAACGGGATCGGCAGCAACGGCTTCGCCACCGCGATCACTTCCGTCGGTCTGTTGCCCTTCAATGAGCCGGGCGTCCCCTTCGCCAGCGCGCGCGCGGACGGAAACGCGGGCACCATCCCCGAGGACTACCTCGCGGGAAATCCGATGTGCAGCTACGACACCTATCGGGAGTATCTGGGTTGCGCGTTTGCGAACGAGGCCGACTCGTTTACTAAGCATACCCAGGCTGTTCTGCCCAGCGGGGCGAATATCAGCAACACGTTCATCAATCTTCTGCGTCAGACGGAGAACATTCCGCAGGTCAAGGGAGGTTTCAACAACGGCTACTACATCCCCAGCCTGCGTTACGACACAAACGGTACGCCTTTCTGTATGGAGACCCTCCCGTTGCCAACCTGCTCCAACCCCACAACGATTTCGCAGGCGACCGTCGCCAACGAAAACCAGTACATGGGGAACACGGATTACATCATCAACAGCAAGAACACGTTTCAGGAAAAGTACTTTTTCTCCACCGATCCTCAGGAACAGAGCTTCAGCTGCATCGTCACCGGCTGCGACCCGGGCGCACCCGAAGAGGCCCAATATGGTTCGACCTCCCTCGTGGCCAGGCTCACGTCTGTCATCACGAACAATTTTGTGAATGACGCGTATGGTTCATTCCAGCGGCTCTTCCTGAGCGTCCATGACGGCGTTACGGTACAGTCCTGCGCAGGCGACGGCACCACGGCGCTGGGAATCGTTCCTGCCGTCAATGACGGGGCGCCGTGCCCTCTTTCAGACGTTGCGGCCGGCAACCGAGAGGACTCCCTCGTGCCGATCATCGGAAATCTCGGTTTCCCGAGCACGATCATTGCCCCCAGTACTGTTGATTGGCCGGCTTGGAGCGCGGGCGGAAACTTCTTCTCGGCGACGCGGAGCATCCAGAACTCATTCCTGCTCGGCGATCAAGTTTCGTGGAATCACGGAAAGCACTCAATTCGCGCGGGCGTGAATACGCAGCGCATTCAGTGGAACTGGGCGCAGCCAAACCGCGAACGCGGCTGGCTCATGGCGGGCACCATTTCCGACCTCATGACCGCCAGCAGCGGCGCCATCGATGGGACCACGGACGTGCAGCCAGCGTATTGGACGATCAACTCCACCAACCGGCTCCTACCCAATGGCTCGGAAAACCCGCATCACTGGCGCATCAACGAATTCTCTTCTTTCGTACAGGACGACGTCAAGGTTACCCGCAAGTTGACCGTCAACCTTGGCCTTCGATGGGAATATGATGGTTGGCCCAGCGACGAACATGGCGTCTTCACGAACTTCTCGGCCGCCGCAGCCGGACTCGTCGACACGGGCTCCTTCTTCTTCGGAAACCAGGTCGCGGATGGCATCGGCGCGCCGGCGAACCAGATCGGCACTCTGGCGGGCTGGATCGTCCAGCACGACTACAACAAGGCATTCTACGGACCCTTGACCGGTCAGTTTGGTTCGACCGGAATTCTGGTGAATCAGAACGATACGTTGCTGCACGGTTCCCCGCTCGACAACTTCTCTCCGCGCATCGGTCTGGCTTGGCAGCCGTTCGGCGAGAGGTTTGTCGTTCGTGCGGGATACGGCCTCTTCTTTGACCGCGTTTACGGCAACCTCGTCGGCGACAACATTCTCGGCAACATGCCGCCCTATGCCACGGGTGTAGGAGCGGAGGTAGGCCAGACGCTTCAGAATCCGTTCTGCACTGTGGTCGCGCCGGCAACCATCAACAGCTGCCCACAATTCCTCGGGTTTATTCCTCGAACTCTGGAAGTCGCCGCGGGAACACCCACGACGGGTGCAACGTCCATTACGGACATCTTCGGCAGCAACGCGACGGAGCTGCTCGATTCCGGCGACGATCCGGCGATGCGCACTCCCAAGGTCCAGCAGGTCAACCTGGATCTGCAGTACGAATTCGCGCGCGGCTGGATCTTGGACGTTGGTTATGTCGGTACTCACGGTATTCACCTCTACGACTGGAACCGCGATCCGAACCTCGCGTATCTGATCGCCGGTGCGCCCAATCCTCCGACTGACCTCGTCAACCAATTGCTCGAGCGGCCCGCGGGCACCTTTCCCGTGAACGACGTGGCGAACACGAATCCGTCAACCCAGGTTACAGAGAACACCTCTACAAACTACCTCGGCCGCGTGCAATACCTGGGCGTCAACCCCGGGAACCTGCAGCAGGTCGAAACCGACGGCAATCACCTGTACAACGCTCTACAGATGCAGCTTCGGCACCAGTTCAGCCACGGTTTGACACTGCAGGCTTCCTACACATGGAGCAAACTCATCACCGACATCAACGCCAGCCAGGCCGGCGGGGGAATCGCCACTCCGGGCAACGTGCTTTCCGGCAGCGCCTCCTCTAACGATCCACTGAATCACGCCCAGCAATACGGCTTGGCGGCATTCAATCGGCCGCAGCGCCTTGTCATCAGCTATAACTACGAGCTGCCGTTCAAGGCGGATGGGCTGAAGGGCAAGCTCATTGGCGGGTGGGGCGTGTCCGGCGTGACCACGATTCAGGATGGCCTCCCGTTCACGATCGTGGACGGCACCACAACGGCCGCCACTCTTCTCTACGGGCCCTCGCTCGGGACCGGTACCGACGTTCGCTCCGAGCTTGCCGACCCAGTCGATTGCAACAAGAACGGCGTTTGCAAGTCGGGCATCCCGCTTGGCGAACCTGGCAGCACGCGGGACCGCGTTGGACAGTATTTCAACACGGCCGCGTTTACCAATTTGCCGCAGTTTGGCGGCACTCCGAATCCGGCGTGGACCGCAGGGGACGGAGTCACCGGCTGCAACGCAGGTACAATGACCGCGCCCTTGGTGCCGCAGTTCCTTGCATGCGGCACGGGATTCGGCAACTCGGGTGTGGGAACATTGAGCTGCTGCACCCAGGTAAACTTCGATGCGGCCATCATCAAGAACACGATTGTCGGCGGGCTGCGGGAAGGTGCCAACCTCCAGTTCCGGGCGGAATTCTTCAACCTCTGGAACCACTCGCAATTCAACGAGCCGGGCAACAGCTTCGGCACGGGAACGTTCGGCGAGATCACGTCGAGCGCGGTGCCGGGGAGAATTCTCCAATTCGGCTTGAAGTACGTGTTCTAGCGGTTCGCTCGATCGAAGTTCTGCGGAGAAGTTCAGCCCGGCGGGAGCTCAGCGAAGCTCCCGCCGGGCTTTTTCGTTGTTGGTAAGTTTGACAAAGCATCGCTGCACGGTCCGATCGACAATAAAACGGGCGTAATGAAGCCCCATTCGAACGCCTTGTCGTGGGGTGCCTGACGGCTTGTATGCAGCATGCCGGCGCGCGCCTTCGCGGCTTCGCGGCTCGCCACTGCCGGAGGCTTTTGTTAAGATGAGCGCACCTATGGTCAAGGAAACGCCCGAACTGCGCCGCATGAGCCGCTCGCTCGAGGAAACCGATCCGGCCATCGCGAACGTGCTGCACGAAGAAGTCCGCCGCCAGGCGACCGGCCTCGAGCTGATCCCCTCGGAGAATTTCGTCTCCGAAGCCGTGATGGAAACGATGGGCTCGGTGCTGACGAACAAATACGCCGAGGGCTATCCGGGCAAGCGCTACTACGGCGGCTGCGAATTCGTCGATCAGGCCGAACAGCTGGCGATCGATCGCGCGAAAGCTCTCTTCGGCGCCGAACACGCCAACGTCCAGCCGCATTCCGGCACGCAGGCCAATATTGCCGTGTATATGACTGCGCTGAAGCCCGGCGACACCGTCCTCGGGATGAACCTGGCGCACGGCGGCCATCTGACGCACGGCCATCCGCTGAATTTCTCGGGCATCACCTACAAATTCGTTCCCTACGGCGTCTCGAAGGAAACCGAAACGATCGACTACGACGAACTGGAAAGACTCGCGCGCGAACACAAACCCAAAATGATCGTGATGGGGGCCAGCGCGTATTCGCGGATTTTCGATTTTCCGCGGACGGCGCAAATCGCACAGTCCGTTGGCGCGCTCCTGTTTGTGGACATGGCGCACATTGCCGGACTGATCGCCACGGGCCTGCACCCGAGTCCGGTTCCGTATGCGGATTTCGTCTCGACCACCACGCACAAGACACTGCGCGGTCCCCGCGGCGGCATGATCCTGTGCCGCGAAAAATACGCCAAGGATCTCGACCGTTCGACGTTCCCCGGCAACCAGGGCGGACCGCTGATGCACATCATCGCCGCCAAGGCCGTCTGCTTCAAGGAGGCGGCCGAGCCAGGGTTCGCCGACTATCAGCGCCAGGTGGTCTCTAACGCAAAGACGCTCGCGGCTGCGATGGCGCGGCATGGGTTCCGCATCGTCAGCGGCGGCACGGACAATCATCTGTTCCTCGTCGACGTCAATTGCCGCGGCCTCACCGGCAGCGCCGTGCAGCCGGCGCTTGATCGCTCCGGCATCACCGTAAACAAGAATTCGATTCCGTTCGATCCCCTGCCTCCCCTGAAAGCCGGGGGCATCCGCATGGGCACGCCCGCCGTCACCACGCGCGGCATGCGGGAGCCCGAAATGGAAACGATCGCGGGCTGGATTAGGGAAGTGCTCGCCCACCTCGGCGATCAAGGGGTCGAACAGCGCGTTCGCGCGGAAGTCGCCTCATTCGCATCGCAGTTCCCTTTGTACGCCCGCCGCCTGGAGTCCGCGGAAGCAGCCCTGGCCGGCGTCCGCGCGGCCCGCTGAATATATTTCTGATGTCCGCTGCCGGCTGGGCGCGTTCGAAAGATAACCTTTAGGCGTCACTCAGTTTTTCCCGCGGCGAACCGATAGACAATCAGAGGATGGTCTTGCAGACCGCGGTCGACGAACGATTCTCCGGCCAGCTCACACGATTTGAACGCGAGGAAGCTCGCCTGATTCAATGCTCCCTGCTGCCCGCGGGCTCGCTGGTCGGGCCGTCGTTCGAGATCGCCTATCGATTCTCTCCCTACGCGGGAGTCGGCGGCGATTTCGCCGACTTCTTCGAACTACCCGATGGCCAGGTCGGTCTCTACATCGGCGACGTGGTCGGCAAAGGCTTGCCGGCCGCGCTCTATGCGGCACTGGTGATGGGGCTGCTGCGTGGACTGCACAAGACCGGCACCGGTACGGCTGACTCGCTGACGCTGTTGAACAATCGCATGCTGGTGCGGCCCGTGACCGGGCGCTATGCCACTACGCTCTACGCTATTTTCGATTCGGTGTCGCGCAAGCTCATGTTTTCGAACGCCGGAATGCCGCAGCCGCTGCTGGTCTCCGAAGCAGGATGCATGCCCCTGGGCGAGGGCGGGCTTCCCTCCGGAATTTTTCCGGGCGCCACCTACGACAGCCACTCGATCCAACTGCATCCGGGCGACGCCGTGCTCTTCGCCACCGACGGCCTGCACGAGCTGCGCGACCGCTACGACAAGGATTTCAGCTGGGAGCGCCTGCAGGACACATGGCTGCAATGCCGCACTCGCGGCGCGGAGGACTCGCTCGGTCTGCTTTTTGAGGAAGCGCGAACTTTTTGCGAAGGCGGAAGCGAACAGCAGGACGACATTACCGCCGTGGTGCTGAAAGTTAACGGCTAGACGATTTCAATTTCAAGCTCCGTCGCGCGGCCGCCGCGAATCGAAAATGCGCGCACCGGTTTCGGCGTATCGGGCCGCGGCGAAATGATGAAATAAGCCTCCTCCGAGTAATAGGCCAGCTCGACATCGCGCGGCGAAGGTTTGATCTCGCCATTCGGGTGCGAGTGGTAAATCCCCAGAAATTCGAGCCCGGCCGCGCGAAATTCGCGCATCAAGCGGATGATTTCCCGAGGCGCGACTTCGTAATTCCTGGCCGGATCGCTTGCGACGTTTTCCGTGGGAAACGCATGCGCGATCGTACCCTCGCGCCCCGCGAGCAGACCGCAACATTCGCGGCCCGGCTCGCGTTGAGCGACTAAAATGATGTTCGAAACAACCCCACGATGGATTCGCACTCGCGTACGCACGAGTGCAGTTTATACCGAACGCTACGCGCCGGCCTTGGCTTGTCGACGGAGGAATGTCGGTACGTCGAGATCGTCGGTCGGCATCTCGGGCAGCACTTCGCTGACGTTGCGCGAGACCTGCTGCACGACGGTCGTCTGCGACGGAGCCACCGGAGTTTCGCGGCCTGATTTCCACGTTTTCGGGAGATACGACGGCCGCGTGTTCGTCTTCTTGGCGCCGACCTCGCGGAAACCCGCGGCGATCACAGTGATCTTCACCGACTCCTTCATCGCATCGTCCTGGACCGCGCCGAAAATGATGTTGGCATTCTCGTGCGCAGCCTTCTGGATGATCGACGAGGCCTCGTGAATCTCATGCAGCGAAAGGCTGGATGACCCGGTGACGTTGATCAGAATCCCCTGCGCGCCGTTGATGCAGTTGTCTTCCAGTAACGGAGAATTGATCGCGCGATTCGCCGCATCGGTGGCGCGGTTCGACCCCGACGCCACCGCGGTGCCCATCACCGCGTAGCCCTGGCCGGACATGATCGTCTTCACGTCGGCAAAGTCGCGGTTGATGATGCCGGGTATGGTGATGATGTCGGAAATTCCCTGCACCGCCTGGCGCAGGATGTCGTCGGCGATGCGAAACGCCTCGAAAAAGCTGGTGCCCTGCTCGACGCATTCCATCAGCCGCTCGTTGGGGATCACGATCACGGTGTCGACGCAGCCGACCAACTCCTGAAGCGCCTGCTCGGCCTGCTGCATGCGACGCTTGCCCTCGAACGCGAACGGTTTGGTGACCACGGCAACCGTCAGCGCGCCCAGTTCGCTTGCCAGATTCGCCACCACGGGTGCCGCGCCGCTCCCGGTGCCGCCGCCGAGCCCGGACGTGACGAACACCATGTCGGCGCCGTCAAGGGCTTCGAGAATTTTCTCCGTGTCCTCGAGCGCGGCCTTGCGGCCGACCTCGGGGTTCGCGCCCGCGCCGAGACCCTTGGTCAATTTCGCGCCCAGCTGCAGTTTCACCGGCGCCTGCGAAAGCTTCAGCGCCTGCAGGTCGGTATTGGCGGCGATGAATTCGACGCCTTCGACCTTGGCACGAATCATGCGGTTGACGGCGTTGGATCCGCCGCCGCCCACGCCGATCACTTTGATCCGGGCGCCGTCTTGCGGCTCTTCACTGAACGAAACTCGAAAGCCTGATTCTTTTGGTGCCATGCGTCCTCCCCCAGTCTTGAACTGTGCTGCCACTCGCCAATCTCCTGCACGCCGAAGAGCTAGGCCCCTGCGAACATAGCCTTCAGCTTGCCCATGAAACCTGCAGGACGCGCGCTCGTGAAGCGCCGCGTGCGCGCCCCGTAGAGAACCAGTCCCACAGCTGTTGCATATTCGGGCCGGGAAACCTCTTCGCTCATGTCCGCGAGTCCCCGCGGCGAGGCGATGCGCACCGGAAGGTTGAAAACCTTCTCGGCCAGCTCCGGCAATCCGCGGAGCTGCGATCCGCCGCCGGTCAGGATGATTCCGGCGGGAATCTGCGATTCGATGCCTCCGCGGCGCATTTCCTCGCGGATGAGCATCAACAATTCCTGGGCGCGCGGACCGACGATATCGGCCAGCATCCGCGCGAACACGGTGCGCGGCGGGCGATCTCCCACGCTGGCGATTTCGATGGGGAAATCTTCCGCCAGATGCTCGCGGAATGCCTGCGCGTGGTCGCGCTTGATTTTTTCGGCTTCCGGAATCGGCGTGCGCAGGCCCACGGCGAGATCGTTTGTGAAATGATCGCCGCCTACCGGCACGGCCGCTGTGTGACGCACCACTCCGCCGGCATAGGCAATCATCTCGGTGGTGCCGCCGCCGATATCGAGCAGGCAGGCGCCCAGCTCGCGTTCGTCCTGCGTGAGGCAGGCTTCAGCCGCGGCGAAGGGTTCCAGAACCGTGTCGTCCACGCGAACGCCCGCGCGATTGACGGCGGTGACGATATTCTGCGTGGCCGAGCCGGAAGCGGTGACGATGTGTACGTTGGCCTCGAGGCGCTGGCCGACCATACCGATGGCGTCGCGGATATTGTCGTGCGAATCGAGCGAAAACTCCTGCGGCAGGACATGCAGCACTTCGCGGTCCTGCGGAAGCGTGACGCCCCGAGCGGCTTCGATGGCTCGGCGGACGTCATCGCGCTGCACGTCGCGCGGCTTCGAACCCACGGCGATGCCACCGCGGCTGTTCACTCCGCGCACGTGGCTTCCGGCGACGCCGATCATGGCCGACTCCACCGGCACTCCGACAATCGTTTCCGCTTCCTCGACCGCGCGCCGGATCGAGCTGACCGCCAGATCGAGATTCACGATCTGTCCCTTGCGCCAGCCCTTGGATTCCGCCGCGCCGAGCGCCGCGAATTTCACCCCGCCGTCGTCGTCCATTTCGCCGATCAGCGCGCACGTCTTCGTGCTGCCGATATCGAGCGCCACGATATGCCGTTCTTTCTTCGTCAACTCCGCTCCTTGTGTTGCCGCCTTACGGTCTTTCCAAGCTTATTTCGGTTTCTTCGCGCTCCAAGAGGCGCGTCCGGCCACCGGCTTTGGCGGCCGCAATTGCGCCACGGCGGTCGTGTCCTGATTCACCACGGCCTCGCGGCTGAAGCGCAAATCGACCGATTCGACCGGCCCGGCCTTCGCACGCCATTGGCCGATATCCTCGACGAGCGTCTGATACTTGCTCGCAAAATCGCTGTCTCCGAAATGCACGGTTACGGGAGCATCGGGCTGCCCGGCGGACGGATCTCCGCCTCCGAGCCCGGTGAGGATGGCGCGCACGTCGTGTTCGTCGGATAGGTCGACTTCGCTCACCTGATCAAGCGCTCCGGCGCGCGACGCATCGATCTGCTGCGCGAATCCGGAGTAAAGCTGCATGCGTTTTTCCCGATCTTCGAGCGGCATTTCCGGACCGATACCGGTCACCACGGGAAAATGAAAGTCGCCCTCGAGCGGACGCTCCAAAATCACGCCGTGAACGTCGACCAGAGCCATATCGCTGTCCTCGCGCACAAATGCGATGGGCGTGCGTTCCTTGATTTCGACCTCGAGGCGATCGGGCAGCGCGCGGCGCACAGTGGCCTGCTCGATCCACGGCAGTGATTCGATCTGGCGGCGGCGCTCGTCGAGCGGAATTCGCAGGACGCTCTTGCCGCGATCGGTGGCGAAAATTTCCAGCACGCCAGCCGGCGAGACGTAGTGGTTGCCCTTCAGCGAGATTTGATCCGGATGAATCAGCGCCAATTCGGGCGAAGCGTAGAGAAAATGGGCCGTCTCGTAGGTGAGGAACGCTGCAGCCGCCGCGCCGATGACCCACACGCTGACGCGGAAATACGTGCTCCAGGCCTTGCGGCCGAACTTGCGCCGCTTGATCTCGAGCGGCTTTTGCCGCCGGAGATACCTCGGCTCTTCGTCCGCGAGCACTTCCTGCGGAAACGCGTCTACATCGATGGCTTTCAATTTCGCCAGAGGATCACCTCGTTCTCAAGCTCCACTCCGCACGACTTGTGCACGCGATCACGCACGTCGTCGATCAATTTCAACATGTCCGAGCAGCTGGCGTTATCGGCATTTACGAAAAAATTCGCGTGCCGGTCGCTGACCATGGCGTCGCCCACGCGGTGGCCCTTCAGGCCCAGCTCGTCGATCATGCGTCCGGCCGAGCCGCCCGCAGGATTTTTGAAGATGCAGCCCGCGCTTTTCTGGTTCAGCGGCTGGCTCGCGCGGCGCTTTTCGTTACAGACCTTGATGCCGGCCAAAATTTCCTTGAACGGTTTTGACGGCAGCTCGAGCTTCACGCGCAGCATGACGTCTTCTGGCGCAAACGACGTGTGCCGGTAGTCGAAGCGGATTTCGGAGCCGCGCAGCGTTTCAATTTCACCGGTCGCGGCGCGGTAAAGCTCCACCTCGCGCACGTGCGGACCGATCTGCGTGCCGTAGGCGCCCGCGTTCATGCGCAGCGCGCCGCCCACGCTTCCGGGAACGCCGATCAGGCCCTCCATGCCGCCGAGATCGCGCTTGGCGCAGAAGGTGACCATGCCGCCGAGATCGGCCGAGGCGTCAACGTAGGCGGCGTTGCCTTCGACGCGCATGCCCGGATTTGCCTTGGGCAGATGGAGCATGACCCACGGCAGCTCGCCATCGGCAATCAGCACGTTCGTGCCGCCGCCAAGAAACTTGTGCGGGACGTGTTCGCTCGCGAGCAGGCGCATCACTTCGGGTATCGTTTCGTAGCGTGCGAGCAAAACTTCATCCGTCGGGCCGCCGATGCCGAGCGAGGTCTGCTCGGCCATGGAAACGCCGTGGCGCACTTCCGCGCCCAGTTGGGCCAGCCGCGCCGTCGCTTTGTCGCTAATCCGCATGTCGATTGATCGAAACCCTCGCGTCGAGCAGCATGGCCAGCTCTTCCGTCACCCGGCCGACGCTCCCCGCGCCGATCGTCATCACCGCGTCGCCCGGACGCGATTCGCGCAGCATGAATTCGATGCCGCCCTGCAACGTGCTCGAGTAGACGACGTTCTTGTGTCCCGCCGCGCTGATGGCCTCGGAAAGCTTTTCGCCGGTGATTCCATCCAGGGGCGATTCGCCAGCGGCATAAATATCCGTAATCACGACCACGTCCGCCTGGTTGAACGAGCTGCGGAAATCGTCCCAGAGATATTGCGTGCGCGAATAGCGGTGCGGTTGGAACAGCGCCAGCAGGCGCTTGAATCCGCAACCGCGCGCGGCTTCGAGCGTGGCGCGAATTTCGGCGGGATGGTGGCCGTAATCGTCGATGAGCGTGACGCCGTTGAACATTCCCTTGATCTCGAAACGCCGCGCGACGCCGGAGAAAGATTCCAGGCCGTCGCGAATCAGGTCCGGCGGGACATTAAGCACCAGGCCGACGGCGGCCGCCGCCGCTGCGTTGCGCACGTTGTGAATTCCCGGCGGCGACGGCAGCTCGAACACGCCGAGATCCTCGCCGCGAAATTTCAGCCGGAA
>CAZLWY010000186.1:0-2326 GCA_964563425.1 uncultured Acidobacteriaceae bacterium | reverse complement strand
TGCCTTCTCCTGTAAGCGCGGAGAACATGATTCGTGGCTGGTCACCCGTCGCGGCTATCCAGCTCGGCGTGCCCACGGTCAGCCAGTGGCTTGGCCCTCCGCCAAGGACCGGCACGGTCCAGGAGTCCGATATGCCCACCGTGTAGGCGATGCGCGAGCCGTCCGGAGAAAAGGCAAGCGGCCCCATTTTCGAGAGGCCGTCGCGCGTGAGCTGCACGGGCTCGCCATTGGGAAGCAGTTTGACGTAGACCTCGCCGTGTCCCACGAACGTGGACTCTCCCCGAATGAACGCCAACATGCGGCCGTCCGGCGAAAGCGCCGGAGCCACGGCCGCATCGGCGAAGTTGGTCAGCTGGACGTACTCGCCGGTCGCAGGGCCGGGAGATTTCCGGGCGCGAAAGAGAATCAGTGCGGCGCCTGCCAGCAACGCTACGACGGTAAGTCCCACAGCCATGGCGACCAGTTTCGATCGTCTCTCTCGATCAGGCGGAGCCGGAGCTGCCACCTTGATGGGGTTGGAATCCGATAGCGCTTCGAGCGCAAAGGCCAGATCGGAAGCTGATTGGAAGCGCTGCTCCGGACTCTTTTCGAGACAGCGGTGGACAACCCTCTGCAAGGCGGGAGGCGTCAGGGGCACCAGTTGCGAAAGGCCCGGAGGTTCCTCGTTCAGAATGGCGGTCATCGTTTCCGCGGAGGTCGGTTTCTGAAACGCCCGCTTTCCCGTGAGCATTTCGTAGAGAATCACGCCGAGAGCAAAAATGTCCGCGCGATGATCGGCCGGTTTCCCCCTCACCTGCTCGGGTGACATGTAGCCGACGGTGCCCATCACCGTGCCCGGATCGGTCAAATCGCTCAAAGTGGGGGCGTTGACTTCGACTTCGCCGCGCTGTGGCAGGAGCCTGGCCAAGCCGAAGTCGAGAATCTTTACTCGCCCGTCCTTCGTGACGAAAACGTTGTCCGGCTTCAAATCGCGGTGCACGATCCCTTTTTCGTGCGCCGCCGCCAGGCCCCGCGCGATTTGCACTCCGTAATCAATCGCTTTGCGAATCGGCAGCGCCCCGCGCTGCAGGGGCTCCCGGAGCGTGCTGCCTTCGAGCAGCTCGGAAACCAGATAGGGAACGCCATCGTGCGTCCCCAACTGAAAGACGACCAGGATATTGGGATGATTCAGCGCGGCAGCGGCGCGCGCTTCCTGTTCGAAGCGCCTCAGGCGGTCGGGATCGGCAGAGAGAAACGAGGGCAAGACTTTGATTGCGACATCGCGTCCAAGCTGCGAATCGCGGGCGCGGTATACTTCACCCATCCCACCCGCACCAATGGCGGCAGTGATTTCATAGAGACCGAGCCGCGAGCCGGTTGTTAAAGACATACCAAAGGCAAGAATTCTACATCAGAAGCCTTGGCAGTCCGTCAGGTTCGCCGCGGCCATTATTCGCGGATGGTTCAAATCAAGCCTCCGCAACGGAATGTCTTCGATAGCTTCCGATTTGTCCGTTATTGCAGATCTCTCTCCGCATGAGCTTTTGCCAAACCCGCGTCGCTACCGAGCGGCCTAGATACGTCCTGAAAAATGGGAGCTCCAAACGGGGCACCCGTGGCTCCTCCATCCACCATCAGCTCGACCGCGTTGACGTACGAAGAATCGTCCGACGCGAGGAAGAGCACGGCTTTCGCAATTTCTTCCGGCTCGCCCCACCGGCCCTGCGGAACCGCAGAAGAAAAGAACTTCGCCAACTTAGCGGAATCTTCTGCGGAAGCCGCGGCGCGGGGCCCGCGCTTCCAAATGGGAGTTTCGATCGCACCTGGTGCGACGACGTTCACGCGAATGTTGCGCGGTGCCAGGTCGGCGGCGATGGAACGCGCCATCGAGACGAGACCACCCTTGGTGGCTGCATATGCGGCGATGTGATGCGATGCTCATCTCGCGTCCTTGCAAATCCGCGCGATGCAAGCCCTAGCGGCGAGAAGTCCACATCAAAGCGAGTTCTTGGCTCGGTGACTGATTGACCGGAAATGTGGAGTACTCGATAAGGACATTCCGATTATCCGACTGATCAGGAGTGGACCGACTTTACCGACCGGAGCGACAATCAAACACTCCTGGCTTCGTACCAGCCCACCATTCAACGTGAACCCGAAGCCCCGTCCCACTTGGCCGAGTAAATTTGAACAACGCTGGTGTCGCTCATCATGGCGATACGCCCATCCGGCGTAAGGCTCGGGAAATTCTCGAATCCCTCCGAGCTGATGTTCTCACCATCAAATTTCGCGACCAACTCCCACCTTCCGTCGGCAATCCATAGACGATAGATCCCGGCTGGCTCTC
>CAZLWY010000185.1:0-2522 GCA_964563425.1 uncultured Acidobacteriaceae bacterium | reverse complement strand
AAGAAATCCTTCAAGGTGGATGCCGCCTACGTGCAAAAGCAACTCGCGAACATCGTGAAGGACCAGGACTTGAGCCGTTACATCCTATAGAAATTCGAAAACAGAAAATGGAAAATCGAAAAGTGGCCGGTCCGTCTCCGTTTGCCCAGAGTTCACCAGTGCCGCGGCCCATTTTCCGTTTTCTCTTTTCCATTTTCGCTTCACTGACCCTTCTCGCCGGCTGCGGCGCTCCCGCTGAGCCGGTCGAACGCAAAGCGCCGATACCCACAGCGGTCCACGATCTCGCCGCCACGCAGCAGGGCGACGAGGTCACCCTCACCTTCACTTTTCCCAAGGACTCCGTCGAGGGCCGCGAGCTCAAGCAGCCGGCAGCGATCGAGATCTTTCGCGATTTTCAGACGATCCCACCAAGCTCTGCACCACCGCCGGGTCCCGCCGTTCCCAAAGCTTCCACCCTGCTCGTAACCATCCCCTCCGCGATGGTGGCCCAATACGACACGCGCGGCCAAATCCGCTACCTGGACGAGCTGAAGCCCGACGATTTTACCCAGCATCCCAGCACACAGGTCTTGTATATCGTGCGCACGCGCACATCGCCGAAGAAAGAATCCGCGAATTCCAATGCCGTATCCCTGCGCGTGGAACCTGCCGCGGAGCAGATCACCGACCTAAAGGCCGAAATTACCCATCAAGGCGTGGTGCTCAACTGGACGCCACCGCAGAAAACCGCCGTCGGCACCGCACCGCCGATTGCCCTCTATCGAATCTTTCGCCATGAAGTAGGGCAAACGAACGCGCCCAACTCCGCCCCGCCAAGCTCGCAATCGCAAAGGCCCGGCGTACAGATCGGTGATTGCCCCGCTCCCCCCTTCCGCGACACGCAAATTCAATTCGGGAAGACCTACGTCTATACCGTGCGCAGCGTCGCGCAATACCCGGAGCTGCAAGTCGAATCGCTCGATTCGCCATCGATCAGCGTCTCCCCGCTCGACACCTTTCCTCCAGCCGCGCCGCAAGGTCTCGTCGTCGTGCTAGTCCCCGCGCAGGGCGCCGCGCCCGCCTATCTCGACCTGTCTTGGTCCATCAGCGCGGAAAACGATATCGCCGGTTACAACATCTATAGAAGTGAGCAGGAGGGCACCCCGGGCCAGAAGCAGAATCCGGAATTGTTGCGTACTCCGGCGTTTCGCGATATGAATACCGCGCCGGGCCACCGCTACTTTTACACCGTCACGGCAGTCGATCGCGTCGGCAATGAAAGTCCCGCCGGCGCAGCCGCATCCGGTGAAGTGCCGCTCGAAGCCCCTGCGGCAGGTCCGGATGAAGTTCCAGCGGAAGCTTCACAGAAAGCGCAGCCAAAACCATGACCGACCCAGCCACGAGCACTCATCCCATCCCGGTGCAGGCGCATGTTTCAGCCAAAGTCATAAGCCGCGTAGTCCGCGTGGGCCTCTATACCGGGGCGCTGCTGACGATCGTAATGATCGGCTCGCTGATTGCCGCGAATCGCCTCTCCTGGCTCGATAATCGCGCCCTCGAGCGCAACGGCGCTTCCTACGGCCTGTTCCTGGCCATCATGCTCATCCCAATTTTCCGTTTCCTCAATCGTCCGCTGAAAATGTTTTATTCAGCCATGCTTGCCTGGGGAATTTTCGTAATCGCCTACGACATCGCCGGAATGTATTTTCACAGCCTATTTCAGGCCCTGCGCTCGCCGTTCGAAGCGTTCCTGGAGGGCGCCGTCGTCTACGGCGTTTGTGCAGTCGGTTCCTGGGTAGGCGGCATGATCTTGCTGACGCGCCAGCACCGCGTCGCCCCGCGCCGCCGCTCTGATTTCTTCACCACTCACCACCAATGAAGCTCTGCCGATTTCAACCCCTGGAATTCGACGCGCGCCAACTGAGCCGCACCGCGCGCGAATCCCACCCTAGCCCGCGCGCGGGGGTAGTCGAAGGCGATAAAATTCACGAAATCCGCGGCGAACTAAATGGATCGCGCGAGCGCAGCGGCGTTAGCTGGCCGCTTGATCGAATAAAATTTCTCCCGCCCTCCACGCCGAGCAAAATTGTCTGCGTCGGCCGCAATTATCTCGATCACGCCAAAGAGCTAGGCAATGACGCGCCCGCCCAGCCGCTGATTTTTCTTAAACCTCCGTCGTCGGTCATCGCTCCCGAAGAACCGATCGTCCACCCGCGCATCTCGCAGCGCGTGGACCATGAAGGCGAGCTGGCCATCATCATCGCCCGCCGCTGCCATCACCTGAAAGACGTCGAAAGCATCAGCCCCTACATCCTCGGCTACACCTGCCTCAACGACGTAACCGCCCGCGACTTGCAAAAACTCGACGTGCAATTCACGCGCGGCAAAGGCTTCGACACGTTCTGCCCCTTCGGCCCGGTCATCGAAACGCAACTCGATCCCGCCGGCGTCAGCGTGGAAACCTACGTGAATGGAATCAGGAAACAGTCTGGACACACGTCGGAAATGATCTTTTCCGTTGATGTTATAATCCGCTTCATCGC
>CAZLWY010000184.1:0-10579 GCA_964563425.1 uncultured Acidobacteriaceae bacterium | reverse complement strand
CCCTTCGGGCGTGCGGCCGTACCAGAGTTGACGGCCCTCCAAATACAGGCGGTACGCTTCCGGGTTCGAGGTGCCCGCGCTGCCGAGGTGCTGCTTCTGGTCGGCGTCCACGTGCATGCGCAGCCGGTCGGAGAGGTCGCGGGTGATATCGCTCTGCACCTGCATGATGTCCGCCATCTGCGGTTCGTAGTGCGAACCCCACAGTTCCGTGCCGTCCGCCGTATTCACCAGGTCGGCCTGAATCCCCAATTGGCCGCCGTGCTGCGTCACCTGCCCCAGCAGCACCGCGCTCACTCCGAGATCCTGTCCGATTTTTTGCGGCAGCTCCTGATTTCCCTTGTAGCGGAACACCGTGCTTCGGGCCATCACCTTCAGATTCGGCAGCTGCGAAAGTGCGCTGATCAGGCTGTCGGTCAAGCCGTCGCTCATGTACTCGTTGTTGGGATCGTTCGTGGCGTTCACGAACGGAAGCACGGCGATGGAATCGATCTGCTGCGCGTTCGATTTTCCGCGCAGATAATAAATACCCCCGAGGACTGCTGCAGCCAGCACAACGGCCGTGATTATGACGACCGCGATGTAGGTCCTCGAACGCCCGGGCGCGGCAGTGGCCGGAATCGACACCGAGCTCGCGGGTGCCGGGACGGCCACTCCGCTCGAGAACGCCGAAGCCGAGGCGCTTGATCGGCCCGAGTCCAGGTCGCGTTTCAGGCGCGCCAGATCGGTGCGCAGGTCAGCCGCATTCTGATACCGCAGGTTGCGGTCCTTCTCCAGCGCCTTCTGGAGGATACGCTCGAAATCGGCGGGCATGTCGTGATTGAATCGCAGCACGGGCGCGGGCGTGCCATCCAGAATGGCCTTGAAGATTTCAGCCGTGCTCCCGCCGCGAAACGCCAGCTGTCCCGTGGCCATCTCATAGAGCACGGCACCGAACGAAAATAAATCGCTGCGCGCGTCGACATCTTTGGCGCGCGCCTGCTCGGGTGACATGTACGCCACCGTCCCGAGTGTCGAGCCCGGGCTGGTGAGGTGCTGTTCACCGATCGTCTCCGCCATCGAATTTGAAAGCGCCGCTTGGCTTGACGGACCGGCGGCGACGGAAGTCTTGGCCAGGCCGAAATCAAGCAGCTTGGCATGGCCGCGCTTGGTCACGAAGATGTTAGCGGGCTTGATATCGCGATGGACGATCCCCTGCGAATGAGCCGCATCCAGGGCGTCGGCAATTTCGATCGCCAGCGTCAGCAGAGTCTCGTTTTCCAGCGGCCCCGCGGCGATCACATGTCGCAGCGTCACACCGTCGAGAAACTCCATGGCGATGAAAATATGCTCGCCGTGCTTGCCGATTTCATGGATGGTGCAGATGTTGGGATGATTGAGTGCGGATGCCGCGCGCGCTTCCCGTCGAAATCGCTCGAGCGCCTGCGGGTCCCGCGACAGTTCATCGGGCAGGAACTTCAGCGCCACAAACCGACCGAGTTCGGTGTCCTCAGCCTTGTACACCACTCCCATGCCGCCACCACCGAGTTTTTCGATAATCCGGTAGTGCGAGACGGTTTCCCCGATCACGGTCCGTGAATCTTACGTGGCCGTCGCAAGCCAAGTCAACGAAGTCCGCTCCGCCGCGGGACTCGCGCCCGTGTTTTGATACCAGACTGCGACTTGCGTTTTGCGGAGTGATATCATTCTGCCTCACCGACAGGCTCCCCCCAGGGCACCGCAAAGGTTGGCCCGTCGGCCGCAACTCGGGAGTCGAAACGAATTGCCGGTCGTCAATCAGCCGTACATCGGGTTCGAAGGTCCGATCGGCGCTGGGAAAACCACCCTCGCGCAACTACTGGCGCTTCATCTCGGCGCGACACTCGTCCTCGAAGATGTCGACGGGAACGCATTTCTCCCTGATTTTTACGCCGACCGGGAACGGTGGGCGCTCGGAGCTCAGCTGGCATTCCTGATTTCGCGGTTCGAGCAATTGCGTACGATTCCGCCCGCACGCACCCGGCCCGTCGTGTCCGACTACACTCAGTCGAAAGACCCCATTTTCGCTCGTACGCTGCTGCACGACCGCGAAGTCGAGTTGTACGAACGCCTCAGCGTGGGCCTCGAACCCAGCGTCTGCCGTCCCGACCTGACGGTTTACGTCGACGCCAAAAACGACGTCCTGCTGGACCGCATTCGCCGGCGCAATCGTCTCTACGAGACTTCCATCGATGCCGAATATCTCGACGCTCTTCGACAAGCCTACGCCCGCCATCACAACTCCACAGGAAGAGTGAAGGTCCTCATCCTCGACACTTCGACATTGAACCTTCGCTCGGAATCCCAGCTGAACGCTCTGTACAAAAAGATCCTCGACGCAGCATTGCTGCGCTAGCGCTGAATCGCCGCTCGTCTCAGCGAGCCGAAAGCCATTTGCGCGGATGGCATTTTGCGGAAGACTCGCAAAACGCCGTGCCGCGTAGAATCTCGAATTTCGTGTTTGTGTTCAGCGTCGCTCAACGAATTGCTTCGTCCGCCTGCTGCGTTTGTGCTTGACCGATTTGTACCCCCCGCTCGACATCGCGCGCATCCCCAACCAGAACAGTGTGAAGATGCACGACGCGCAGAGCAAGAATCCAAAGATAGCCACCACGCAGTCACCGACTGCGGTCAACCGGTTCCAACCGGCGTGAAAGCCGATCGCAATCGCCGACACCACACGATCAACTCTCAAAGCCTCTCTCCGGCTCGGGAAGCTTGTCCCCGTCTCGCGCAAGCCACACGTAGAGGGTGGGCAAAATGAAAATGCTCATCGCCAGATTCACCATCAGTCCCCCGACGATTACGATCGCGAAAGGCCGCTGGGAATCGGAACCGATGGCGTGTGACAGCGCGGCGGGCAGCAAACCGAGCGTCGCTACCAGCATGGTCATCATGATCGGGCGGAGCCGCAGGACGGCCCCTTCGATCGCCGCATCTTCTATCGACCGCCCCAGCGATCGCAGTTGATTGATGTATTCGAGCATGATGACGCCGGTCTGAACCGACACGCCGAACAGCGCCAGAAAGCCGACTCCCGACGAAACGCTGAAGTGCGTTCCAGTCATAAGGAGGGCCAGGAGCCCGCCAAAGCTGCCCATTGCAACCGTAGCGAGAATCAGCGCTGCCCACTTCGGCGAGCGAAACATGGTGTAAAGAATGAGGAAAATGACGAGGATTGTCAGTGGCACGATAATCAGCAACCGTGCCTGCGCGCGCTTTTCGCTTTCGTATTCGCCTTCCCAATCGATGTGGTACCCGCGCGGCAACTGAACTTGCGCGTTGACCTTGCTGATCGCTTCTTCGACCGCGCCGCCAAGATCGCGGCCGCGCACGCTGTACTTGATCGCGACGTAGCGCTGGTTTCCCTCGCGATAGATTTCCGAACCGCCATCCTGTTCCCGGATTTTACAGAGCTGAGCGAGGGATACTCGTTCACCGGACGGCGACAATAGGCGAATGTTCTCAATGGCCTCTTTCGTCGTGCGGTACTGCGGCAAGTAGCGAAGCACCAAGTCGTAGCGCGCCTCGCCTTCTAGTACCTGCGTCAGGGCGTTGCCTCCGACGGCAGTCTGGATGGCGTCCTGGACGTCCGCGACGTTGATTTGATAACGCGCCGCTTGATCGCGATCCACTTCGAAGTCGATATTCGGCTGGCCCAGAGCGCGAAAGACGCCGAGGTCCTCGATCCCGTTGATCTGGCGCATCACGCTTACGATTTGATCGGCCTTGTCCTCGAGCACCTTCAGATCGTCGCCATAGACTTTTGTGGCCAGCTCTCCCTTGACGCCGCTGACCGCCTCTTCCATGTTGTCTTCAATCGGCTGCGAAAAACCCCAGACCACCCCGGGAATTTCAGCGAGCTCCCGATTCATCGCGGCGATCAACTCGTCTTTGTTCTCGTGAAAAACGGGCCGCCATTGCTCCTTGGGTTTCAAATCGACGAAGTATTCAGTATTGAAGAACCCTGTCGTATCCGTGCCATCGTCTGGACGCCCTACCTGGCTGGTGCACTGAGGCACCTCGGGAAAAGAGCACAGAATGATGCGGGCCTCATTGGATACCCGAATGCCCTCGGTGGGTCCTACGCTGGGAGCAAGGGTGCCGCGCACCCAAAGTGCGCCTTCGTCCAGATGGGGCAGAAACTCGGAACCGATCAGTCCGCCAAACGTGAGATACAAGGCAAGGCACACGCCCAGAGCGGCGGCGCCCAACGTCACCAGCCGATGCTCGATCGCCCACCGAGCCGACTTGCGATAGCGCTCGGTCAAGAAAATCAGAATCGGGTTTCGCCACTCCCGCATCTTCCCGGAAAACAGAAAGCTTGAAAGCACCGGCGCTACGAGCATGGAAAATAACAAGGCGCCCAGCAGAGCGAACGCCACGGTCCAGGCCATCGGTTTGAACAAACGTCCTTCGACCCGCTGCAGCGTGAAGATGGGCAGGTATGCGGTGATGATGATGGCGATCGCGTAGAACACCGGGCGCTGCACTTCGTGCGCAGCCTCGCGGATCACCTCCAGCGTGCTTCTGGACCCACTCCCCATCTGACGCTGGTGCAAATGGCGAACCACGTTTTCCACCATTACCACCGCCCCGTCCACGACCATCCCGAAATCCAACGCGCCAAGTGACAGGAGGTTTGCGGGGATGCCTTTCAAACTCAGACAAGTCGCGGCGAACAGCAGCGCAAACGGAATCGTAAGCGCGACGATGATTGCCCCGCGAACATTTCCAAGAAACAAAAACAGGATCAGCACAACCAGGACGATTCCTTCGGTCAGGTTGTGAAGAACCGTGTGCGTTGTGTAGTGCACCAGGTCCGTGCGATCGATAAACGGGACTACCTTCACGCCGGCCGGCAAAATGTGGTCGTTCAGCTCCTTAACCTTCTCGTTGATCCCTCGAAGAGCCTCATCCGCATTGGCGCCTTTGCGCAAAAGCACGATCCCCGAAACCACGTCGTCGTTGTCGATGATCTTTCCGTCCGCTCGATGAGTCGCTCGCGCAAACTGCCCCAGCCTGATTTTCGGCCCCTGTGAAACTACGGCCATATCTCTCACGCGAATCGGAGTACCGTTCTTCGTGCTAATGACCGTGTTCGCGATGTCCGCAACGTTCTTGACCAAGCCCACTTCCCGGAGATTCACCTGCTGCAATCCGGATTCAATAAAGCTGCCGCCCGCGTTCACGTTATTGTTGGTCAGTTGCTGCTCGACCAGCGCCAGGCTGAGTCCGTACGAAATCAACTTTTCGGGGTCCACGCGGACCTGATATTCGCGGGTCGGACCGCCGAAACTGGACACGTCGACGATATCGGGCACCGCCTTGAAGTTTTTCTCGATGACCCAGTCTTCAAGCGATTTCAATTCCATCACGTCGTACTCGGGATTCGTACTGTGCAGCGTGAAGAAATAAATCTGACCGACCGGGCTCCAGTCGGTGCCCATTTGGGGTACGACGCCGGGAGGCAGCGTGACTTGCGAGAGTCGCTCGAGAACCCGTTCCCTGTCCCATGCATTCTCCTCGTCATCGTCGAAAATCAGCTTGATGTCGGAAAGACCGAAGAGCGAGAACGACCGCAAATGCGTGACGTGAGGAATGCCGTTCATCACGATTTCCAGCGGAATCGTCACCTGCTGCTCGATTTGTTCCGCGGATATCCCGGGCCACTGCGTGATGATCTCCACGTAGTTGTCCGCCACGTCGGGATACGCTTCGACGGGAAGTTGATGGAAAGAAATCGCGCCCCAGCCAAACAGCAGCAGGGCAGCCGCCAGGACAAGAAAGCGGTTTTCCAGGGCAAAATCCACTACCTTACGAATCATTCGCTGCTCCTCCCCGGGAGCCCCGCCGCGTGGAAGTCACTGGTTATCGACCGCGTTCTGCAGCGCAAGCGCGCTGGCCACAACCTTCTGGCCCGGCTGCACGCCGGTTAGAATTTCCTGCATTTGATTCGGGAGCGTTTCGCCCGCCACGACTTCGAACCTGCGAAACCTGTTGTCATCGGCGGGCATATAGACCCAGTCGCGGTCATGCAGATGCAGGATGGCCGAGGCCGGTATGGCCGCATGCGACTCTTTCTTCAGGCCATGGAATGTCGCGGTCGCAAACAT
Organism: uncultured Acidobacteriaceae bacterium; assembly: GCA_964563425.1. Lineage (GTDB taxonomy): Bacteria > Acidobacteriota > Terriglobia > Acidiferrales > UBA7541 > Palsa-295. Next base: position 4,448 of record CAZLWY010000184.1, on the reverse strand, counting down.
CCCGGGACGCATGAATCCCGGGTTCCGGACCTCGATGCGAACCTTGGCCGTTCGGATGGTCCCGTCGAGGATCGCGCCGATGTTGCTGATCGTTCCCTTTAGCGGCCGGTCCGGATACGCGTTCAAGCTGATATCGGCGCTTTCTCCCAGGTGCACGCTGCGCAGATCGTTTTCGTAAACGTCGCAAACTACCCAAACATAGGACAGGTCGGAGATCGTGAAGGGATTCGGCGACGACAGGCCCTGGACACCGGCGGCATTCGTAACTTCCTGGTCCGTGATGACACCCGAAACAGGCGCGACGATGTCAACGATGCCCGTGGGATGGCTCGGATCATTGCCAAGCAACTCAAGATGTTCCTTCGCGGTTTCGAGCGTGATCTTTGCGTCATTCTCACCGGTCTCGGCGGATTCCAAATCCGCTTGCGCGATCGCTCCGTGCGCGTAGAGATCGCTGGCTCGATCCAGTTGTTTGTGCGCTAGGAGCTCGTCGTCGACGGCCTTGCGGTAATCGGAGAACGCGCCGGAAACATCGTCGCTCCGGACGCGCAACAGAAGCTGGCCCTTCTTCACCGTGTCGCCCAGCCGGGCGCGAATATCGACCACCCGGCCCGACGCCAGCGAAACCACGGGAACCGTTCGCGCAATGTCCGGATTCACGGCGCCGGTTACGACCAGTTGCGACGCGGCTTCGTGCTCGATAGCGGTGGCCACGGGAAACTTTTCCGGATGGTCAACCTGAATCACGTTGAGATCCTGCTCGTGTTCAACCTGAGCGGGCGGCGGGGCTTCCAATTTGGGATCTCCCTTGCCGTTGCCACAGCCGGCGAAGGTGATCGTGGCGACAATCGCCAGAGCAAGTGTTCTGCACTCCATGCGCATCATTGACGGCCTCACCTGAAAATCCAGAAATAGCTTCGAGATGTGGAATGAGCTCCCAGCGGAGTGCACGGCGTGCGCTTCACGGGAGTCTAGGAGCAGGGCGATATGTGGCCACGAGCGGTGGACCTATCGCCAGCGAAAGAGCGGAAGCGCAGGCTTACCGATCGAAAGGCCGAATGATTGAATTAGAGGTAGGAGACTTCCGGCGGGGGCGCTCGTCCTGCGTGAGACATCATGAACGGGCTGCGAAGAAATCCCGCGTGTAAAGGCAGGATCGAACCGGCGGTCGATCGGAGACGAGTGCGGGCTCCGGTTTCCCGGCAAATCGCGGCATCCTGTTGCGGTGGAACACCGACCGCGTCGATTGGCTGGTTAAAGGTCGAAAACCAATTCGTTTTGTACTCGCGGAACGCTTCGGGGAACCCGTTCGGTTCAACGCGTGAGAAACTGCCGTGGCCGTCGTTCAGAAGTACGGCTACAGGCTGTCGGAACCAGGCGGTCGTGACGACCAGATCAACCGCGTGGTCTCCATTGACGTCGCGCGCCTCGATCTGGAGCCCGCCCGCAGGTCCCGCGAGTCGAATAAATTGTTGGCCGGTCGCGGAAAGCCGAAGCTGGATCCAATAATCGGTGCGCCCGGGAACGTTTGGTCCGGCCTGAATGCTGGCTGTATCGGGGTTGCGGTCCCCGTCGAAGTCTGAAATCGCGAACTGCGGTCCCGGTCCGATCGAAGCAACGGGCGCGTTTGAGGCGTATGCACTCCGAGCCTCTCCGCCGGCGAGCAGAAGGATTAGCAGGACAAGAAACCGGAAGCAGTACCTGCGTCCGGTTGCGAAGCCTCCCGTCGCGACCGGCGGCAGACTGAAATTGGGAGCGGACTTGTTCATGAGCTGCCCTGCAAACAGCTTCTCAAATCTATCACAATATTCGTGAACGCCGAGAAGGGACAAATTTCACCTGATCAAAACGAAGTCACACACCATGCTAAGTCAATTGAGATCTAAGTCATCGAAAAAAAGCGGGGATAGCCGCGAAGTGACACACAACAGGAAACTTGTTGGCGCAGAACACCGCGGCGTCTGAATCAGTCTTTCACGGGCGCAGCGCCCACCGGCTCAGGCGTCGGCGGATTCTGCGGATGCACGAAATCGGGTGCGGGCGCCGAGGTCGCCACGGGCGGCGCCTCGGGCACGGCCATTTCCCAGTCGCAGTTTTCGCGGATGCAGGAGCGGAAGGTACCCTGCTTGGTGCGCTTTTCGACGATGAAAGGGGCGCCACATTTCGGGCAGGGCTCGTTGATCGGCTCGTGCGGGGTCGTGAAATCGCAGTCGGGATAGCGCGAGCAGCCGTAGAAGATTCGGCCTTTGCCGCGGCCCCGGGCGGTGCCGCGGCGAACGAACTCGCCCTCGTTGCACTTCGGGCATTTGATTCCCAGCGTAATCGGCCGCGTGTATTTGCACTTGGGATAATTCTTGCAGCCAATAAATTCGCCGAAGCGGCCCTGCCGCCGCAGCAAAATGTCGCCGCAGGTCGGGCACTTCTCGTCGAGCTCGACGTCGGGCTGTAGCGCCTTCAAAGTGCCGGCCGCCAGCCGGCGGGTGGTGCGGCAATTCGGATAGCCCTTGCACGCAAGGAACGTGCCGAAGCGCCCGCGCTTGATGGCCATTTCCTTGCCGCAGTTTTCGCAATACTCGGTTTTCAGTTCGCCTTCGGTGTCCACCGCGCCGGGCTCGGCCAGATCGCGGATGAAATCGCAGTCCGGATAGCGCGAGCACCCCAGGAAGAATCCGTGGCGGCTGATGCGTTCGAGCAGCTCGCCCTCGCCGCACTTTTCGCACTTCTGGCCAGTCGGGATTCCGGCCTTGTAGGAAACCATTTTTTCGCTGGCGTGGTCGAGATCGACCACGAAGCGGTCCCAGAATTCCTTGACGGCCGAGCGCCAGGTCATTTTGCCTTCTTCGATTTCGTCGAGCTCGTCTTCCAGGCGCGCGGTGAAGCCGACGTCGAAAATATCCTCAAACGCCTTCACCAGCAGGTCGCTCACTTTTTCACCCAGGCGCGTGGGCGTGAACCGGCCCTGGTCCTTGTTCACGTACTCGCGTTCGACGATCGTCGAAATAATCGCGGCATACGTGGACGGGCGGCCGATGCCTTTTTCTTCGAGCTCCTTCACCAGCGTCGCTTCGGTGTAGCGGGGCGGCGGATCGGTGAAATGCTGCTCGGGGCGAATCGTTTCCAGGCGCAGCTGCTCGCCTTCGCGAACCTGAGGCAGCCGATTGCCGGCGGTATCGGCTTCGTCTTCCTTTTCTTCTTCGTCCTTCACCGCCGCGTAGGCCGCCAGGTAGCCCTCGAACTTCATCACCGAACCCGTGGCGCGGAATGTGTAACCGGAGGCGTCCACGTCGATCGTGGTTTGATCGAAAACCGCGGGTACCATCTGCGAAGCGACGAAGCGCTGCCAGATCATCTGGTAGAGCTTAAACATGTCGTCATCGAGAAAGCGGCGAACGCTTTCGGGCGTGCGCGTCACGTCCGTGGGACGAATCGCTTCGTGCGCTTCCTGCGCATCCTTCTTCGATTTGAAAAAGTTCGGCTTTTCGGGCAGGAAGCCTGGCCCATAGCTCGAGCCGATGTGTTCGCGAACCTGCTCGATCGCATCCGCGGAAACGCGCACCGAATCCGTGCGCATGTAGGTGACGAGCGCTACGGAACCTTCGTCGCCAAGCTCGATGCCCTCATAAAGGCGCTGCGCGAGCATCATCGTGCGGCGCGCGGTGTACCGGAGGCGGTTGTACCCGGCCTGCTGGAGCTTCGATGTCGTGAACGGCGGCGGCGCGAAACGACGCTTCTCCTTCTGTGCCACGCTGGCCACTTGCCAAATGGCCTTATCGACCGCGGAGAGAATCCGCTGCGATTCGGCTTGGTCGGGAATTTCGATGTCCTCGCCCTTGTATTTGACGAGCTTCGCTTCAAACGACGGCGGCTGGCTCGCTCCGAGAAGCGCGTGAATCGTCCAGTATTCCTTGGGGATGAACGCCCGGACTTCCTTCTCGCGCTCGACGATCAAACGGAGCGCGACCGTCTGAACGCGCCCAGCGGAAAGACCTCGGCGAACTTTGTCCCACAGGATCGGCGAAACCTTGTAGCCGACCAGCCGGTCGAGAACGCGGCGGGCCTGCTGCGCGTCGACCAGGTTCACGTTTACCTGCGTGGGATGCTCGAAGGCGGCTTTGATTGCCTTCTGCGTGATCTCGTTGAACATCACGCGATAAATTTTCGGCGCAGTCGCACGAGCCAGTGTCTGGACGACGGCTTTCTTCGTTGTCTTGGCGCTCGCGGCGGGCTTGTCGCCATTCTTGCCGTTTTTTTCCGACTCGGCCTCCGCGGCGATTTCCGCGGTCTTTTCGGCAACGACTTTGGTGTATTTGCGCGGGTTGCTGAGGATTTCCTCGAGGTGGTAGCAGATCGCTTCACCTTCGCGGTCCGGGTCGCCCGCCAGGTAGATGGCTTCGGCGGTCGAGGCGGCCTTCTGCAGGTCGCCAATCACCTTCAGCTTGGTCGGGATG
>CAZLWY010000183.1:0-2403 GCA_964563425.1 uncultured Acidobacteriaceae bacterium | reverse complement strand
CATTTTCCACAGGGGCTCCTGGGTGTCTCCTGATTTTATGCACAATTTCGTTGACGCCGAATCTCGGAACATCTATCTTGCGCCTTGGATTGGACTCGGAATCCCAGACACTTTCCGGTTCTGCTTGAGATCAGCGCTCTGTCGTTGAATCTCATCAACCCGTAACAGCGCCCGCGTGGTTTTTTGTGCTCCGGGGCCTTCCACCAATCTCCGCCGCCCTCGTAATGTTTAGCATAGTCTGCGCACTGTCTTGAAAGGAGCCATCAATGAGCGCCGTACAAGTCGAACAGAAGAGCTATGAGATGCCCCCGCGCGAAGGGATCACCGTCGCGCATTTTCTCACCGTCGCCGATGTCGAGCGATCGGCCCGCTACTACGAGAAGGTCTTCGGCGCTCGCATTCTGACCATGGGCGACGGCAACGCACCTCCGTACCTTCAGCTTGCGAATATCTGGATGATTCTGAACGTAGGAGGCGGGCCGACCCCGGATAAGCCGACGGTAACGCTCAGCGTTCCCGACCCAAATCACATAAACAGCTTTATGAATTTCCGCGTTGCGGATATTCAAGCGTGCTACGAATTGTGGAAAAGTCGGGGAGCCGAGTTCCTCACTGAACCGATTGCCAAGTACGGCGAGATTCGCTGCTACATCCGCGATCCTGACGGATACATTATCGAGGTCGGACAGAGCACCGACCTTAAGTACGGGTGATGCTCGGCCCCGAAAAATGCGGGCCTCCTTCTGCCAAGCCCTCAGAGCTGTTTGATAACAGTCACGCAGAAATCAACAAAGGCGCGCACTTTCGCTGGAGGATGCCTGCGCGACGGATGGAACGCGACGAGCGGAAATCGCTCGCCGTGCCAATCGGGAAAAAGGTCGATCAAGATGTGATTCTCCAAAGATTCTCGGGCTCCCCAACCGATGATCTGTGCGATGCCAGTGCCGGCAACGCATTCGTCCATCATCGATTTCGGATCGGTGAAGATGAGCGGGCCGCTGGTCGCAACATCCACTGTTTCCTTACCGCGCACGAACTGCCATTCGTACGGCCTGCCGCTATAAGGATCGACAAACTGCAAGCAGCGATGGTGATCCAATTCCGAAGGATGTTTAGGCCGACCGTGACGCTCGATATAGCTCGGCGAGGCAACGGTGAGGACAGGCGCTTCTATAAGCCTGCGTGCAACAAGCGTCGAGAGGCGCGGCTTTCCAAAGCGTATAGCCAGATCTATTCCCTCTGAGACCAAGTCGCCGAGACGCTCGCTTGATACGAACTCAATCGAGAGTTCGGGATAGCTTTCACAGAACGCGCCCAGGCGACCGGCCAGCACCATCGGTAAGAAGAATGGATCGATGTCTACCTTCGGGCGACCACGAACTGCAGAAACCGCGCCGGACGCGATAATCGCAGCATCCTCAATCGCTTGAAGATGTGGCTTCACTTCCTGGTAGAACCGCCTTCCTTCGTCTGTTAGCGATACTTTCCTGCTCTCGGAGTTGAGGCTTTGAAGCGTGTGCTTCCAGCGAACCGGGGCAGCGCGATTGGCGCCTTCGTCGCTTTCCTAGACATCGCGTACGGCTGCGCCGGTCCCGCGGCTGGACTCATCGCCGGCGCCTTTGGCTACGCCGCCGTTTATTTACTCGGCGCAGCCAGCGCGCTTTTGGGAGCTGCGCTGGTCGTCCACACCCGCAACAACTATGGCGACTGATGTCGCAGCCCTGCTCGTGAATGTTTTCACTGGATGAGCATCTTACCGCCTCCCGGTTCGCCGGATAACTCTGGCTGTTGCCATCTGGCATCTAACAATAGTAAAAGAGTGCCAAATTTCCGGGAATGGAGGCAGCTAACGATGCCGGACGATGCAGCGATTGCAGCATTTCGGTCCAGCTTGCGCGGGGAGCTAATCGAGCCCGGCCATTCAAGCTACGAAGCGGCTCGCAAAGTGTACAACGCGATGATCGAGCGGCGCCCACGACTGATCGCGCGCTGCGCCGACATAGCCGATGTCATGGCGGCGGTAAAGTTCGCCCGGGAGCAACGCTTGCTCGTTGCGATTCGTGGCGGCGGGCACAACGCCGGCGGATTGGGAGTGTGTGACGACGGATTGGTGATCGATCTTTCGCCGATGAGCCATGTTCAGGTGGACCCAAAGAAGAAGACCGTGATGGTCGGCGCTGGCGCGCTGTGGCGCGATGTGGATCATGCCACGCACGCGTTCGGGCTAGCGGTCCCTTCGGGCATTATTTCGACAACCGGCGTCGCTGGATTGACGCTCGGCGGCGGGATCGGTTACTTGACGCGACGCTACGGCCTGACAATCGACAATCTGCTGGCCGTCGAAATGGTGCTGGCCGACGGGGGTTTCGTCACGGCCAATGCTAAGGAAAATGCTGACCTGTT
>CAZLWY010000182.1:0-2776 GCA_964563425.1 uncultured Acidobacteriaceae bacterium | reverse complement strand
CCCGAGCGAGGACGTCCTTCGCGGCGTCTCGGGGGACCCGGCAACGGTTGAGCACGTCCATTCGATCCTGCGACACTACAGTGCGCACCTCATCGACTTCCTGAAGAATTTCCTGGTGCCCTACGCCGGCAAATGGACCGTCGATTTTTCAAGCTTTCGCCCGTTTGAGGAAGAACGCCGCGGCCTGCCTCTGCACGAACGCAACGACCTGCTGCACGTGGACGCATTCCCGAGCCGGCCCACGCGCGGCGGCCGCATCCTGCGCGTCTTCACGAACCTGAATCCCTCCAAACCGCGCGTCTGGAACACGACCGACAGCTTTGAAATCCTCGCGAAGCGATTGGCCCGCGACGCGGGCCTGGACCGGATCGCCGAGGATTCCTGGGTCAGCCGCAGGGTCCACGATCTGGGCGAAAAGCTGGGGTTTCGCGCGGCCGGCCGCACGCCCTACGATATGTTCATGCTCGGCTTCCACGATTACCTGAAGGAAAACGCCGACTTTCAGAAGAATTGCCCGAAGAACCTTCTCGAATTTCCGCCGCTTTCAACCTGGCTGGTATTCACCGACGGCGTCGCGCACGCCGCGATGTCCGGCCAATACGCCCTGGAGCAGACATTCCTGGTGCCCCCGAAAGCGCTGGTCGCTCCCGATTTTGCTCCCTATCGAATTCTGGAAAATATCGCCGGCCGCCCGCTGGTATCCTGAATTCCGGCAAACACCGGTCTCGTGATGGGAGGGTTTCACGGCGGGGCCGTGGATCGGCCGCGGAGGTTAAATTTCTGACCGAGTCGTTCGCACTGCGGCGTTATTTCCCCGCCGCAAACTCCGCGGCATCTTCGCCATAAGGAATCCCCGGGCCCCCGCGCGGAGCGCCGGGACGGCGGCGCGTCTCGATGCCGAGCCGCTTGATCTTCTGATTCAGGGTCGAGAGAGGAATCTGAAAGCGTTCGGCCGCTTCCGTCTGGTTCCAATTCGTCCGCTCGAGCATATCGACGATGATCCGCCGCTCGACTTCCTCGAGAATCTCGAAAAGCGAAGGCGGCGGCGCGGTTCCATGCGCGCCCATCTCGCCGGGCAGGGGCGGCAAAAATTCCGCAAGCTGCAATCGCACGCCTTTCACGATTTCGCGCGTGCGCACGCTTTCCGGCAGCAGGTCGGCGTCCATGAATTCCTGCGTGGAGAGCACCACGGCCCGCTCCACGGCGTTCTCGAGCTCGCGAATATTTCCCGGCCAGTCGTAATCCATCAGCAGCTTCATCGCGCCCATGGTGAAGCTCCGCTGCGGCTTGCCGTTGTCCCGGCAGAACTGGTCCAGGAAGCGTCGCACGAGCAGCGGAATGTCTTCCTTGCGTTCGCGCAGCGGCGGCAGCTGGATCGAGATCACGTTGAGGCGGTGAAACAAATCCTCGCGGAACCGCCCTTCGCGCACAAGCTTGCGCAGGTCTTCGTTCGAGGCGGCGAGGATGCGCACGTCAACCTTGATGGTTTCCGTGCCGCCCAGCCGCATGAATTCGCGCTCCTGGATGACGCGGAGCAGCTTGGCCTGCGTCTCCGGGCTGATGGTGGAAATTTCGTCGAAAAAGATCGTGCCCTGGTCGGCAACCTCGAAAAGACCCTTTTTGGAAGCGATCGCGCTGGTGAACGCGCCCTTCACGTGCCCGAAGAGCTGCGATTCCAGCAGGTCCACCGGAATCGACCCGGTGTTGATCGGAATGAACGCCTTGTCCACGCGCGTCGACGCTGCGTGAATGGCCTTGGCAATCACTTCCTTGCCGGTGCCGCTCTCGCCGGAAATCAACACGGTCGAGCGCGAAGGCGCGACCTGCGTCACCAGATCAAGCACCGAAAGCATTTTCTCGCTCTTGCCGACGATGTTCGGAAAATTGTAGCGCTGCTTGAGCGCGCGCTTCAGGTGCAGGTTTTCTTCGCGCAGCCGCCGTCCCTCGATGGCCACGGAAATCTGCGCGATCAGTTCGTCGTTGGACCACGGCTTCGTGATGTAGTCCTGCGCGCCGCCCTTGAAAGCCTCCCGAGCCATATCGATCGAGCCGTACGCGGTGATCAGGATGATCGCGAGGTTCGGATCGCGCTGGCGGATTTCGCGCAGCATATCGATGCCGTTGCGATCCGGCAGGCTGACGTCGAGCAGCACCAGGTCGAACGGCCGGTCTTCGAGCATTTGCAAACCGGCCTGGCCGGTTTCAGCGACGGTCACGTCAAAGCTCTCCGACGTCAGCAGAGCCTCAAGCCCTTCGCGAATTTCCAGCTCATCGTCGACGACGAGGATGGTTCCTCTAGGCATGGACCGCTTTCCTTGCAACCGGGAACTCCAGACGGAACGACGTGCCTTTGCCGGGCGTCGAGCGCACGTCTACTTTGCCCGCATGTTCTTTGATGATCCCATAGCTCACGGAGAGGCCTAGGCCCGTACCGCGGCCGGTGGCCTTGGTGGTGAAAAAGGGATCGAAAATCCGGTGCAGGTGCTCGGCCGAAATTCCCGCGCCGGTATCGGTTACTTCGACTTCCACCGAACCGTTTCGTGAGCCGGTGCGCACCTCGAGCATGCCGCCACCGGGCATGGCATCGCGCGCATTCATGAAAAGATTCAGAAACACCTGTTGAAGCCGCGTGGTTGAGCCGGAGATCACCGGGAGCCGCTCCTGATAATTCTTCACCACGTTCACCTGCGCGGCCTTGAACGGATGCTGCACCAGCGTGAGCGTTTCCTCGAGCACGGAATTCAAGTCCACCTCCACGGGCTCGGTGCCGCCGGTA
>CAZLWY010000181.1:0-2760 GCA_964563425.1 uncultured Acidobacteriaceae bacterium | reverse complement strand
CGGCGTGGTCTGGTCGGTGGGCGCGAAAAGATCCTCAAGCTCGACGGGTGTGTGTCCCTTGACCGCGATCGTGCCGTCCATTTGCAGCGTGGAGCCTTCCCCATAGGCAGGGCTGCCGACGATGCCGTTGAATGCGGCGGTGGCGACGAGAGTGGGGGTCAGCTGCGGGCTTTCGATCACTTTGAAGTGGTACTTTTTCTGCTCGGCGGGCGTGTCGAGCGTCACCTCGAGCGGGATCATCGTGGGGCCGGGGCCGAGCTGGCCCATCACCGCGGTTTGCCGGTCTTGCGTCAGGGTGCCGATGGTGCCGCCGGTGCTCATGATTTTCGTCGAGGCCTGGGCGGAGGCAAGCGTCATGATCACGTGCGCGCGTGAAAGCGGCATCGCCACGGAGCCGAAACCGAAAATCGGATGGCCGCAGGCGAGGATGCGATCGCCTATGACGGTGGTGACCGTGCAGCCCGAGCTGATCGAAAGATCGCCCTCAACCAGATCGATGCCGACCATGTCGCCGGGCTGGAGTTTCGCGTCGTCGGGAGAAGGGGGCGCCGTACCTCCGGCCATCGCCGTCATGCCCCAGGCCGTGAAATCCTTGCCAAAGCGCGCGAGGGTTTCAGGATACAGGCCCGCTGTGACCAGCGGGGTTTCAATCGGAACCAAATACTGTCCGGCGCCCACCGAAGCGCGGGCGGCGAATTCGGCGGGCACGTCGATATGCGCGGACATCGCCGGGCTGGCCGTCGCCGCCGGTGCTTTCTCGATTTCGAACATGTCGCTGATCGGAGTGACGCCGCCGATCGCTTCGCGTGTGAATTGCCCAAGCTTCAGCGCCAGCGCGCCGGCGAGCTTGCCGTCGAAATAAACCGGGCTGCCGCTCATCCCCGCGACGACGCCCGTTTGCTGAACTTTGTCGCCCAGCAGCCGGACCAGGATGACGTCCAGCTGCGGGCCCACGGCGTTGTGCAGGATTCCGATCACTTCGAGGTCGATCTTCTCGACTTGATCGCCTTCGAAAATGGTATAGGCGACGCCCTTCATGCCGGGCTTGATCTCACTGACCGGAATGGTAGCGGGGGCGTCGGTGGCGCGCGCCGGCCGCGGGCCGGCCAGCAAAAATACTGCCATCAGCGCCAAACTGAGTCTGCGCAGGAGCTGGGCCATCAGAACTCCATGATACGCGCCGGGAAAGCGGGAGGCAAACCGAGGGCCTTTCAAAGGATGCCGGCTGGGCCGATCGAGGGTCATTTATTTCCCCAGCGGCACTTCAAAAAACATCAGCGCCTTACTCTCCGGGACGGTCGTAACGTCCGGCACGTAGAGGCTGGCATTCGCGGCGAGCGATAGATCGTGATTGAGATCGAAGAAGAGGAAGCCGTGGATCGTCGCCTGCGGCGGCACGATATCGGCGTCCAGCGCAAGCGGCCCAATCGTTTCCATCACCTTGTCGGTCTTCTTGTCCGTGATCGAGCCTATGCCGATGGGAAAACGGCGCGATTGAGGCGCCGGCGGCCCGTTCGGGTGCGCCACCACGGCGGAGACTTCCTGCGCAGAAAGCCAGTCGATATCCTGATGCTTTCCGCTGGGGAATCTCACCGACAGCTGAATGGTGCTTGTATCCACACGAATCGGCTGGAGAGTTTCGTTGTGGAGGAAAACTTCGACGGGCAGGATTCCCACCGCCAGCGGACTGGCTTTTCCGAATTTTTCTTTGGCGCGCTCGGGATCGACGTAGGAATTCGCCGAGACGATCAACCCCTCGTGCTTATCCTGCGGGAGGTTTGCGCCAGGCTGATTGGGCGGCGGCGTCTTGTCCGGCGGCGCGCTGGATTGCGCGAAACCCGCGGCGCATGCCAGTGAGGCAGCCGCGAAAAGCAGCAGCATGCGAGTTGGTAAGCGCATCATGATCGGTCGGTCCGTCTGCTTCTCCGATGCCAGCCGAACACGGCAAGTTGTGTGCGGTCCGATGCCGTCACTATAGCGCGGATTCGCAAATTCGGAATCCTCGGCAAGACCGCGGATGGCCGACCGAACGGCGACGGCTACATTTCCCTTGACACTGATTTGTCCGCGTGCAAACTTCCCCACGGTTGTTGCCCCTCTAAATAGGAGGACTTCATCTTATGGCCAGCCGAAGAGAATTTTTGCAGATTGGAGTGGCGGCTCTGGCGCTTCCGATCTCCGCACGCGCCGGCGTGAAGGCCGTCGCCGGAAGTTCCACGCCGGCGCAGCTCTACAAGGTGATCTACGACGAGCGGCATGCGTCGAGCCGCGCGTTCGCGAGCGAAGTGAAGCGACTGGGCGGACCGGTCCAGGCCATCCGGGGCGATATCACCGATTTCTGGTTCCACGAACTCGATGCGCGCTGGAAAACGGAACCGGTCGCCGTCGCCGGGCTCACCGAGCACGGCCCGCTCTTCTGTCTCGAAAGACTTTCGTGGGATCACGGGATGCGCGTCGTCTATCGCGCCGATCATACCTACCGCGGCGACGGTTACATGGAGCACGAGCTTTCGGGATCCGAGCGGATGTTGCGCGAGGCAGTCGATCTGAGTTCGAGCGGCCCCGATTGGAGCACGCGCGTGGCGAGCCTGCTGACGCGCTGTCCCGCCCACCGCGCCCAGGCTTCTAAATTGACCATCGTGACTCCCGCGGCGAAGCAAGCCGGCGATCCCGAACACCTGGTTTCCTGGGTGATCGCTCCGGTGGGCGCCGCGCGAAAATATTCGGGCGCGTAGATTCGCGAGGAGCGTGCGATGCGGC
>CAZLWY010000180.1:0-3104 GCA_964563425.1 uncultured Acidobacteriaceae bacterium | reverse complement strand
CATGGCTTTCTGACGCTGCGCCATCTGCCCGCCCATCAGCGTGCCGCGTGGCGCGCAGTGTTCGACCATTACGTATTCCAAACGGAGGCGGACCCGGTGGCGCATTTGCCGCCTGAGCGCCGCGGCGCGCTTGGCGAGATGACGCCTGAATTGGCGGCGCACATCAAGGCTGCGCTGCTGAAGAGACTGAATCGTCCGTGAGGCCAAGGGCCGGCGGGACCGCGTCAACGGCCCCGCCGACATCGAAGGAACGGCTCCCCGGCTAGAAACTGAAGCCGATGTCGAACAAGTACGATCGACCGTAGACTTGGTAGCCGCCGTCGTTCGCCAGATTCTGCGGATTGTTGTCCGTCGAGAAGCGCGCTCTTTCGTTGGTCAGATTGCGTCCCTGCAGGCGCACGCTCCAGTTCTTGGGGAAGGTGTACGAAACGCTGGCGTCGAGAGTGGTCTCCGGCGCGAGCATTTTCAAAGTCGTGCCGACCCAGGTGGGCGCCACCGTGAACGCGGTGTGGTTCTTCAAAGCCACGCGCGATTCGAAGCCCGCGTGGTTGTAGAACAGGTCGAACTCCGACGTGCCTCTCGCAAATCCCACCATGGGATATGGATTGCCCACCGGCGCCGCTTCATGAATGTTCGACTCCACCTGGGCGTGGTTCGCGTAGACGCCGAAATCCTGCAGAAAGCCCGGGAGGAAGAAGAATCGCGTTTGCAGCGTGAGCTCGACTCCGGCGATTTCGCCGCCCTTGGTGTTGGTTTCCGAGGTGATGATGTACGGGGTCCCGGCGATGGTCTCGTCCGACTGGCCGGCGCCGATGTACGTCTTCACGTCCTTGTAATACGGGGCCACAGCGAACATCGATTCTTCGTGGAAGTACCACTCGTAGGAGAAGTCGATCTGATCGGCCTTGAAGGGGTCGAGTGTTGGATTTCCGCCGCCGCCGGTCGCATGGCTGCCGCCGCCGGAATTCAGCGTGTATCCAGTGGTGAGCGAATCGAGCGGCGGCCGGGAGATGGCGATGGCGGCTCCGAAGCGCAGTAGCTGATCATCCGTCAGATGCAGCACCGCATTGAGGCTGGGAAGCGGCTCGGTATACTCATTGCTGACGGACACGGGTGAGAAGGTCACGCCGCCGTCGAGAGACTGGTATCCCGAGCTCGTCGTCGAGGTATGACTCACTCTGATTCCCATGTCGCCGGTCAACGGCAGATCACCCAGTGAAGATTTGAAATCCAGTCGGACATAGCCCTCGTATGTTCTCTCCGTGACCTTGGTTCGGAGCAGCGGCATGTCGGAGCCGGCCGGCGCCGCCGAATTGGGGTAGACCAAGGGGAACAGGCTGTCGAAGTTGCCGTAGACCAGGGGCGGCGCGGTGAAGGAGGGCGCGGTGAACTGCGACAACCCGGCATTGGCCAAAGACATGGGCGCCAGCCCGTTCTGACCGGCCGTGCCGGCAGGGCAAACCTGCGAATTCTGATCGCCGGGAATAGTAAACGTTGTAGAACCCGTTCCGGCGCATAGTCCCCATTGGTTCTCGTGGTGAGTCTTCTCGCGATCGGACACGCGTGCGCCGAACTTCACGCCGCTCAAGAAAGATTGGTCGATGGTGCGCGAGAAATTCAATGCGAGCGCGGACAGGCGATCCCTGGTCTCCTCAGGACCCGTGCTCTCGCCCGTGCCGTTGACGTCGGATCCACTGTTGCTGCGGAAGCCGCCCGCCGTCTGCAGAGACGGATCCGCCGGGTCGATGCTGTTGGGGAATGCGCCGTAGGGCACCTGACCATTCTGCACGTTAAACGCAAGATTTTGCGGGTACTGGTCCGACAGTGCGATTTCCTGCCATTGATTGCGCCGCCAGGCTTCCGAGAAGGACAGATCCACGCTGTTGTCCCATTCTCCGGATTTCCATTCGGCGTTCAGGCCGCCCACGCCCAGCGAGTGCTTTTCGTCGTAGCGTGCGATCTCACTTTCGTAGTTCGGGTAGGCGTTGTTGAGATTGGCAGCGACCACCGAGCCGTTGACGATGGTGTAGGAGCTACCGGGCGCGTTGTAGACCCCGGCATTGCCGTTTGCCCAGTTACCGGTGATGTTGTTGCCGTACCAGGTCTGGAATTGATTTTCTTTTATTTCGTACTGCGACCACAGTCCGTCGGCCTTGATGGTCAGCTCGTCGTTGACGCGCCAGCCGGCGCCGCCCGCGAACGCGTAGCGATCCTGAGTCACCTCCTTGACTTCAGTGTTGAGGCCCCAGGTGGTGTTGTCGGGAACGCCATCGCCGTTCAAGTCGCCGGTGTTGCCTGCGGGGTTGGCGGCAGTGGCACCTGAGTTGGCCGGCGTGTTCCAGCCGAAGGTGCGGAAATCCGGGAAGCCGTTTTTCTCGCGCTGCGCGCTGGCGGCAAGCGACACGGCGAAGTCGTCGTTGATGTGAGTGATCCAGCCGCCGCTGCCGCGATAGCCCACGGGGCTGTAGCCGGGCAGATCCTTGCCCTCATCGTTGTAGGTGGGTCCCGCGCGAAAGCTGAACTCCGGGCCCTTGTAGTCGAGCGGGGAGATGGTGCGAATGTCGACGGTCGCAGCGATGCCGCCCGGTACCAGCGATGCGTCCTGGGTCTTGTAGACCTGGGCGCCCGACAGCACCTCGGACGGATAGATCTCCCAACGCAGATCCTGCGAAGGCTCCGACGAGGCCACTTCGCGGCCGTTCACCAAACCCAAGACCAGGCGGGGGCCCAATCCACGGACGGATGCTTGACTGGCGTTGCCGCGGTCGCGCGTGGTGTTGACGCCGGGAAGCCGGTTGAGCTCCTCCGCAATCGTGACGTCGGGCAGCTGACCGATCTCCGCCGTGGTGATGTTGTCGCCGATGAGGTCGGAGTTCTTCTTGGTGCCAATCGAGTCACGCATCGCCTGCCGCACGCCCGTGACCACGATTTCTGACAGGCTGTCGCCAGAAGTGTCCGCCGCGGTCTCCGCCGCGTACGCCTGCCAACCGAAAGACGTAAAAATGGCCAATGCGCCGGTCCCGTAGGCTGGCAGTCTAGTTCTTGATTTCACGGACTCTCCCCTTGTGATTGCGCTTTGCGCTTCTTTCTTAAATAAATCCCAT
>CAZLWY010000179.1:0-1727 GCA_964563425.1 uncultured Acidobacteriaceae bacterium | reverse complement strand
ATGGGATTTATTTAAGAAAGAAGCGCAAAGCGCAATCACAAGGGGAGAGTCCGTGAAATCAAGAACTAGACTGCCAGCCTACGGGACCGGCGCATTGGCCATTTTTACGTCTTTCGGTTGGCAGGCGTACGCGGCGGAGACGGCGGCGGACTCTTCGGGCGACAGCCTGTCGGAAATCGTGGTCACGGGCGTGCGGCAGGCGATGCGCGACTCGATCGGAACCAAGAAGAGCTCCGACCTGATCGGCGACAACATCACCACCGCGGAGATCGGGCAGCTGCCCGACGTCACGATCGCGGAGGAGCTCAATCGGCTTCCCGGCGTCAATACCACGCGCGATCGCGGCAACGCCAGTCAGGCATCCGTCCGAGGACTGGGACCGCGCCTGGTCTTGGGGTTGGTGAACGGCCGCGAAGTGGCCTCGTCGGAGCCTTCGCAGGATCTGCGTTGGGAGATCTATCCGTCCGAGGTGCTGTCGGGCGCGCAGGTTTACAAATCCCAGGATGCGTCGCTGGTGCCGGGCGGCATCGCAGCGACCGTCGACATCCGCACCATCTCCCCGCTCGATTACAAGGGCCCGGAATTCAGCTTCCGCGCGGGACCCACCTACAACGACGAGGGCAAGGATCTGCCCGGCTACAGCCCCGTGGGTTATCGCGGCAGCGGCGGTTGGATCACTCACATCAACGACGACTTCGCCGTCTCGCTTGCCGCCAGCGCACAGCGTGAGAAGAACGGCTTCCCGGACTTCCGCACCTTCGGCTGGAACACGCCGGCCAACTCAGGGGCCACTGCCGCCAACCCCGCAGGCAACACCGGCGACTTGAACGGCGATGGGGTTCCCGACAACACCACCTGGGGCCTCAACACCGAAGTCAAGGAAGTGACCCAGGATCGCTACGCGTTCGCGGGCGGCGCCGGGTGGCGCGTCAACGACGATCTGACCATCAAGGCCGACGGCCTGTGGTCGCAGTACGAAATCAAGGAAAATCAATTCCAGACCTGGTACGGCAACAACATACTGGGCAACTGGGCAAACGGCAACGCCGGGGTCTACAACGCACCTGGCAACTCCTACACCATCGTCAACGGCTCTGTGGTCGCTGCCGATCTCAATAACGCCTATCCGAACTACGAAAGTGAGATCGCACGCTACGACGAGAAGCACTCGCTGGCGGTGGGCGGCCTGAACGCCGAATGGAAATCCGGAGAATGGGACAACAGCGCGGATCTGTCCTTCTCGGAAGCCTGGCGCCGCAATCAATGGCAGGAAATCGCGTTGTCGGACCAGTATCCGCAGAATCTTGCATACAACGTGACGAATGGTCAGGTGCCGTACGGCGCATTCCCCAACAGCATCGATCCGGCCGACGCGTCTCTGCAGACCGCGGGCGGCTTCCGCAGCAACAGCGGATCCGACGTCAACGGCACCGGCGAGAGCACGGGTCCTGAGGAGACCAGGGATCGCCTGTCCGCGCTCGCATTGAATTTCTCGCGCACCATCGACCAATCTTTCTTCAGCGCCGTGAAGTTCGGCGCACGCGTGTCCGATCGCGAGAAAACTCACCACGAGAACCAATGGGGACTATGCGCCGGAACGGGTTCTACGACGTTCACCATTCCCGGCGATCAGAATTCGCAGGTATGCCCTGCCGGCACGGCCGGTCAGAACGGGCTGGCACCCATGTCCTTGGCCAATGCAGGGTTGTCGCAGTTCACCGCGCCCT
>CAZLWY010000178.1:0-3267 GCA_964563425.1 uncultured Acidobacteriaceae bacterium | reverse complement strand
CATCTCGCGGAGCGGGGTCGAATCGATCCGCTTCGCGCCCGACAAACCCAATCAATATTGCATTTTCGAGCATGTCTATTTTTCGCGCCCCGATAGCGTTGTCTTCGGCCGTCCCGTGAATGAAAGCCGCGAGCGCTTGGGCCGCTTGCTCGCGCGCGAATATCCGGTCGCAGCCGACATCGTCACGCCCGTGCCCGATTCCGGCGTGCCCGCTGCCATCGGCTACGCTGCGGAATCGGGAATTCCATTTCGCCTGGGACTGATCCGCAATCACTACATCGGCCGCACCTTCATCGAGCCCGAGCAGGCCATCCGCGATTTCGGCGTGAAGCTCAAGTTGAATCCCGTGCGCCGCATGCTCGAAGGCCAGCGTGTGATTCTGGTCGACGATTCGATCGTCCGCGGCACCACCAGCCGCAAAATCGTTCGCATGGTCCGCGAAGCCGGCGCCACCGAGGTTCACATGCGCATCAGCTGCCCGCCCACGATTTCACCCTGCTACTACGGCGTCGATACGCCTCGCCGCGAAGAGTTGATCGCCTCGCACAATTCGGTCGAGCAGATTCGCGAATTTCTCGGCGCCGATTCGCTCGGCTACCTCTCGCTCCCGGCCCTGCGCGCGGCCGTGGAAGATAACGAAGGAAAATTCTGCACCTCGTGCGATACCGGAAACTATCCGACCGAGCTCGTGCAGCTGGAAGTGGAGGCTCATCGTGAAAGTTGAGACGGCCGAGGCGGAAGCCCCGGTGAAGCACAAGCCCGCCGCAGCCACTACCAACGAGAAAATCTGGCGCGAGGTCGTTTCGTGGTTCTGGGTGATCGTAGCCTTCCTGCTGATTGAAGGCACGATGGTGCAGGCGCGCGTCATACCCAGCGGCTCGATGGAAAACACCGTTCTCGTCGGCGATCACCTGATCGTCAGCCGCTTCGGCTTCGATGCCGGCATTCCGTTCACCGACTGGCACGTCCCGCTATGGCGAAATCCGAAGCGCCAGCAGATCATCGTGTTCCGCGCGCCGCTGCCTGAGGAGGGCAATCCCGACTTCATCAAGCGCTGCATCGGACTGCCGGGCGACCATGTAAAAGTCGTCGAAGGCCAGGTGTTCGTCAACGGCGTGAAACTCAACGAGCCCTACGCGCAGCACGGGTACGGCTCCCAGACTTCCGCGGTCGAGAATTACCCGCCTGCCAGCATCATGTTGCTCGATGGCGGCGTCACCCAGCAGTGGGCCGACGATTTTTCAAATCACGTCGTCAACGGCGACCTCGTCGTGCCGCCCGGCGAGTATTTCATGATGGGCGACAATCGCGACGATTCCCGCGACAGCCGCTTTTGGGGCTTCGTCCCGCGCGCCAACATCATCGGCACGCCGCTGCTGATTTACATGTCGATCGACGCGCCGGACCCCAACGAAGTCTGGGGCCCAGGCTTCGCGATCGAAAGATTTGAAACGTATGCCAGCGTCCTGATCCACCCCAGTCGTGTGCGCTGGAAGCGGCTGTTCCATACTCTGTAAAATTCTCGAAGCGGCCCGCCCCCTTCCGGAAAACGGACCTCGCAAAATGCGCTACGCCGATGCCGGCGTCAACATCACGGTTGCGGACGAAGCCAAGCGACGCATCGCCGCGATGGCGGGAAAGACATTTCGCCGCGGCGTCCTCGCGCCGATCGGCGGCTTTGGCTCTCTGTTTCAACTCGACAAAAAGCGCTGGCGAGACGCCGTGCTTGTCGCCAGCTGCGACGGCGTCGGCACCAAACTGAAAGTCGCCAGCGCCGCGAATATTCACTCCACCGTAGGGGCCGACATCCTGAATCACTGCGTCAACGACATCCTCACGCAGGGCGCCGAGCCGCTGTTCTTTTTGGACTACATCGCCATGGGGGAGCTCGATACGCGGGTGCTCGAGCAGGTGATCGAAGGCCTCAGCCGCGCCGCCAAACAGGCCGGCTGCTCGCTGATCGGCGGCGAAACCGCCGAGATGCCCGATGTGTACGCGCCCGGCGACTACGATCTGGCGGGCTTCATCGTCGGCGCCGTCGAGCGCAAGAAGATTCTCGACCCGCGCCGCGTCCGTCCGGGCGACCTGCTGCTGGCGCTGCCATCGAGCGGCCTGCACACCAACGGCTACTCGCTTGCGCGCAAGCTGGTCTTCGGCGTCGCCAAGCTCAACCCCAATAGCTACGTCGCCGAAGTGAAAAACAAAATCGGCGCCGAGCTTCTGAAGCCGCACCGCCCGTACTGGCCGCTGCTGAAAACTATTCTCGCGCGCGGTTGGGTTTCGACCATGGCGCACATCACCGGCGGCGGCATCACCGGAAACCTACCCCGCGCTCTCCCCCGCAACGTGCAAGCGACGATCGAACTCGGCTCGTGGCCAGTCCTCCCCATCTTCCGCTACCTCGCGCGAGTCGGCCGGATTGACCGCGACGAGCTTCTGCAAACATTCAATCTGGGAGTGGGAATGATTCTGGTTGTGCCCGCAAGACATATCTCGAAGGTCGAATCGGAACTTCGCCGCCGCCGCGAAAAGTTCTACCTGATCGGTCGCATCGAGCCTGCCAACCGCGCCAAGTCCCGTGTCGTCTACACCGGCAGCCTGCAGCTCTAACCAGGCGAACACGCTACTTCTGATTCGCGCTGGTATCTGCCGCGATTTTCCAGGAACCGTCGGGCATTTTCTTCCACACCAGCACATACTGGCTGGTACCCGTAACAGGCTGGCCCTTCTTGTTCGTGGAAGTCTCACTCACCGTTCCCTGATCCATCGCCAGATCGCCCGATCGCGCGACTGTGACGCTCGCGATATTCACCGTAAATTGCAATCCAGGCGCGGCCAGCAATCCCTGAATATCTTTCCGAATGTTGTCTTTGCCCACCGCCGCAGGTATGCCGGACGCCAGAAACACGGCGTCGTCTGCGTACAGCGACATGCACTTTTCAAGATCCTTCGCCTCCGCAGCCTTCACGAAATCGGCATCGCCTGCCCGGATCGCCGCTTCATCAGCCGCCCGGGTGTCAGGCATCGCCGCCTGCTCAGCCGGCTTCTGAAAATTCTGCCCGCAACCAGCGGCGACGCAAGCCGCGGCAACTGCCGCCAACATCAATCGGAAATTCCTGTAGGACATCGCAACCCTCCTGGAATCGTGTGACTGTGCGAGGAAGATGCCTCTGCCAAGACTCTCTGTCAAGTTCGCGCTTGCAACGTTCGCGCTTGAAACGCCAGTGTCCCGATGGGCGCTTTCCAGGGGGTTCGAGCTTCCGCTCG
>CAZLWY010000177.1:0-26508 GCA_964563425.1 uncultured Acidobacteriaceae bacterium | reverse complement strand
CCCATTTGCCCTTCGCCGCCTCCAGCACGGTCCGAAACGCCGTGATGTTCGCGTGAATGTCGCTAAGAATCAGATACTTCAAACCCAAACTCCCCTCGGCAAGGCGAACATAATAGACGAATACGCCTCGCAGTGCACCTCGCGCCGGTACCCCAACGCATCTCTTGCGCCTTTAGCGAATCAACATCGCGTCACCGTAGCTGTAAAACCGGTATCCGGTCTCGACCGCATGGCGATACGCTCGCAGCACCCGTTCGCGCCCCGCGAACGCCGCCACCAGCGCCAGCAAACTCGACTGCGGCAAATGAAAATTCGTCAGCAGCTGATTTACGACGCGGAAAGCCTTGCCCGGGTAAAGAAAAATCCCCGCCTCCGCTTTGCCCGCCGCCACGAGCCCCGCGCGCCCAGCGTTCTTCTCCGCAGCGTCTTCCAGCGCCCGCACCACGGTCGTCCCCACGCCAAGAATTGCGCGATTGTCGCGCCGCGCTCGCCCGATTGCGTCCGCCGTAGCCTCTGGAATCTCGTAGCTCTCGGCGTGAATCTTGTGATCCTCCAGCTGCTCGGTGCGCACTGGTTCAAACGTGCCCAGCCCCACATCCAGCGTGATCTCCGCGATCTCGATTCCGCGCGCCCGCAACCGCTCCAAAATCGCCGGCGTGAAATGCAGCCCCGCGGTAGGTGCCGCGACCGCGCTGCCCTGCCGGGCAAAAATCGTCTGATAACGCTCGCGGTCCACTGGCTCTTCATCGCGTTTGATGTAAGGCGGCAGCGGAATGTGCCCCAACCGCCCAATCGTTTCCGCAAAGCTGCCATTCGCGCGAAATCGCAGCACGCGCAGCCCGAAATCGCCGCGATCCTCGACCGTCGCCTCCAGCTCGCCGCCGTCGCCCTCGCCAAAAATAATCCGCTCGCCCACCGGCACCTTCCGCCCGGGCCGCACCAGCGTCTCCCACATATCCGGGCCCGTCTGCCGCACGAGCAGCACTTCAACCTCAGCGCTCAGGAATTCGCCGCGCGCGGGATCGTGCTTCGTCGGCGGCTCGGCGCGGATCCCTCGACGGCGCCCAAAAAGACGCGCCGGCAGCACGCGCGTGTTGTTCACCACGATCAATTCGTCGCCGCAAAGCAAATCGGGAAACTCGCGAAACGCGCGGTCAGTCCACACCCCCGTCGCGCGCCGCAGCAGCAACAGCCGCGACAGATCGCGCTCCGGCAGCGGACGCTGCGCGATCTGCGACGCAGGAAGCTCGTAATCGAATTCGCTGACGTTCATCCGCCGCTACCGGTCAGCGCTCGCCCGCCGTACGTTCGGCGATGGCCGCCACTTCCTGCATCTCGGTGTGCACGCGCCCGTTCGTTGCCAGGATGTGCGCCCCGCCCAGCACATACGGCGCGCCGTTTAAATCCGTCACCGTGCCGCCGGCCTCTTCCACGATCACCACTCCCGCCGCGGTGTCCCACGATTTCAATCCAAACTCCCAGAACGCATCGAATCGCCCGCACGCCACCGCACAAAGATCCATCGCCGCCGCCCCATCGCGCCGCACTCCGTGCGAGCGCAGCGTAAACTCCCAATAGTAGTTGATGTTCGCGCTGCGCTTCCGCTGATGCGTCGGAAAACCGGTCGCCACCAGGCTCACCGCCAGCTTCTCGACCGCCGAAACCTGAATCCGCTTGCCGTTCAACCATGCGCCTTCGCCCCGCGCCGCGCTGAAGAGTTCGTCCGTCACCGGATTGAACACCACGCCCGCGATCGGCCGCCCTTTTTCCGCCAGCCCGATCGACACCGCGAAGCACGGATACCCGTGCGCGAAGTTCGTGGTCCCGTCGAGCGGGTCCACATGCCAGCAGTAGTCAGCATTCACCGCCGCGCTGCTGCCGCCTTCCTCCGCGACAATCCCGTGCCCCGGATAGACCTTCCCGAGCCGCGAAACGATCAGCGCCTCCGACCGCCGGTCCGACTCCGTCACGATATCCACCTCGCCCTTGTACGAAATCTGTTTCGGGCGATCGAATTCAGCCCGCAGGATCGCACCCGCCTCGCGCGTCGTCTCCACGGCAAAATCCAGGAATTGGCTCATCGGATAAAGTGTACAGCACGCGCAATCAGGGCGTTGCGGCGGGTGTGTAGTATTCCTTTCGGTAGCGGACACGGTAGCCGCCGGTCACGTTGAGTTGCACGTGCCGGTCGCTGGCCGGCGGCGGCGCGGGCTGCGGATAATACGCGATCAAATACTGCGTGCGCAGCTCGCGGTCGATCTGGTCGAAAATATCCTGCATCTGGTTCAGGTCGTCCAGCGTGAACATGTCGCCGCCCATGCTGTCCGTGATGGTGATCAGCGCGTGCTCGCCGGCCGTGTTGCGCCCGCTTTCGTTTTTCACCGGGCGGATCAGCACGGTGTAGAGCAGCGCGCCCGATTTCACGCCCGCGCGCCGCGATTGGTCGAATTTCGAAACGCTCGTCGTTTCGCCGCCGTCGGTAACCAGTACGATCGCGCGCCGCCGGTCCGCCGGCCTGCCGCGCAGCGCGCCCGACCCCAGTACGATCGCGTCGTAGATCGAGGTGCCCGCGCCGGGCGTCACGCCGCGCACCGCCGATTGCAGCTTCGGCACGTCGCTTGAAAAATCCGCCAGCCGCGTCACGCTCTCGGCGAATTCGAAAACGCTCAGCGTGTCGCCCGGCCGCACCACCTGGCGGATGAAATGCGCCGCCGCTTCCGTTTCGAATTTCAGGTCCTTGAAAGTACTGATGCTCGCGTCCACCATCAGTGCCAGGTCCAGCGGCCGGTTCGTCTCCGCTTCGAACCGCTCGATCTTCTGTGGCGCGCCTTCTTCGGCGACCTGGAATGCGTCCTCGGTCAGGTCCGGCACGGGGCGGCCGCTTGAGTCGATCACGCTCGCGAGCACCGTCACCATGTCGGTCTGCGAGCGCAGCGGCGCGCCGTGCTGCGGCTTTGCATGCAGCGGGATCGCCAGCGCGACCGCCCCCGCGAACAGCGCGAGAACCAGAAATGGTTTGTGGGTCGCGGCTTTAGCTGCGACATGCGGGTCCAGGGAAAAAGACGGCTTTCGCCGCTGAAGCTCCCCGCGTTCGCCGGAGCGCCTTTTCCCCGAAACATGTTTGGTCATCTGGAACTAAGATTCGTCCGGACCGGAAATGGCTTCCTGCGACGGCACCTCGCCCTCGGCCCACACCGCGCCGCCGGCGAAAAATTCCTTTTTCCAGATGGGCACGGCGCGCTTCAGCGTGTCGATGGCGTAGCGGCAGGCGTCGAACGCCGCGCCGCGGTGCGCCGCGCTCACCGCGATCCACACGCTGGTCTCGCCGATTTCCAGGCGCCCCAGACGGTGTACGATGGCCACGCGATGCACCGAAAATTTCTCATGAATTTCCGCGCCGATCTCGCGCATCTTCGCGTAGGCCATCGGCTCGTAGGCTTCGTATTCCAGGTGCAAGGTTTGGCCGCCCTTGAAATTGTTGCGCACGAACCCGTCGAATACCACCAGAGCCCCGTCTTCCGGCGCCTTCATCGCCTCCCGCAGTTCGCGCGTGCGGATCGGCTCGCGCACCAGCTGGAACACATCGCCGTCGACAGCCGTCAGCGCGCCGCTCTGTGGTCCAGACCCCTGCCCACCGCTCACGGGCGGCAGGAACGCCACCTCATCGCCCGTCGCCAGTGGGGCGCGGAAACCCGCATATTCCTGGTTCACGCTCGCCGCAATCGAATTGCGAAATTCCGCCAGCCGCGGAAATCTCCGCCCGTAGCGCTCGAACAAATCCTCCACGCGCGCCCCATCGGAAAGCTCCGCGTCCTCGGAGGTAACGCCCGTAATGTCCTTGAGTTGCCCGAAAAACAGCACGCGAACGCGCATGAGCCATTCTATCGCGAGGCTCGGTGAACAAAAAGCGGGAGCGGGGGCGCCGGTGACTTCCTTTTTGGGCAGGATATGTCTGCCCCCTCTGAGGAGGTGCCCACGGTTGGAATTTTCGGCCGGGGTTCCGTCGGAGGTGCGTGCTACTTTACGACGGTTTTGAAGCGGCCGTCGACGACGGGGTCGCGCTCGTTTTGCTCGCAATCGGTTTCCTCGACCATGCGGTTGAAATCGGTGACGCGCGTGTGAACGATTACGGCGTGAATGGGCTTCGCCAGCGCCACCGGATCTTCCACCGTGTAGTCGATCTGCATGCGATCGTGAGAGACCATTCGAATCCGTTCAGTGAAATGCAGCTGGTCGCTCGTGGGCACGAAGAAGCCCGAAAGCTCGCCCGTATAGAGCCGCTTTCTGGTTGCGATCGTGTCGACGACGAGCGTGTCGCCTTCCCAATGCCCGATGGAATCTCCCATGAGCGTGGGCCAGAGCTCGTCTTTCGGCGGGTGCGAGCGGCCGTCGGTGTAAATGTGACGCACCGCACCTACGGTGCTGATGAAAGTGGTTTCTTCCGGCGTCACGCGCCACTGATACATTCCCGGCGAGGAGGTCGCCGGGAAAGGGGGCGGGGCGCACAAGGGGTCATGAGTGACAGGAGGATGATCCGGGTCGGCGGCGATGGCGGCCTGAACCTTCTTGCGAATCTCGTCGTACTTCGCCTGATACTCGGGGGTGAACGAAGGCCGCAGGGCGGCCGCGTACTCCTTCAATCTCCGCTGGCCTTCCGCGCTGAATTGCTGGCCGTCGGACTGCCCCACGAAAGCGTCGAGCTCCCACATTCCCGACCAATCGGGCAGCTTGGCGAAGGCCTTGATGCGCTCCTTCGAAGAAGTTTGCCCGGCCACCGGGAACAGAGAGCCCGCTATCAGCGTCACAGCGATAGCGCATGGCGCGCGGCGCACCGCAAGTCGACAAATGAAGTTCGCCATCATTTCGGCAGCTCGGCGGGCCGGCCGATGATTTTGCCGTCCGGACCGGTAACGGACAAAACCAACCCGCCGTGCTGGCCGTCCCGCAGTGGATTGACAAGGATGGTCACCTTGTCGCCGGCCAGCAGGCTGCCGGGTTTCCACCCCTTGCGCATCAGTTCGACGGGGGCGCCCATCTCAACCCCCCATTCGACGGCTTCCGCGCTGGGATTGTCTGGATCTGGTACGAGAACCTGAATCCAGCAGTGCGGATTCGTCCACTGGAACTCCTTCACCGTGCCGACGAGCGTGACCCGTTTCGTCTGATCGAACATCGAGCGCGAGTGGTGTGCGAATGCAGAGGTGCCCATCACCGCCAGAACGGCGACGAACGATATTCGGAAAATGATCTTCATCTGTCCGTTGATTCTTCGGTGTCGAAAGCTGGCCGATTATAGCCCAACCGGCGCGATACAACGACCGGCCCCCACGGACCCAAAATGCCCGAATCGGCGGCCTTCGCGAACCGGCGATTCTGCCGGTTTTCATGTCAGCGCCAAGTAGAGATGTCCGGTTTTCGTTGCGCCGCTGGCGTGCGCTAGGTACAATGCTCGCCATCGTTTTCTTGCAGAGGGGTGCTTTACAACCTATGAAGACCCTCATTGTAGTTCTCGCGTAGATCGGCACCGTCCGCCCTCGGCCGGCGGGCTCGCGTGCCATCAGTCGGATTCGTTTCCTGCGGTTCCGCACTTCGCTCTTTAGAACACGAGGCAATTTCTGCCGCGCTGAAGACCGCGGCGCTACATTCAAACCTTCGGGCGAAATGATCCGAGGGGGCCAGACAAAAGCAAAAGGCCGCCCGCCTAAGCGCCGGCCGCTACACAAGCAAGAGCCCACGATGGGGACAAGGAGTTGAGTCATGAACGCAGCAGTGGCAGAGGCGCAGCAGCAGCCGAGCCTGTGGGCTTCGATTCGCGAGGCGGTGCGCGGATCGCATCAGGATTTCACCGCGGGCAGCTTGAATCGCGCGATTTTGCTGCTGGCGATTCCGATGGTGCTCGAGATGGTGCTGGAATCGCTGTTCGCGGTGGTGGACGTGTTCTGGGTGGGGCGCGTAGGAGCGAACGCCGTCGCCACGGTGGGATTGTCGGAATCGCTGATGCTGCTCGTGTTCGCCATCGGCATGGGGCTGAGCCTCTCGACCACGGCGATGGTGGCGCGGCGCATCGGGGAAAAAGACCCGGAGGACGCGGCCGTCGCGGGAGTGCAGGCGATTATCCTCGGTCTGACGGTTTCGGTGGCGATCGGAGTGCCGGCATTGATTTACGCTCCGCAGCTGCTGGGGCTGATGGGCGCGTCGCCGGAAATTATCGCGACGGGCAGCGGCTACGCGCGGATTGCGCTGGGCGGCAGCGGTGTGGTGCTGATGCTGTTCCTGAACAACGCGATTTTTCGCGGGGCGGGCGACGCGGCAATCGCCATGCGGCTGCTGTGGGTGTCGAACATCATCAATCTAATTTTGGATCCGTGCCTGATTTTCGGCTGGGGGCCGTTTCCGCGGATGGGCGTGACGGGCGCCGCGCTGGCGACTTTCACCGGGCGCGGGATCGGCGTGCTCTATCAGTTTTACCGGCTGATGCGCGGAACGGAGCGCATTCGCGTGCTGCGGCGACAGATTCGCGTGAACCTGGATGTGATCTGGCGGCTGTTTCGCGTGTCGCTGACGGGAATTTTCCAATTCATGATCGCGCAGACGAGCTGGATCGGCCTGGTGCGAATCGTGAGCATCTTCGGCGCGTCGGCGCTGGCGGGATACACCATTGCGATTCGCATCGTGATCTTCGCGATTTTGCCGTCGTGGGGGCTCAGCAACGCGGCGGCCACGCTGGTGGGCCAGAACCTGGGCGCGAAGCAGCCGGAGCGGGCCGAGACGTCCGTGTGGCGCACCGGCTTGTACAACATGATTTTTCTGGGCAGCGTGGGGATTGTTTTTATTTTGTTCGCGCCGCAGGTGGTGCACATCTTCACGCACGATCCCCAGGTAGTGCCGCTGGCGGTGTCGGCGCTGCGTATCGTCAGCGTCGGAAATATCGGCTACGCGTATGCGATGGTGATGCTGCAGGCGTTCAATGGAGCGGGCGACACGATTACGCCGACGATTGTGAATTTTTTCGGGTTCTGGATGCTCGAGATTCCTCTGGCGTACTGGCTGGCGATTCATCGGGGATGGCGGTCGAACGGAGTTTTCTGGTCCATTGTGGTGGCAGAGGGATCGATCGCAGTGGCCAGCATGTTCTTGTTCCGGCGCGGGAAGTGGAAGCAGCGGATGATTTGAGGCTACTGGCCGGCTGGCGATTTTGCCGCGGCTTCGGCCAGCTTCGTCACTTCGTCGAGCTTGGCGGCCGCGCGGGCGTAGGATGCGGCGAGCGCGTCGGCTTCGCGTTTCAGCGCGGCGGAGTCGCCGCGGTCGAGCGCTTCGGTGATGCCGGGGAGCGCCACCGCCGCGTAGCCGGTGTAGGTGCCGGGCGCGTACAGCGGATGCTTGAACCAGGGGCGGCCGATGAGGCCTTCGGGGACGAGGAAGGCCTGCTCGACCGACGCGAGCGCGTGATTGATCGGCGCTCCTTTCGCAGGGTCGAGCGGCGCCGCTGAAATCGCGTCGAGCGCGTGGGCGGCGTTGTTTGCGGAGACAGAGAGCCTGGCGATTCCGTCAAGCGCGGGTTCGAGGGACTGCTCGTCCTCATCACGCGTGGCGCGGCGGATGCGGTCGGTGGTCAGGTGCTCGAGCTCGAGCGCGTAGGCGCGGTAGTCGAAGGGAAGCACGTCGGCTTCGTCGAGCCGCAGCGCCATGGTGCCCAGGATTTTCGCGAGCGTGGCGTGGTAGGCGAACTTCGGATCGCCGAAATGTTTCATCCAGTAGAAATCGTCGTAGGCGGAATGATAGACGCCGTAGGGGCCATTGAAGCCGATGTCGAGGGACGGAATTCCCGCGTGATCGAAAAACGCGGAATAGTCCGAGCCTGAACCGATGGCGTCGACGGGCGCTTCACCGCTGCTATCGGCGACGGCCGATTGGCGCGCGGTGCCGGGCAGATCGTTTTTCTCGGCCATGCCGTGCTCGCGCCACGCTGCGTAGACGGTGCCGCCAGTGCGCGGGTCTTCGACTTCGCGCGTTGCGTCGCGAATCAGATTTTTCAACGAAGGCGTGGCGCCTGCGCCGAAATTCGGGCCGGTCACGCCGACGTCGGTATTGATGTAGGCGACGGCGTGCGCCTGCAATTCGGCGCCATTGGCTTCCACCCATTCGGTTGAGCCGATCAGGCCCGGCTCTTCTCCATCCCAGTGACACATCAGAATCGTGCGGCGAGGTTTCCAACCGCCGCGGACGAGTTCGCCGAGCGCGCGAGCGGTTTCGAGCATCGACGCGGTGCCGCTGCCGGGATCGGCTGCGCCGTAGACCCACGCGTCGTGATGATTGCCGAGGATCACCCATTCGTCGGGGCTGGTGCCGCGCAGGCGCGCGATCACGTCGTAGACCGGGCGCAGCTGGTAATCCATCACGAGCTTCATGTGGACTTCGGAGGCGCCGGGGCCGAAATGATATGTCATGGGCAGCGCGCCCTGCCATTCGGGCGGCGCCGGATCGCCGCCAAGATTGCCGAGAATTACGGCTGCGTCCTGCGCGTTGATCGGCATCGTGGGAATGCGCGGGAGGCTGGAGGCGTCGGCAGGATCGAGGCGCTTGGCGTTGGCCGTGGCGGGCGTGCCGGGCGTGAGCGGATCGCCGGGATAGATTTGCGTGTAGATGATCGAGCCGCGCTGGATGCCGGTGAGCGGGCGCCAGGGACCGCTGGGGAAGGTGTCGCCCTGGGTGGCGCCGTCGTCCTTCGGATCGGAGTAAAGGATTAGCGCGGCGGCTTTGTGGTCTTCGGCGAGCTTGGCTTTCACACCGCGGTAGCCTTTGCCGTAACGCGCCAGGAGGATTTTTCCTTCGACGTTGATTCCGGCGGCGGCGAGCGTGTGGTAGTCGTCCTGCATTCCGTAATTCACGTAGACCACCGCAGCGGTGGCTTCCCCGGATGGCGAGTAGCGGTTGAAGGCGGGGGTGATGCGCTTGTCGGCGGAGTCTTTGTCGGCGTCGATGGGCGGCTCGGGCGTGGCGAGTTTTTGGGCGATGGGCTTTGTGATTTCGAGCGTGATTTCGCGCGGCATGGGGAGCCAGGCGCTGTAGATGACGATGTCGGTGTCGAAGCCGAAGCTGCGGTATTGGTCGCGCAGCCATTCGGCGACGCG
Organism: uncultured Acidobacteriaceae bacterium; assembly: GCA_964563425.1. Taxonomy (GTDB): domain Bacteria; phylum Acidobacteriota; class Terriglobia; order Acidiferrales; family UBA7541; genus Palsa-295. The sequence goes on along the minus strand of CAZLWY010000177.1, from coordinate 17,377 downwards.
ATGGCTGGCTTCGGTGCCGGACATGTGCGGCTCGCTGGTGAGGCGGCGGAGATTTTCTCCGGCGCGGGCGGCGTCGGGTATGGTGCGGAGCTTTTGTTCAAGTTCGCGTTCGGCGGGAACGCGAGCAGGCGCGAAGCCGGTGATAGCCGTGTCGGCCGCGGAATCCTGCGCGCGCCCGGCGGCAACGGCGAAGGCGAGGAGCGCAATCACGATGGCGCCGACGGCCGCTGCGGCCGGCGCTCTGCGATTTGCGGGCGAAGACGATTCTTTGCGCATCCCGCCTATCTTAGTGGAGCGGCGGGGAAGCGCAAGGACCCAGTGGTGTGGACGGGCGCTTCAGCTTTTGAAGGGGACGAGCGCGCGCAATCGCGGTTCGCGGAGGTAGACGCCGAGCCAGGTGAGCACGCCGAAAACGACGGCGATGGCTGAGTTGAACACCGGCGAGTGGACGAGCACGTTCGCGCAGACCGCTCCGCCGAGATAGCTGCTGATCAGGATCGCGCCGAAGATCGACGTCCGCGGGATGACGTAGAAAATGGTGGAAACGAGAAGCGTAAGGCCGATGCCGAAGAGCACATGGACGCCGATGCCGACTTTGGCGCTGGCCGCGACGACCTGGGGCACCTGCATGACTTTCGTAATACTGTCGAAGAGCATGAACAGGACGACGAGCGCGGTGATCACGCGCCCGGTCCAGATCATGCCTTGGGATTCCGTTTCTGGTGACATGTGAATTCCCCCGTTCGGTTCGATGGAGCTGATGGCCGACCCTTACAACCTCAGAGGCTCAAATCCCCGAGCCCGAGAGCCTGGTCTGCCGGATCGGAAGATCCGACCCCCTAAAATGCCTATTATGCGTTCGGTTTCTGCTCGTCGCGGAAGCAGAAGAGAGATCCTACGACTCCGTACGCCGACACCTTCGCACCGGCGGCGAAGGCGAAGAAAAACACCCGGCGCAGTCCCTTAAGACGACGAGCGAGGCAACGCGCCAGGGATCGTTGGCTGCCTTTTTACATCAGAAGGCCGCTACTGGGCGACCAGATATTTCTCCAGGCGGTCGAGCTGCATGCTCCAGCCGATCGGTGCTCCGCGCGTGGCGTCCGATTCGAACGAGTAAACCTGGTGAATTCTGACCTGCGTTCTCCGCTCCTGTTCGATGAACTCGATTGCGGTCCAAATCTGGTGATCCGCGCCTTCGTGGATGGTTCCGATGAAAACCAATTTTTCCGGGCTGACCACTTCGAGGTATTCACCGTTGAACGGATAGTCTTTTCCGTCGGGGCCGCGCATGGAGTAGCGCCAGGCGCCGCCGGGACGAGGGTCCATTACGTGAACGGTGGTCACAAATCCGGTCGGACCCCACCAGTGGGGAATATGTTTCGGGTCGGTCCAGAGTTTGAATAGGAGATCGCGCGGCGCGTCGAAGGTGCGCGAGAGGACGAGCTCGCCCTGGGGCTTGAACGGGAGCACGCTCATAGGGCCGCTCCGACCGGGGAACTACTTGCTTCGCTGCCTGGTGCTTTGCTTGCGGCCACGTTTGTTCTCCTTGGTTTTCAACTCGTGGAGATAGTCGTCGAGACGATCGAAACTGTCGGTCCAGAAACGGCGGTAGTGCTCAATCCAGCCGGCTACGTCCTCGAGCGGGCCGGCGTCAAGCTGGCACGGGCGCCATTGCGCTTCGCGGCTACGGGCGATCAGGCCGGCGCGTTCGAGGACCTTCAGGTGCTTGGAAACGGCCGGGAGGCTGATTTCGAAGGGCTCAGCCAGCTCGGTGACCGATGCTTCCCCAGCCGAAAGTTTGGCAAGAATCGCGCGCCGGGTGGGATCGGCGAGAGCGGCAAAGGTTGCCGAGAGCGGGTCGGTCGACATGTTGTATTTAACCTAATGGTTAAATACAACCGAAGCAGGTCCGGTGTCAAGTCCTATGGGGCGCCGATTGACGCGGCGAGGGCGGAGTCGTACGGTACCTGGGGGCGGAAACGAACACGCCCTAGAAGGTCACTCCTTGAAAATATTGATTTCGGGTGCATCGGGGCTTGTCGGGGGGTCGCTCGCAAGCGCGTTGCAGGCGGATGGCCACAGCGTGGCGCGGCTGGTGCGGCCGGGCGGCACGCGGGCGGCGGGCGATGTGGGGTGGGATCCTCATGCGGCGACGGTGGATGTGGCCTCGATGGAAGGCTTCCATGCGGTGGTGCATCTGAGCGGGGCGAATATTTCGGAAAAACGATGGACGCCCGCCCGAAAGGCGGAAATCCGCAGCAGCCGGATCGATACCACGCGGGTGCTGGTCGACGCCCTGGCGACGCTGAAAAAAAAGCCGGGCGTGTTTGTATGTGCCTCGGCGATCGGTTTTTACGGCGATCGCGGTGAGGAGTTCCTGACCGAATCGAGCACCAACGGTACGGACTTTCTTTGCCTGCTGGTGCGCGATTGGGAGGCCGAGGCCGCTCGCGCGGAAATGAGCGGCATTCGCGTGGCGCGGCTGCGATTCGGGGTGGTGCTCTCGGGCGAAGGCGGCGCGCTTCCGCGGATGCTGATGCCGTTCAAATTCGGACTGGGCGGGCGGCTGGGAAGCGGGCAACAGTGGATGGCCTGGATTGCGCTCGAAGACGCGGTCGAAATCATCCGCGCGGCGATTGCGGACGAGCGGCTGTCGGGCCCGCTAAATGTGACGGCGCCGAACCCTGTGCGTAATGCCGATTTCACGCGAATTACCGCCGGTGTCCTGGGGCGGCCTGCGTTTTTCACCGCGCCTGCGTTTGCGTTGCGGCTAGCGGTGGGCGAAATGGCGGACGCGCTGCTGCTGGCCAGCCAGCGCGTGGTGCCTGAGCGCCTCGTGGAACTGGATTATAAGTTCCGGTTCGCGGAACTTGAGCCGGCGCTTCGGGCGATTCTCGGCCGCAAGAGCTAAGCTGCGATCGATCGAATGCGGTAGTGCACTTCGATAGCGAGCCTCTGCCGGTAGGGCGCAACGATTCGATTGACGCCGGGCCATTGGAAGACTCCGGCGGCGACCGATTCGAGCGACGCCGAAACGACCTGCCTGCAACGCTCGCAAGAAAAACGGCTCTCCGGAAAGAATCGGAGAGCCGCTCTGACTCCTGATCTGCGAATCGTCTACTGGGTCGGCATCAGCATCTGCGAGAACCCGATGGTGTTGACCGTGCGCAACGACGGCGTGCGAGGCGGCAGCCATTGCGGGCCTTGCGTGAAATTGTTGTCGAACGAGTATACGCGCGTCGGCGGGCTGTACGGGTTGCCTTTGTAGAGCCCGACCGCCTGACGGCTGAAGTAGAAGCTCACGAGGGAGCCTTCGTAGGTCAGAGTGTCGCCCCCCCAGTTCTCGATGTAGCGCAGGAAGTTGTGCAGTCCGCCGTCGGTTCCGAAGTCGACCTGGCCTTCGCCCGGCGGAATTGCGAACGGAATCTGCTTCCCGGCGATGACCGCAACGCGATATTCGGTGTTCACCGCGTTGCGGAGGCCGTTGTTGAAGGGACCGATGTAGCTGTTCACGTCGTTCCAGTTGTCCGAAAGCAGGGTGACAGCATCGGCCGCAACCGAAGAAGCGACCGTTCCGGCTGCGGCAAGATTTCCGCCCGGCGCGTTGTAGTCGCCCTGAACGTACACGGGATTTTCCGAGGCCACGGTGAGACCGCACGGCGGATTCGGAGCGGCGCCATAACACGCCGTGCCGAGGTTGATGGTGCTGCCGTTGACGAGCTTGAGCGCGTGGCGGAAGAAGAAGGGGGGATTCTCCCGCGCTTCAGCCGTCACTTTATAGACCTTCCACAACGGAAATGGGGCTGCAGCGCAATTGGGGTTCGTTTGAAAGTTCGTATTCGGCCCCGCTGTGTTCATAAGGTTCAAAAGTTTCGTCGGGAGAACCGGCTCGTACGCCCCTCCGTAGGTGCGCAGAACTCCATCGCCCTCGATATCTTCACCCGAATCGAGAACGCCATTCGGGCAGGCCAGGAGGCTTGCCGGGTTGACGAAATCGTTATAGCCGAGCGAACCCACTTTTAGGCCCGATGCAGGATTTCCCTGATTTTCAATGGCATTCCCGCGTCGATCGGAGAAGTACACCGAGTATCCGCCGACGGCATAGGCGGCTCCGCCGGAGTCCGGAGCACCGAGCGTGCCCGCAAACCACTTGTCGAGATTCGCGATGTCCAGCTCGACGTAATACATGTTGCCGAGCGGAGTCACCGTGGAGATTGTGCCGGGACCCGTGGCCGCCTCCGACTCGTCGCGCGGAACTCCTTCGCGCTCATCGAACAGGGCGAGCGGCCAGTAATCCGTGTTGTTCATGCCAGCCACCCCTGTGCTACCAATACAGGTGCTGGTTTTCACCCAGTTATGAGGATTGTCGCGAACTCTTGCGAAACGAATGATGGATGACGCGTAGAGCGTGTTCTCATTCCCGCATGGGTTCGGGGCGACCTGGGCGCCACCCAAAGTGGCGTCGGTCGGCCACGGTGCCGGGTTGGCGCCCGTTCCGGTGGGGGCCTGCGGATTGATGTTCGGCGCGATATAACCGTGGGTAAGGAACTCATTGGTGACGTCGGTGGCCACGCCGGCGGCGTTGAGGTACTCAACCTTCAGGCAGCCGGTGATGATCGGGGTGTTGGGTTGCTGCCAGTAGCCGTCATTGACGGTGTAGTTGCTGGCATTCGACGCGCCGGACTCGGGCATTTGAGTGGGGTTTCCACCCAGGTTTGCTGATGCCAAGTCGGTCGGCTGCGTGGCAGAGATCGTGTCCAGGGACATCATATCCGAGTTGTTGCAGGCGCCTGCGGAGCCCGGCACAGCGGCTGCATTCGGATAGTCGTCGAGCAAAATCCGCAAGCTGGCGGTCATCGGCGCCACGTTGGTGAAATAACGCTGCGCGAACTGCGCAGGGTTGGCCGCCGCCTCACCGACCACCGGACGCCGAATCAGCGCGACGGGTGTCTGGAGGCCGTTCAACGCGGTTGAGATCAGGTTCAGCTGCGGATCGCCGATCGAAAGCATGCCATTGTATCGCGACACCGCGGCGGCCCACGCGCCGTTCACCGAGCCGCTGAGACCGTTGTAGACGTTCGGGCCGTTCATGCTGCCCTCGCCCAGCGCGAGCGGCCACCACTGCCCGGCGATTTGATAGGGGGAATTGGGTTCAGCCGGCGCAGCAGGCGGAGGATTCGGAGTCTCCGCGATGACGACGTCACCGCCATAGGAGCCGCCGTTTACGGTCGCCTGGCCATTTTCCAGGTTGGAACGAATTACCTGGCCCGCGACCGTGATTTTTTGGCGGAAGTAGACAGGACCCTGGTTCGCCGCGAGCCATAGGTTGCCGTTGGTGTGCACGCGGCCTCCGAAGTCAAACGGAGGGCCGTTGAAGAAGGAGAGGTCGGTGTTGGAGAAGACTCCGAACTGAAACACCGGGATGGCCACCAGCTCGACCTGTCGCTGGAGCTTGACTTCGCCGCCTTCGGCGGTCTGCGCGGCTACTTGCAGGGTAAACGGTGTTATCTGCGCCTGCATGCCGGCGTACGCGCTCGGCGGCTGAACCGTCGCGAAGATTTGAGATGGCGTGACGCACGGGAAGTTCGGGCATCCGATTTGATACGTCGACACTCCCAGCGCGTTGGTATAAGTAATGTTGTTGTAAGGCGCTGGGAACGAGGGCGGATTACCCGTAATCGTTGGCAGGTTCGCGGCAACGATTGAGCCCTGCTGCGCGAAGATCGTGCCCATGTCCGCGGTCATCTTCTCCATGCCGGCCTCGGCGCCGTAAAAGGCCAGCTCGCGCTGCTGGTTGTTTCCGCTCAATTTCAGGTCACTGACGACCATGAACGACATTCCCACAATGATGGCCGAGACCAGGAAAAGGATCAGCAGCGCGGTGATCAGTGCGACTCCAGCTTCACGTTTCGTTCTCACAGCAGTCTCCTTATGAAATCGTCCCAGCCGATTGGGTGCGTTACGGCAGAATGCCCGGCGTCGGGAACAGCACTCCAAACGACAAGCTGCGAATGCTGACCTGGGTAGTTAAGCTGTTGCGGAGAAATTGGGGCGGATTCGTCCAGGTCCAGGGATATTCCGAGCGCCCGCCGAGGTACACATTGACGGCGCGGAACGCGAAGGGCGTATCCGGAGCAAGGGCGGTCGGCGCGTCTCCGGGCCCGTTCGGGTACGTCCCGGCCGGGTCCTGCGTATTCACGATGTCGTAGCTGAAACCCAGGTTCTCAATCACTTCGCCGACCTGCTGCGGAGGATTCGCAGGATTGCCCGCGGGATAATTCGGGTAGTTGACCTGGCGGACCAGTTGCGGTTTGGCCGGATTGGTGACGACGTCGAGATAGTAGGTCACCATGTATACACGCGAGATGGTGGTGGGAGTGGCGGCGACGGAAAGATTCGAGACCGTGCCGTTGGGCAATCCGGTTTGATTCAGGCCAGCAGGATCGCCTGCGGCGAAATTGATCGTACTCCCGGCTATGCTGGTGACGTATTCAAGTGCTGTGCCGTTGATGTTGTGAAACAAGATCAGGTTACCTACGGCAATCGGCGTGGGACCACCGGGCAACGTGAAGCAGGTGGGATCCATCGTGAGACTGCTGCCGTTGGCAGCGATGGTTCCGTTGCAAATGGGAGGACCGACCGGCTGGTTGACCGGCGTTGCGGTGAGCAGCGGCGCCGCGGCCCCTCCGACACTCGATACCACCGTGTTATCTTCGTAAAGAATGGTGATGATGTCGGTGTTGAATCCGCCGGTCAAAATCGCTTTCGAGCTTGCATTTTGGGTTGTGACGACCGACCCGAGCTGCGAACCCGGGATCACCGGGGGCAGCGAGGTGTACGTCACTGCCGGCAAGGACTGCGATTCAAAAATGCTGGCGGCAGGTGTGCCCGGCCTGACAATGTTCGAAACGCCTGCTGCGGTATTCGGAACCGAAATTCCAGCAGCCGGGATGCCTTCTCCCGCCTGGGTGAGGTCCCGAACGATGAAGTGCATTCCGGCGCGCAGATTCTCCTGAACGTTGGCTTCCAGCGCCACCGCTTCACTCACATGCTGAGCCTGAATGATCGCGGTGGTGGCCACCGAGACCACAACCAGCAGAATGGCCATGGCTACCAGCAATTCGATCAGTGAGAATCCTTTTTGCAGCTTCATGCCTTGCTCCTCGCGCCTTTAGTTGAATGCCGAAATTTCGGTCCACATCGTGTAGGTGCGGTTGAACCGGCCCGTGTTGTAAAACACCTGAATCTCAATGGTGCGCAAGTTGGTGTTACTGGCGATATTGGTAATCGTTATCTGGCGGGTGAACTCCGTGAGCGGCAATTGCACGTCATCCGGCGTGCCCAATTTCTGGTCCGGTCCGGGCATCAGGATGTATTCCGGCGGCTGAGCGGAGTCGGCCACGGTTCCCACCAAACCGTCGGTAGCACCGGGTTGCAGCACGGGTTGGGGGCCGGTGAGAAACAACCCGGTGGGATTGAGGGCGCTGTAGTTCGACAACTGCGCCCAGGTAATTCCGTTCGTGTATTTCGCAGTGAAGATTGCTTCGGCGGCTTCTTCCGCTTTTTGCTGCGCGATGAAATCGTCCTGCGAGCCGCGCATGTACGCCAGCGCATCGCCCAGCATGGCCGCGAGGCCCAGAATCCCCACGAACAACACGATCAGGGCGATCATGGTTTCCAGCAGGGTGAAGCCCTTGGTCGAGCGCCGCTTGGCTAGGTCGTGCATGTTCGCTCTCTCCTTAGAACTGATACCAGGTGGTGTTGCCGGCGCTTTTCCAGCCGCGGACACGGCCCGTGGTGCCCAGGATCGTCACCGCGCGCGCCGTCGACTGCTGTCCGGGCATTCCCAGGAAAACCGAACCGTTGATGGGAAGAAACGTCGTGCCATCCAGGAATTCACCATCGCTTTGAAACACCATGCCGCCCACCGGGCCGTTCACGATTCCTTCGAACACCAGCGCTCCGGCATTGCCGTAGCCGTCGGGCGTGTCCGGCATTCCATCCAAGTTGAAGACCAGAGGAGGTGCCAGCGTTACGGTTGTAAGCACGGGGTTCACGCCGCCCGCTCCTGGCGTTAGGGTGTCCATTTGCGTTATCTGCATCTGGTTGTTCGCGGGGAACGAAATCTGGACGTAGCGGCGATTCTCGATCGAGTATTCTCGAGCTTGCCGGAACGTGTCGAGCACCTCCCGCATGGCGGCGTCCAAGCGGGCTTGCTGAACGTTCGGCTTTAGCGACGTGACGGCGATCGCAGACACGATCAGGATGATCATCACCGCCACCATCATCTCAATCAGCGAGAATCCGCGCTGGCCTCGCGCCGCCTTCGATTTCGCTTTCCTGTTTTTCACGCTCACACCTCGAACCATCCGACTTTGCGCAATCGAGATACTCGTCAACCGGAATAGTGCATTTGACAGGCCAGCGGCGAAACACAGCTAACTGTTTATAGGTCATTGACTTGCAGTACATGACAGAAATTGCTCACGCTGAGGTCAGAGGGGGGCGGGGAAGAAACGTAACCAACCCGAACCGGGACTACAGACCATAGGGGTGCCTAGAATTCAGGGTTTGAGGCCGTCAGGAGGCTGATAAATCTCTGTTCTAGGGTGGCCCGATCAATATATAAGGTCGGGAACGGAACTTCCTGATGACGCAGTCGGCAGGAAAAGAAAATCGGCGGACCGCCCGGGTCGCCGTGTCCAAGGGTTTGTGGGTCGCCTGGCAAGGCGAAGGATCGCGCAACGTGTCACGCGTGCGCGATTTGAGCGCGGGCGGCGTATTTATACAGACTCCGCTCAGCGTGGCAATCGGGACCGAGCTGGAAATGTTGTTCGCGCTGCCGGAGGGCGAAACGCGCATCAACGGCGTGGTGCGTTACGCGGACGGCAAGAACGGAATCGGAGTGGAATTCACCAGCATGGGCACCGCGGATCGTGCGCGCGTGCAGGAATTACTGCGCCGACTGAAACGCTGAAGCCACTTCCGAGCGATGTCTAGTGCAGGGCTCTGTTCAAGAAGTCGATCGTCCGCGCCCAGGCATCCGCCGCCGCGTCCGGCCGGAATGCCGCCGTGTTCGTCGAGTTTTCAAATCCGTGCCCCGCGCCGTCATACACCTTCACGAAAGCGCGACGGTTCATGCCCCGCATCGTTTTCTCGAAGTCCGACACGTCTGCCGGAGTAATCCCCCGATCGTCCGCGCCGAAACTCCCCAGCACCGGAGCGTAAATCTGCTGGATATCGTTCGGGTCGGTCGGCAGCGCGCCGTAATTCACCACGCAGGCCGCCAGGTGTGGCTCGTGAATCGCCAGTTGCAGCGAAAAACCTCCGCCCATGCACCAGCCAATCGAACCGATGTGGCCGCGATCCACATCCTTGCGCGCCGCGAGATACGCAAACGCCGCTTTCAAATCGCTCACCGCACGGTCCGCTGGCAATCCACGCATCAGTTCGTGCGCTACTTCGGGATCGGACGTTACTTGTCCGCGATAGAGGTCGGGGGCGAGCGCGATGTAGCCCTGCGCGGCGAGTTTCTGGGCCTGCTCTTTCACCCAATCCGTCAGCCCCCACCATTCGTGGATCACCACCAGCGCCGGATATCGACCTGGCTTTTCCGGCGTGGCCAAGAATCCGCTCACGGTTCCGGTGCCGTTCGGGAATTGGACCGTTTCCGTGTTCGGGGCGTCGGCCCGCACGGTCACAATAATGCTGAGCAGCGCGAGCGCAACGATGGCTAGCGCGGCCCTGAAAGATTTATTCATTCGGGTCTCCCCAGAATATCGCCGCGTGTATTGTAACGCCTGGTTCGCGGATGCGTCATGCAACTATGATGCGGGCTGCGCCTGAACGGCCGTGCCGTAGGCGATCACTTCGGTGACGCCCTGCATCACTTCCGTCGCGTCGTAGCGCACGCCGATCACGGCATTGCCGCCGCGTTCGATGGCGTGCTCCATCATCAAATCCAGCGCCTGCTGGCGCGTCTGCTCGCACATGTCCTCGAAAAGGGTGATGTTGCCTCCGATCAGTGTTTGCAGCGACGCGCCCATCTGGCCGAAAACCCCGCGGGACCGTACCGTGACGCCGCGCACCAGGCCCAGATTCTTCGTCACGCGGTATCCGGGCAGCTCGAACGCCGTAGTCACCATCGCCTGATTCACGCTTACGTTCATGGCCATCGGGCCTCCGGAGTACCGCTTCGCAGCTCATCGCTTTCGCGCCGAGTGTGGCGGCAGAATACCACACCGCGATTGCCAGCCGCGCCTGGCGCGAATCCGCGGCGCATAGGATACTTTCGGCGGGCCCTACGGGGTTTCGAAGGAGCGTGCGATGAGTGAGGCAAAATCGTTTGCGTATGAAACGCGGCTGAACATTTTGTATCCACCACTCCAAGTCGTCGACGAGAAGGCCCTTTCAGATGCTTGCGAATTCAAGTGGTACAACCAGACGTTGTGCCAGGTGAATGATTCCGTCGTCCGGCTGGGCGTATTTGACGGTGAATATCACTGGCACAAGCACGATGCCGATGACGAATTCTTTTACGTGGTCGAAGGTGCGCTGCTGATCGATCTTGAAGGGCGCACCGTCGAGCTCGCTCCACGCCGGGGTTTTGTGGTTCCCAAAGGAGTGATGCACCGCACGCGCGCGCGGCAGCGCACGGTTGTGCTCATGGTCGAGAATGTGGGAATCATTCCCACCGGAAACTCGCGCGTTTCCAATTACCGCCCATAAACGCAAAACGGCCGGCAGGTCGCCCCGCCGGCCGTTTCCGTTTCTCTACGCGGTGACTTTATTTACCGTCGCCCGCCGCCACCGTGGAAGCCGCCTCCGCCGTGCGCTACGGCTCCCCCGTGGAACCCACCCGCTGGTCCGCCGTGGAATCCGCCAACGGCGCCACCATGGAATCCGCCGACCGGTCCGCGAACCGCGCCAGGGCCGAATCCAGGGCGTCCGACGAATCCGTGGCCGCCCCAGCCCGGGCGTCCATAGAATCCCGGGCGCCCGTAGAAGCCGTGGAACCAGGGGCCGGCGCCGATGAACACCCCGCCACTGAACCAGTCAGGACCGTAGTAGCCGTAGGGCGCGCAGCCATACGGTGCATACGGGTAATATCCGTATGTGCAAACCGGGGGACCCGCGACGATCGGCGCCGGTCCGCCGACTCCTACTCCTACCACCACGCGCTGCGCGTGCGCGAAAGACGCGGCACAGAGCACCAAACCGAACACTGCGAAAACCCTTAGATATCTCATTGTAGGATCCCTTCTGGGAGTCACCCGATCCGTTCCAACTGCTCCCTCTTTATGAGTCCTTCGTGACTCTCAGTCCCTACTAATGCAGGGGCGTTGCCAAACTCCTGCCCAGCGCCGGGTCTCTCATAACCCCTTACATTACAATGGGGTGCGGGCGGTCTCGGCTTGCCCAGGCGTGTTTTCAGATCGGGCGCGAGTGGTGCTTTCCACGCAGGATTGGTGGTAGGCAGCCATCCCTAAGACTGCGAAAGCGCAAGCTCCGCGTCCAGGAAATAGGGCGCCACGAAGCAGCGGCTCCGGTGTTTTTGAAAACGCCGGGATTGACGAAGGCCCGGCGTGCGATTATATTGAACCATATGGTTCAGTATCGAACGAGCGGCGTGAATCGCGTGGCGGCGGCCATCTCCGACCCCACCCGCCGCGCCATCATCGATCGCCTCGCGCGGGGACCCGCGCGAATCTCCGATATCGCCGCGCCGTTCGCGATGTCGCTCACCGGATTCTGCAAACACGTCCGCGTGCTTGAGCGCGCCAGGCTCATCCGCCGCACGCGCCGCGGCCGCGAAAACACCCTCGAGCTTTCGCCCGAGCCGTTGCGCGACGTGGCGCTCTGGATTCTGCGATACGAGCAGTTCTGGAGGGCGCGCCTCGACCGGCTTGAGAAATTCTTCGCCAACGAAAAGGAGCCACTGCGATGAAGCTTACCGAAGTCACCGTCTCACGCACGATCCCGGCGTCGGCGGAAAAAGTCTTCGACGTGTGGATCAATCCGAGCAGCCCGGGCGGTCCGTGGTTCGGCGCCGAGCGCTGCATTCTCAACCCGGTGGTCGACGGACTTTTCTATCTCGCCGCACAGCATGAAAACCGCGCCTGGCCGCACTACGGCCGCTTTACGCGGCTCGATCGCCCGCGGTTGATCGAGCATACGTGGATGTCGGAGGGCACCAAGGGGGCCGAATCGGTGGTCACGATCACGCTCGAGCCGCGCGGCGAGGAGACGGAATTTACTCTGCGCCACTCCGGCGTCCCGGACGACGAAATGGGCCGCCGGCACAAGCAAGGGTGGGAATGGATTCTGTCGATGCTGGCGCAGGGACTGGCGGCCAAAAAGAGCGCGACCTGATCAACCGAGGCGCGCGGCTGATATAATTTCGGCGTTTCAAGAGCAAAGGAAACGCCATGCCCGAACTTTCAGCCGTTGTCACATCCACGCTCGATTCCTACTATGAAGAGGTCCGCGATCGCATCCATGAGCTCGTCGATCCGATCTCGACCGAGCAGCTCTGGACCAGACCGTATCCCTACGGCAACAGCATCGGCCATCTGCTGCTGCACCTCACGGGCAACCTGAACAACTACATCGGCGCGCAAATCGCCAAGACCGGCTACGTTCGCAATCGCCCGCTCGAATTCACCGACGCCACCATGCATCCGAAAGAAAAAGTGCTGGCCAATTTCGACGCGGCCATCCAGATGGTGGTGGCCACGATGCGAATGCAATCGCCCGCCGACTGGACCGCGCCGTACCACGATCCGACCGAGCCGCGCACCAACACGCGCTTCGCCGCCTTTATGCGCATGGCCGCACACGCATACCATCACACCGGGCAGATCATTTACTTGGTGAAAGAGCTCGAGGACTCCAGGGCGAAATCTCCGCTTCGCAGGGCGTAGAAGAACGTCGCCCTTGAAAGTGCTAGAATGTCGCCGTGGAACCGAGCGAAAAGGAACGAGCGTCGGCCCTGGCGGCCAAGAAAGAGATGGCGACTGCGGCGCTGATCATCGTCGGCTCCATGGTTCTCGTGTTTGTCGCCATCGCGCTGGTAGTGCTGATCGGCCACATTAAGATTTTCTAGGAAATTCTCAGCCCTCAATGCTTTCCTTCCGCGAATCGGCAATGCGGCTCGCGGACAACGCTAGGAACGATGTAAGATTCGGGTTCGTGCAACCCGCGCCGGTAAAGGAGCGAATCTCATGAGTGCCACCACGACGACAGGGACATCTTCCTCCCACATCGATGCCATTAAGGAAAAAGCTCGCCGACTGAGTATTCTTTCAATGATGGCCACTACCGCCGCGGGTTCGGGCCATCCGACGTCCTGCATGTCCGCCGCGGAATTGATGGCCGGGATTTTCTTCCACGCCATGAAGTTCGACGTCAAGGATCCGAACTCGAAAGATTCCGACCGCTTCGTGTTGTCCAAGGGCCATGCGGCCCCCGTGCTCTACGCGGCGCTCGCCGAATCGGGGGTTTTTCCCCTGTCGCGCTTGATGCCGCTGCGCGAATTTTCGAGCGAGCTCGAAGGGCATCCCACGCCGCTGATTCACGGCGTCGACGCGGCCACCGGTTCGCTCGGACAAGGGTTTTCCGTCGCCGCGGGGCTGGCGATTGGCGCGCGGGTCGATAAAAGTCCCGCGCGCGTGTACGTGCTGCTGGGCGACGGCGAAATGGCCGAAGGGCAAATCTGGGAAGCGGCGGAGTTCGCCGGGCACTATCAGCTCGACAACCTGACCGTGATCGCGGATGTGAACGCCCTGGGCCAGAGCCAGCCGACGATGTACCAGCACGACATGGAAGTCTACAAGAGGAAATTCGAGTCCGAAGGATTCGCGACGGAAGTGATCGACGGGCACGACGTGGCCGCGGTGCTGGCGGCGCTCGATCGCGCGAAAGCAACCAAGGGCAAGCCGCAGGCGATTGTGGCCCGCACGGTGAAAGGCCACGGCGCCAGTTTCTGCGCGGGAAAAGAGCACTGGCACGGCAAGGCTTTCTCGAAGGACGAGCTTGCCACTGCGATCAAGGAAATCGGCGGCGAGGCCGTGGTTGTGCCGCCCGATCCCGGAAAAGCGTACACGCGCAAGACGCTGCCCATGCCGCCGGATTTTCCGGCGCTGGCCGCACCCGAATACGAGGCCGGCAAGGCGGTGGCCACGCGCGAGGCGTACGGTTTCGCGCTGAAGCGGCTCGGCGGCGTGAACCCGCATGTGGTCGCGCTTTCCGGCGATGTGAAGAACTCCACGTTCTCGGAAATGTTCGGAAACGCCTACCCGGACCATTTCTTCCAGGGCTACATCGCGGAGCAAAATATGGTGAGCGTGGCGGTCGGTCTTGCGGCGCGCGGCAAAGTACCGTTTGCCGATACCTTCGCGTGCTTCCTTTCGCGCGCGTATGACAACGTGCGCATGGCTGCGATCAGCCGGAGCAACATCAATTTGTGCGGATCGCATTGCGGAGTGTCAATCGGCGAGGACGGACCGTCGCAGATGGCGCTGGAGGATCTGGCCTCTTTCCGCGCGGTGCACAGCTCGACGATTTTCTATCCGTGCGATGCCATGTCGACGGAGCGCATCGTCGAAACGATGGCGCGCCGCCCAGGAATCAACTACATCCGGACTTCGCGTCCGAAAACGGCGATTCTGTATTCGAAGGACGAAAAATTTCCGGTGCCGGGCTTCAAGGTTCCGCGCAAGAGCGCCGAGGATCGCGTGACCGTGATCGGAGCGGGCATTACCGTCCACGAAGCGTTGAAGGCGGCCGACGAGCTGAAGAAGGCGGGCACGCCGATTCGCGTGATCGATCTCTACTGTTTGAAGCCGATCGACGGCAAGGCGCTGGCCGCGGAAATCGCCGGATCGGGCGGGCGGCTCGTGACCGTGGAGGACCACTGGCCGGAAGGCGGAGTGGGCGAAACGGTGCTCGGCGCGCTGGCGCAGGCAGGATCGGCGCCTTCGAAATATCGCATGCTTGCGGTCCGCAACATGCCGCATTCGGGAAAACCGGACGAACTGGTTGACGCGTTCGGAATTTCCGCGCGCCACATCGTCGAGGCTGTGAAGGAAATCGCCTAAAGGACAAAAGTTTGCCTGAAAAAACGGTGCTGGTGGGAATCGTGCCCGACGTCGTGGTGCTCGATCTCGGCGACCAAGTTTCCTGGCTATCGAACGCCGGAAACTTGAAGATCGAATTCGACGCGGCGCGCTGCCCGTTTTCCTCCAACGTGTTCCAGGCGCCGCCTGGCGTCCGCCTCTCGAGCGGCTCGGTGCGCTCCGGTCTCACTCCCGGCTCATACAAATATCGTCTCTCGCTCAACGACGTAGCCGTCGGCCACGGCGAAGTGCTGCTCCGCGCGAAGTAGGGCGACTCCAAATCCGAAGCGACCGATCACCTCAAGCGGTAAGCCCTGCTCGGGAATCCAGAACGTCCTTCTCGCCGAGTTTCCCGAGCTGCAGGTAGACCGCGAAGGTATTCAAAACGCGTGGAACGCTATGGACCCGCAGACGCGAAAGCTCACTCAGGAAACCGCAAAAAAGGCGAGGCTGGCAGGGCAACCTTCCCCTCAGAGGGAAAATTTGAAATCGATCGGCCTGCGCTCAAACGGGAAAGAGCTCACACCAGAGGCTTAGTCGCCAGCGACGGTGGTGGCTGTCCGGTCGACCGGGCGTTCCTGGGCGACCGAGTCGGCCAGAACGCGGCGGACCGGGGCTAGCATGGAGGCTGGTACGGGGCGCTCGCGCGGGACGCCGAGCTCAGCGACCTTGCGGGGAAATTCGCGGCGGCGGTCGAGACCGAGGCCGAATTCCTTCAGCAGGTCGCCCGTAAGATTCGGGTCGTCGGTGCGTTCGACGCCCCAGAAGCGGAGACGGGCTTCGTTCTTCTGCAGCAGTTGCAGCGATTCCTCCAGCTTTTTCATGGCGGCGTTAAACGAGGACGCCAGGAAATAGACGGGGAGCATCCAGCCGCTGCGGTGATTGTTCGATTCCCGTCCGTTGCCGGAATCGCGAGTGGCTGGGGCGAAAACCGCCCGGACGCGGACATTATATTTGCCGTTCTGGTTGCGCTCGATGGCGCAGAGATATTCGTTGGCGCTCTTCGTTGGCATAACGTTCTTCAATTTTCCATTTCCCGAAATCACCCCAAACGCCGGCTGAACGGCCGGGACGCGGGCCTCCCGGCTGCCCGGCGCGACGATTTCGAGCCGGTTGGTCTTCGATCGCTTCGTTGGCATTAGAGCGCTCCTCGATGTGGGTGCTACGCGCGTACTGCCAAGACCTCTCAGGCCGGGAAGGAGTTCGCCTGATCTTCGCGCCCCGCTGGCTACGGAGCAGGCGCTGCGGATCAGATTATTCTAGCCAATGGCTCGATGCGGGGCAAGGGGGACCGGTGGATTTTGTAAGTGCCGCACTATCAGCTTCTTAGAAGACGCCCCAGGCAGAGCGATCGATGAACCTGGGAGGAAAAGGCCGAGGAGGAGCCCGGAGCCGACGCTACATTTCAGCTGGCGCTCGTGGCGCGGCTCTCCACTTCGGCGTTGATATTTAGCTTGCCTTCTTTTTTCAGGCGGTTGATCAGGTCGGTGTGGAAGGCGTCGAAGGCTGCGGTTTGCTTGGTTTGCAGCAGCTGCTGCTGGAGGTCGTCACGCTGCTTGGCTAAATCGTCGGGATGGGGCACTTCGCGGGCGATGGTGCGGAAGACCACCCAGTTCTCGCCGCTTTGCACCGGGCCGCCGACTTGCCCGTTGGCCATTTTGAATGCTTCGGCGAGCTGCTTGGCGGTGCCTACGTCAGGAACGGAGCCACCCCGGGCGAACGAATCCGATGTTTTCACCGTGAGATCGAGCGATTTGGCGATCTTGGCGAGATCTTCGCCCGATTCGGCGCGTTTGGCCAGCTCGGCGGCCCGGGAACGGGCGAGGTCGATCGATTTTTCCTTCTGATAGTCGGCGAGCACACGATCTTTGACTTCGTCGAGCGTGGCCTGATGCGCCGGGACGATGTCCTTGACGGTGATGATTACGAAGCCACTGTCGACCTGGATTGGCTGACTGAGCTCTCCGGAATGAAGGCTGAAAAGAACCTGATGCAGCTCGGGCGAATTGCCGAGCGGGAGGATCGGGTCGCTGATCGCCACAGGCGGCGTGTCGCCGACTTCCAGATTGAATTTCTTGGCGAGATCGTCGATCGATTGGCGGTCGGACTGGCGGACGGCGGCGGCCATTTGATTGGAGATGTCGTCGGCCTCGGCGTTGACCTTCTGGTCGAGCACCGGTTGAAGGATGGAGTCGCGAACTTCTTCAAAGGTCTTGGTATGGGCGGTTTCGCGATCGAGAACTTTGATGATGTGGAAGCCG
>CAZLWY010000176.1:0-31168 GCA_964563425.1 uncultured Acidobacteriaceae bacterium | reverse complement strand
TGCTCCAGGTCGGCGAGGATCTGCGCAATGGCTCTCGCTCGATCAAGGAAATCGTTCAGTTCGACGACGAGGAGCTGACTGAAGAAAAGATCGAGGCAAAGACCAAGGAAACGCTGAAGCAGATCGACAAGATCGCCAAGCTCTACCTGCTGGCGATGAAGCTGGCTGCTAAGCTCGAAAAACTTCCCCGAGCGAAAAAGCGTTCGTACCTCCACGCGAAGTATGCCGTGTCGCGCACGCGTATCGAGATGTCCGGGCTGATGCGCGAGCTCGATTTCAATCCGCTCGAAAAGAAGCGGCTGATCGACAAGATTCACCAGACCGTCGAGCGCGTTCATTTCCTGGAACGCGAGACGGTGAAGCTCGAGCGCCGCGTGGAAGCTTCCAAGGCCGAAGTGCAGGCCGAAGCACGCAAAGATCTGCGGGCGCGCCGGCAGGAACTGGCTGAAATCGAACTCGCGAGCGAAGTCAGCCCCGCTGAACTGAAGCGCGCGATCGGCGTGATCCTGCGCGGCGAGGCGGAAGCGGCGCAGGCCAAGGACGAGCTGATCGAAGCCAACCTCCGGCTCGTCGTTTCGATCGCCAAGAAATACACAAACCGCGGCTTGCAGTTCCTCGACCTGATTCAGGAAGGCAACATCGGACTGATGAAAGCCGTCGATAAATTCGAATGGCGCCGTGGCTATAAATTCTCGACATACGCGACCTGGTGGATTCGCCAGGCCATCACCCGCGCCATCGCCGATCAAGCCCGCACCATTCGCATCCCCGTGCACATGATCGAGACGATCAACAAACTGGTGCGCACGCAGCGCCAGCTGGTGCAGGAGCTTGGCCGCGAGCCTACCTCTGAAGAAATCGCGAAGCGGATGGACATCCCCGTCGCGAAGGTGCGCAAGATTTTGAAAATCGCGCAAGAGCCGATTTCTCTCGAGACTCCCATCGGCGAAGAGGAAGATTCGCATCTCGGCGATTTCATCGAGGACAAGGCCGTGGTCTCGCCATCCGATGCCGTCATTAACCTCAGCCTGAAGGAACAAACCTCTTCCGTGCTGAAGACGCTGACGCCGCGCGAGGAAAAAGTGATCAAGATGCGCTTCGGCCTCGACGATGGCAGCGAGCACACGCTGGAAGAAGTCGGCCAGTCGTTCGCCGTCACGCGCGAACGCATCCGCCAGATCGAAGCCAAGGCGCTGCGCAAGCTGCGACATCCGTCGCGTTCGCGCAAGCTCCGCGCCTTCCTGGAAGGCTCCGCCAACGATTACTAGGTTTGGGGGCCCCGGAATTCGGCGATCATTTCAATCGTTCCGACGATGTGTCGGTTGAACTCAGGAAGCTCCTCGGCCGGAATCCAGTCTTGTTGGTGAATGGCGGCGCCCACGGTCCGTCGTTCGAATCGTGTCCGGTCATCCGTTTGGACACGGAACCGCGTTACAAATCCCGCTTCAATTTCAGGCGCCTTGGCATTCCAATCCCGTGCAATTTGGCTGGCATGTTCCTCGTTCTCGACTGGGTAGAAGTAGGGCTGCCCTTCAAGTCTTGGAGGGAATTCGGCGAATCCTGATTGTTCGATCAGGGCGAGTTCTTTCGGGCCGACGGGACGGAACAGTAAAGTTGTTTCGGCGGCGCAGGAATCACTCATGGCCATCAAGCATCGAGCAAGGATTCCAACCTGTTCAGCGCGTGGAACCAGTAAGACTTCATCTTCGCGGACTCCTTCGAACTCGAAAGCTTGCCGTGGTCGACGGCGACCTGCGTCTTGGCCTCGCCCTTTGCGTAAAATCCCACGCTCAGCCGCGAATCGCCCCATTTCCCGCGCACCCATTTCCCCGGGGTCGCCGTGGTAATTTCAAGCTGGCCGTTCGGCAGCCATTTCTTCCGCAGCTTGTCGTCGGTCCACGCGGCAAACGCCCTCGCCATGGGGGCAGCAATCGTCCGGCTGCCGGACGCGCTGAACTCACCGTCGCATTTCTGAAACTTTCCTCGAAGCCCGCGCTCGTGTTCATACGCCACGGCGACCATCTGCCCCCACCATGGGCCAACAGATTGGCTCTGGTTGAGGTAGGCAGCGATATCTTTGTGCACCATTTTCTTGGCGCCGGCCTTGTCGAGGATCTTGAACCATTCAGCCCAGACCTTTCCCGTGGCCGCCTTCACCGCTTCATCGCTCGTCCGCTTGTTTTCTCTTGGCTTGTGCAAGATTGATCCCCCCTCGCGCGCCGTAATTCGGACAGCCGGAAAACCGTAATATAATTCGCCCGTTTTCCGCAAGGAGAGTATCGGTGCCGCACAAGACCGTCGAAAAGCCGCGCGAGCCCGAGCGCGATTATTCGCACCGCTCGCTGCTCGATAAGCTCGGCGTGAAGCCGGGTCAGCGAATCTGCGTGCTCGGCGTCGAGGATGCTGCGTTTCTGAAGGATCTAGCCGCCAGGGTGCCAAGCGCAACGAATCGAAAGCCTCAGAAGGGATCGGATCTGATCTTTCTGGCCGCCGAGGACCTCAAATCGCTCGCGCGAATCCACTCGCTCGAGCCGCACATGCAGCCTAACGGCGCCATTTGGGTGGTTTACCCGAAGGGCCAGCAGCACATCCGCGAAGCCGACGTAATGGCCGCCGGAAAATCCGCCGGCTTCACCGACAACAAAATCTGCCGCTTCTCCGAAACGCACACGGCCCTGCGCTTCGTAATCCCCGTTGACCGCCGCTAGGGTTTCGCGCGCGCTTTTTGCAACTTTGTCGCGATTTCTTCAGACGGTATCCTAAGCCGTGACATTGTGCAGCAAAGCGCGAGACTTTTGTCCGCAGCGGACTCAGACACAGCCCCGCAATGCGAACATACGATCTCCTTCATGTGGCTACCTATATAGCAACTGGCGAGATCGCAACCACGGTTTGTTTATGGCGGGCGCTCTCTGCAGGACAGACATATGATGTTCTCATGGCCACCAATCTCGACGTCTTCGGGCTCACGGTCGAGCTGCCGACGCAAGCCGGCTGGATTCGCCCGGTAAACGACGTCTCGTTCGCGCTCGGCGCGGGCGAAACACTCGGCATTGTTGGCGAATCGGGTTCGGGCAAGACGATGCTCGCGCTCGCACTCATGGGCCTGGAACCGAAGGGCGCGCGCCTAACGGGCGAAGCCTGGCTCAGCCCGCGGGCCAAAAACGGAAATGGAGATGGAAGTGATGCGTCCCCAGCCGCGGGCGAAAATCTTCTCACCGCATCACGCAAAGTCATGTGGAATCTGCGCGGCGGAGAAATCGCCATGGTGTTTCAGGAGCCCATGACGGCGCTGAATCCCGTCGTCCGCGTCGGCGCGCAGATCGAGGAAGCCATTCGGGCCCACGAACCGCGCCTCGCCCGTGATGAAATCCGCCGTCGCGCGCTCGAATCGCTCAAACGCACCGCGATACCCGAGCCCGCCCACCGCGCTAACCAATATCCCCACGAGCTTTCCGGCGGCTTGCGCCAGCGCGCTCTGATCGCCATGGCTTTGGCGGCCGGCCCGCGCGTGCTGATCGCGGATGAGCCCACCACGGCGCTCGATGGCACCGTACAAAAACAGATTCTCGAGCTGCTCGCCGTGCTCGGCCGCGACTTGAAGCTTTCGATGCTTTTCATCACGCACGATTTCGGCGTCGTAGCGCAAATCGCAGATCGAGTTGCCGTGATGTACGCCGGAAGAGTCGTCGAGCAGGGTCCCACCGATGAAGTCCTGCGCTACCCCCGCCATCCCTATACGGAAGGCCTTCTCCGCGCAGCGCCGCGCCTAGCCCGCGAAAAGCTCGTCGCCATCCCTGGCACAGTTCCCCCGCTCGCCGAGCTGCCGCCAGGATGCGCGTTCGGTCCACGCTGCGCGAAGCACATTGCCGCATGTGACGCGGCCGTTCCTGAGTTGATTCACGCAGCCGGTGCATCCGAAAACCATCGCGCGCGGTGTATCCTTGTCAAATAAACGGGTGAAGTGAACGCTCAAATGGCCAGTCATCAGCAGCAAAGAGATCTGGTGCGCGAACAGTTCACGCGCACCGCGCAAGTGTTCGGCGACTACGCCGTTTCCAGCCGCGTCGCGGAAGCCGAGCGCCTCGCGCGTATGGTGAAAGCCGGCCCGGCGGACCTGGCCGTCGATCTCGCGTGTGGACCCGGCACGCTCGCGCTGCGCTTCGCGCGCCACGTTCGCTGGATTTGCGGCTTTGATCTTACTCCGGCGATTCTCGAGCGCGCCCGCCGCACCGCCACTGCCGAAGGCCTGGCCAATCTCGAATTCGCCATTGGCGACGCGCAATCGCTACCCTTCCCGGACACCTCGCTCGATATCGCGGTGACGAGCTACAGCGTTCACCATTTCCCCGATCCCGCCCGCAACATCGGTGAAATGGCCCGCGTCGTACGTCGCGGCGGACGCGTCGGCATCCTGGATATTTGCCTTCCGGATGATCCGGCGATTTCCGCGGTCAACACGCGCATCGAAAAGCTGCGTGACGCCTCGCATACGCGCACGCTCTCGCGCGGGGAATTTGAAAGACACTTCGCGGCGCACGGCCTGCGCGTGCTTGAGACCGGCGTCGAGGAAAATTCCCGTTCGTTCGACCACTGGATGCTCGTCGCCGGCCTAAAACCAGGCGATCGGAATTATGCGGAGGCGCGCCGCCTGATGGAGGCATCGATTCCGAACGACACCGCATGGTTCCATCCGCGATTTGAGCCCGGCGAATTCGGCCAGCCCGAGCTCGTCCTCACGAATACGACGTTTTTTATCGCTGGCGAAAAACTCTGAAATGGCCGCCGATGCCCTCCTGGAAGTCCGCGAACTGCGAAAGCGCTACGCCATCGCCGGCAACCTGCTCCATCGCGCCGAAGGCGATCCCACGCGCTCGATCGGCCCTTCCGTCGGCGTCGATGGCGTCAGCTTCTCGCTCGCGCCCGGCGAGACGCTCGGCATCGTCGGCGAATCCGGCTGTGGCAAGACCACACTCGCGCGGATGTTGCTCCGCCTGATCGAACCCGATTCGGGAGAGATGAATTTCCGCGGGCAGGACTGGCGCAGCGCCCGCGGCGCCAGCTTGCGCTCCCTGCGCCGCCGCATCCAGATGGTATTCCAGGATCCCATCGCGTCGCTCAATGCACGCATGCGCGTTGGCACGATCGTCGGCGAGCCGCTGGCAATTCACGAGCCGCGCCTTTCGCGCTCCGCCCGCAACGCGCGCGTCGCGCAAATCCTCGCCGCCGTCGGCCTGGGCACCGAAGCGCTCGAGCGATACCCGCACGAATTCTCCGGCGGACAGCGCCAGCGCATCGGCATCGCCCGCGCGCTGATTCTGCGTCCCGAGCTCGTGGTTGCGGACGAGCCCATCTCCGCACTCGACGTTTCCGTCGGTGCGCAAATTCTGGAATTGCTCGATCGTCTGCGCCGCGAGCTCTCGCTGACGCTGATCCTGATTTCGCACAGCCTGCCCGTAGTCGCGCAGCTCGCTACACGCGTCTCCGTGATGCAAGCTGGGAAATTCGTCGAATCCGGCACTGCCGATCAAGTCCTGCGCGCCCCGCAGCATCCCTACACGCAAGCCCTCATCGCCGCGGTCCCCGAAATTCCCGCCTGAGCTGCTTCATCGGTCGATCGAACCAAACATCTGCGGCGAGCGCAAACGCTCCAGCAACCGGACAACCTCTCGGCGATTGTTCTCCCAAGCGTAGTCCGGCGCGTTCGTCCCGAAATTGTCCGTCGTTTCAAGGTTCGCGCCCTCGCGATCAACGCAACCGCGACGCCATCACGACCGCGAGAGCAATTCCGGCTCTCACGAACTAAATCCGCCGTTCGATGTGGGGGAAATCCAGCCAGACTTTCACGCCGCAGAAATGCGAGCCTTCCGTGCAGATCGGAGTCGAAATCCCGGTCCGCAAATAGCACGGCGGACCGATGTAGCGGCCGAGCGCCGGCAGCGCCCGCCGCACCTGCTCGACCTCTTCAATCGACGCCTGATAAATTTCTTCCTGCGCGTTGAAACACGTGCGCATCGTCCATTTGTGCAGCAGGTGCAGCAGCGAGCCTGATTCCACGAGCCGGATCGCCTTCGCATTCGGCAGCAGATACAAAGCGAATTCCACCGGGACGCCGCGATCAATCAACTCATTCTTCGCGGTCCACGCCTCTTCCATCGCCTGCTGGTAAATTTCGAGCGCGCGCGGATTGTCGCGGATCAGCATCGGCGTGATGTAGTCCGGCGAGCGCGTGTCGGCCAGCGTAAGCAGTGGACGCGAGCCCGGAACCATCCGGTGTCGCTGGTCTTGACTATCGGCGGTATGGCTGATTTTCTTTGCAAACGTGAAATGCGCATGTTCGAGCGCCCGCATCATCGGCGCGTGCACGCCTACGTTCAGCGTCTCCCGTCGGTAAGGATTGCGCGCCGGATTCAGCACACGATCGAGTGCTTCCGCGTCGTCGCACTCGGTCGCGGTCACACCGATCACCGCGCGATACGCTTCGGCTATCGCCTCGATCGCTCGCGGAGAAAAATCCAGCAACTTCGAGGTAAGTGCCGCGAGCCGCGCGTCGAATTCCCGCGCAAACGCTTCACCATCTCGCGCCTGCGATTGCTTCCATTCCGGCATGTCCTGCATCGCACCGTTGTCGAAGCGGTCGAAAAACTCCGCATCGACCTCGCGCACACGCGCCACCATCTCGCCCACCACGTGCCGCGCCTCGCTCGGCGTGTCGTTCGCCGCCTGCATACGCCACAGCCGGTACAGCACGATCCCGGAGATCGTGTGCACCATGGTGGTGAACGCCGCAACCGGCAGCACGTAACGCGCAACTTCGATCGCCCGCTTTTCCGATTGCCGCGCCACCTTCTGCGCGCGCCGCGGATGCGACATCGCGCCCACGTGCCAGATGTCGCCCAAAATCTCGCGCGCCGTCGGCTCCAGCACGCGCGTCAGCTCGCGATAGCGGTCCCACGCCCGCGCCACCGCGCGCTCGTAAATCGCGCGCTCGTCTGCTCCGAATTGCGCGCTCGCCGCCGGAACGTAAGCCTGCGCGCGGTCCAGCCGCACGTAGCGCTGGCTTTGCTGTTCGGAATTGTGAAAGGGATGTGCGTGCAGGAACGACCACACGAATTGCCGGCTCACGTTTTCGAGGCCGAATTCGAAATGCGCGTGCTGGTAAACGGTGTGATGTCCGCCGAAATACGTGCCCGCGCCGATCGTCAGGCGCTGCTTCTCAGTCACTTCCTCGGGAACAACCAGATGCGGCGAATAGCACGTCCGCGCCGCTGCAATCGCCGAATCCAGCGGATGCGCGAACGCATTGCGCAGCGTCACGCGCGGGGCTGCCGTTTCCACCTGCGATCCGGTTCGAGAGTCGGGAACGGGCGACAATTGCGCGGCCATCTTCACGGCATTATACGCCGCATGTCGCAATTCTGAGCGAAGGTGTGGACACCTGCATGGCGCCTCATAAGCGTGAGATCCGCCCGTGCTTGGACTTCGGGCGATCGGCGATGTGCCGCGGCACGCCGGTGGGATCGGTCAGGTACCGCACGCGCTGCCAAACTCGGAATTTTGTTTCAGACGATGCAGGATCCGAAGCGGTCCCTGGGGAAAAGCCGCCCAGTCCGCTACTTCTTCGCGGCCGCCATCGAAGCCTTCTTGTCCGCGTACTTCTTCGTGAAGCGTTCCACGCGGCCGGCCGTATCGATCAGCTTCTGCTTGCCGGTGAAAAACGGATGACAGCTCGAGCAGATTTCCGTGCGGATCGCGTTGCCCTTGATGGTCGAACGCGTCTCAAACGTGCTGCCGCAGGCGCAGTGCACCGTGACGACGTGATAATCGGGATGAATGCCTTCTTTCATCGAAATGCTCCTGTCTGCCGGCCGGTCTGCGCGAAGAAAAACCCGGTGAACCGTTCGCGTCGCTAGGCCCGCGGGGAAGCTCAATTATACGCGAAAACTCGCTGCTTTTAACGATTAGATGACGCATGCACCCGCCGGGATTCGGTCGTCAGGACCCGGTGAAAAACAGCGGGGCGCCGAGCTTCGAATGGTAATTCGGGCGGTAACGATCCGTATTGTACAGCGTGGCGACGTCGACTTTGCGCGCGCCCAGGCTCACGTCCGGCAGCGGGATATGCGCGTAGCAGCCCTTCTGTACGCCGACCATTCGCCCGGTGACCCCTTCGCGGATCAGCTCGACGGCGATATTTGCGAACGTAGTCGCTGCGATCTGATCGATCGAATCCGGCTCGCCACTGCGCAGGTCGTAGGTCAGGTCGCTGACCATGGTCTCCTGTCCGGTGCGTTTTTGTACTTCTTCCGAAAGCGCTAGGCCGATGTCCATCTTCTTCTTGTGGCCGTAGGCGTCCGCCTCGCCGTATTCCTTCACGGCACCCTGCGTCCAGATCGCGCCCTCCGAGACGACCACCAGCGCGTAGTTGCTGGGATTGTTGGCCTTGTCCTCCATCAGCAGTCCGCAGACGCGATCGATCTCGAACGGATGCTCGGGAATCAGGCAGCGCGTCGATGTGACGTAGGCCGTGTAGAGTGCGGTGAAGCCGGCGTCGCGCCCGAAAATGCGGAAAATTCCGATGCGCTCGTGCGAGCCCACAGTGGTGCGCTGCCGCGTGATTGACTGTTTTGCTCGCGTCACCGCTGTCGAGAACCCGATGCAGTACTCCGTGCCCTGCACGTCGTTGTCCATCGTCTTAGGAATGGCGACGACTGGGAATCCCGCCGCGGAAAGCACGGACGCAAAGCTCAGCGTATCGTCGCCACCGATCGCCACCAGGCAGCCGATGCCGAGCTTTTCCAGATTCGACAGCACGAGCGAGGTGAGATCGTACGTTTTGCCGTCGAAGGGCAGCTTTTTCAGCTGGTCCTTCGGCAGATGCTTCGGCAGCTTCGATTCGGGCACTTTGCCTGGGTTGGTGCGGGACGTATGCAGCACCGTGCCGCCGGTGCGATCGATTGCCCGCGTGTTTTCGCGCGTGAGCTCGCGGATGTAGGCGGGATCTTCCGCGCTGGTCATATAGGTCAGGCCGGCCCAGCCCTTACGGATGCCGACGACGGGCCGGCGAATTTCGCTGCCGCCATAGACGACGGATTTGATCACGGGATTCAGCCCGGGCACGTCGCCGCCGCCCGTCAGGATTCCGATTTTCTCGTTCGCGCTCACCGTGCTCTTCTCCGGCCGCGTCCTTTGGCGCGATCAACGATACATCGCGCGTCCCCTGGGTCCGCGGCGCTCCCGCACCCGATCATGATAAAGGCAAAGTGCGTGCGTGGCGAGCGAGTGTTCCAATCGGTGCGATCAGAAAGACCGATCAGTACATGCGGATCGCTGCGCCATTCCGGTACAATGTTCGTGCCGAAAGATTTGTTCGTCTCGGCGACTACCATTCGGAGCTTCGCATGCGTCGTCTGGCACTGCTTCCCGCCGTTTTTCTCGCTGCTTGCATTTGTCTTCGACCTGTTGCCAGCGCGCCCAAACCGCTGCAGATCTATTTTGTCGACGTCGAAGGAGGGCAATCGACGCTGATCGTCGATCCGCAGGGCGAATCGCTGCTGATCGACACGGGCTGGGGCGATTTCGACGGCCGCGACGCGGACCGCATCGTGGCCGCCGCGAAATCGGCCGGCATCGACCACATCGACGACGCGATCATTACCCATTACCACTCCGATCACGCCGGCGGAGTGCCGCAGTTGGCCGCGAAGATGAAGATCGGCACGTTTTTCGATCACGGTGCGAACACAGAAACTTCTGCGGAGACGACCCGGGCTTACAACGGCTACCTGAAAGTTGCGGCGCAAGCCAAACGCGTGAGCGTGAAGCCGGGCGACGTGGTGCCACTCAAGGGCATGCACGTGCAGGTGCTGACGGCGGCGGGCGCGGAGATCACCGAGCCGCTGCCCGGCGCGGGCCAGCCCAATCCGCTTTGCGCGAGCGAGCCGAATTATCCGCCCGACCCGAGCGAAAATTCGCAGTCCGTCGGCGTACTGATCACGTTCGGCAAATTCCGGTTCATCGATCTGGGCGATTTGACGAACCTGAAAGAACTTGGTCTGGCGTGCCCGAAAAATCTGATCGGGACCGTGGACCTCTATCTGACCACGCATCATGGAACCGCGCATCCCGGAACCGGCGATGGATCGAACGCGCGCGCCATCGTGGACATGCTGCATCCGCGCGTGGCGGTGATGAACAACGGCGCGATCAAGGGCGGCCATCCCGTGGCCTGGCAGATCGTGCACGATTCACCGGGGCTCGAGGATTTGTGGCAGCTGCACTATTCGATCCAGGGCGACAAGGACCACAACGTGGACGAGAAATTCATCGCCAACGTGGGTGGAAACGACCAGGGCCACTACATCAAAGTGACCGCCGAGCCCGATGCGACCATGACCGTGACCAATTCCAAGAATAACTTTTCGAAGACTTACACCCAGTAGCGGCGGCCTCCATGGGTTTCATGGGCTGAGGGCGGCGAGCATTTCGCTGAATTCCATATGCAGGCCGTGCGGCAAGACTTCCTGATCGACAATGCGGCGAACGAGTTCCTGGTTTTCTTCGGGGCTGGTATACGCGCGGTTGATGTCGGCGATGCTGATGCGGCGCTGGTCTTCGTGGATACCCTCGAAGGTGTCGCCGACGTCCACCATGCCCTCCTCCACGACGGAAAAGTAAATTCCCGAGCGGCGGCTGGCGAGAAATCGCTTCACCATGTCCGAACGGTCGAAGCGGATGGCGAGTTTGAAGCAGGGCATGCGCGGCTGCACAACTTTAACGACGGCTTCACCGATGCGAAAATGATCGCCGATGAAGGCGTTTTTTTCCAGGAAACCTTCGGTCGTGAAATTTTCGCCGAAATTTCCCCAGCTGAATTCATACTCCGGCAGCTCGTCGCGCCAATAGTTGTAATGTTCGGAGGGATACGCATAGACCGCTTTGTTCTTTCCGCCGTGGACGTTGAGGTCCGACTGCAGGTCGCCATCGAGATTCATGCGGCGAAGCAGCCGCGGGCCGGGAACCGGGGATTTGAAAATGCTGGTGGTGACTTCCAAATTTGCCTGGCCGTAGTGCAGGTGGCGCGGCAAGCCCACATTGAGCGAGATGATCTTCACGGCCTGCAATCCAGGACGGCGGCGCCGTCGACGCGGTCGCTTTTCAGGTCGTTGAGGGCGCGATTGGCTTCGCGCAGCGGGTAGAGCGTGGTCTGCGAGTGGATGGGAATTTCGGCGGCGACGCGCAGGAAATCCTCGCCGTCTTTTCGCGTGTTGTTCGCGACGCTACGGATGACGCGCTCCTGATAGAGGAGACTGTAATCGAAAGAGGGGATCGGGCTCATGTGAATGCCGCCGAGAACGAGGACGCCGCCTTTTTTGAGCGCGGCGAGAGCCGGAGGTACAAGTTCTCCGGCGGGCGCGAAAATAATCGCGGCGTCGAGCTTTGCCGGCGGCGCGTCGGTGGCCTCACCAGCCCAGACAGCGCCGAGCGAGAGCGCGAGCTGCTGGTGTTTGGCCCCGCGCGTGGCGGCATAAACTTCCGCTCCCCAGTGACGCGCGACTTGAATCGCCACATGCGCGGCGGCTCCGAAACCGTAAAACGCAAGCTTCGCACCGTGCTTGATTCCCGAAAGGCGCAGGCAGCGGAATCCGATGATCCCGGCGCAGAGCAGCGGCGCGGCGTGCTCGTCGGCGAAGGATTCCGGAAGCGCGTAGACGAAATCCTCGCGCGCCACGGTGAGCTCGGCGTAGCCGCCGTCGACGGTCCAGCCGGTGAACGTGGGATGGTCGCAGAGATTCTCCGCGCCGGTGCGGCAGAATTCGCAGGTCTGGTCGGTGCTATGCAGCCAGGGGATGCCGACGCGATCGCCGATTTTGAATCGGTGCGCGCCTTCGCCGAGTTGTTCGACTCTACCGACGATCTGATGACCGGGAATCACCGGGGATTTTTTCGGCGGAAGCTCGCCTTCGACGACGTGCAAATCGGTGCGGCAGATTCCGCACATTTTTACGCGGACGAGGATTTCGCCCGGGCCCGGTTCGGGGTCGGACGCGTCGGCGAATTCAAGCGGATTGCGCTCGATCGGCGCGGGGGAGTCAAGCAAACAGGCCTTCATCGCGCCCTCCGCTCCGACGCCATCGAGGGGTTGCTAAGCGAAAGCAAAAAGCCTGATTTTGGGCGATCAGAAAGTGTCCCCGGCTTTTGTTTTCCGCGGGTTACCAGGAGTTCGAATCCCGGGATTGGGCCATTAGGAATCGACTGGGAGGTTGGGCTTGCCGCGCGCGTACCGCGATGCGGGCGCCCGGCGTGGCCGCCCCGGAATCGGAATTCTTCTTCGCGAACCATCGCCCTTCCACGCTATCACACGATGCAAATTTTCAGTGCGGCGCGAGCGCCCTAACTCCCGATTCCAGAGCGGGTGAGATGGATTTCTAATCGCGAACGACTTGCGACCGAGATGGCCGGGAGGACACGGGGGTTAGCCAGCGGAAAAGGTAGGTAGCGGTGAGGGCGCCGGCAGTTTGTGCGAGCAGAAAGAATGGCGCGTCTGCGGGACGGATGCCGGAGAACGTGTCACTGAAGGAGCGGGCAATGGTTACGGCGGGATTCGCAAACGACGTGGAAGCTGTGAACCAGTAGGCTGCGGTGACGTATGCGCCGACTGCGAGCGCGACAACTGTCGGGCTGACCTGCGAGCTGCCGCGAATCACGGCGAGCAGGCCGAATGTGGCGATGAACTCGCTGAAGACGATAGCGGGCCCGCTGCGCGCGTGCTGCGAGAGCGCAATATACGGCAAGTGAAACATCAAGTGCGCGGTAACTACGCCGCAGAGGCCACCGAAGATCTGCGCGAGCACGTACGGCAGAGTTTCAACCCAGGCCAGCTTTCGATCGAGAGCTTCGGCCAGCGAGACGGCCGGGTTGAAATGCGCGCCGGAAATGGGGCCGAACGCGAGGATCAGGGCGACGAGGGCAGCGCCAGTGGCCATGGTGTTGGCGAGAAGCGCGACGGCAACATTGCCCGCTGCCAGGCGTTCGCCCATGATGCCCGAGCCGACGATGGCGGCGACGAGAAACGCGGTGCCGAGAGATTCGGCTGCCAGGCGGCGCGAGAGCGAAGGACTCATTGCTGGCCGATGCGATCAACTTCACGTTTGATGGCGAGCTTGTCCAAGCTCGCAAGCGGGAGGCAGAGGAAAAGACTGATCCGGCGATCGAGCGTCCTGAACGCTTCACGGAAGGCTTTTTCGATTTGCTCCGGCGTGCCTTCTACCGCGGCGGGATCGGGAACGCCCCAGTGCGCCGTCATCGGCTGGCCTGGCCAGACGGGGCAGGTTTCTTGAACGGCGTTGTCGCACACCGTGAAGACGAAATCCATTTTGGGGGCCTCCGGGCGGGCGAATTCATCCAAGTTCTTACTACGAATACCTTCCGTGGAAAGACCGGCGGCTTCGAGCAGTTTCAAAGCCTCGGGCCGTACCTTTCCCGCCGGTCGGCTACCGGCGCTGTACGCCGTGAACGTGGGCGGGCCTTTTCGATTCAAGATGGCCTCGGCCATGATCGAGCGCGCGGAATTTCCCGTGCAGAGGAAGAGGACGTTGTAGCTGTCCATCGGCCATGTCTTGTCACGGTTGCTTGCGCGGCGCAACATGTGCCGCACCTACGGCGCTGTTGCTGCAGCCGAGGCGGATTTGCGGGCGCGGATGAAGGCGCTGGCGAATTTGCCCTCGACCTGCGGGATGATCGCGTCGACATCCAAATCCTTGGCTGTGAGGAACTGGCGAGCGTCCTCGATGTCGTACACCCGCGTGGGCTCAATTTCGATGTCGGAAAATCCGGCGGCGGCGAGCTTGGCGCGGTAGTCGGACTCGTCCATGGCGCCAGCGATGCAGCCCACCCAGAGCTCGACGCTGCGGCGAATGTCGGTGGGAACAGGGCCGCGCACGACAACGTCGGACACGGCGAAACGGCCACCCGGCTTGAGCACGCGGAAGGCTTCCTGCAAGACTCGGTCTTTATTCGCCGAAAGATTGATCACGCAATTGGAGATGACCACGTCGACTGAATCCGCCGGCAGGGGAATATTTTCGATTTCGCCCTTTAGGAATTCGACGTTTGTGCTACCGGACTTGCGCTGATTTTCACGGGCGAGCGCGAGCATGTCGTCCGTCATGTCGAGGCCGTAGGCTTTGCCGCCGGGTGCGACGCGGCGCGCGGAGAGCAGAACGTCGATGCCGCCGCCTGAGCCGAGGTCGAGGACGACTTCTCCGGGCTGGAGCTTGGCGAGCGCCGTGGGATTGCCGCAGCCGAGAGAAGCAGCGACGGCTTCGTCCGGCAGGGCGGCGATCTGCGCGCCATCGTAAAGATTGGCAGTGATGGGATCGCAGGCACAGAGTTCGACGCCACCGCCGCAGCAGGCCTTGCCGCCGCCGGCCGCCTGGCGGGCCGCTTCGCCGTACTTGCTCTTGATCGCGTTATGGATTTCACTTTCGGGCATTGGTCCCCCAAGAGACATATCTGTGTATGCGAATATGAGTAAGGCTAACGCCCTGACTCATATATGTCAACACGAATATGATATATACTCGAAGCATGCGCCGGCACACACCGGAATTTTCGCTCCATACTTTGTTTCGTGCACTGACGGACGCGACGCGGCTGCGGCTGCTGAATCTGATCGCCGACCGAGAAATTTGCGTCTGCTACTTCGTGGAAATTCTGAACATGAGCCAGCCGAAGATTTCGCGCCATTTGGCTTATTTGCGGAAGGCCGGAATCGTGGCGGCGCGGCGCGAGGGAAAATGGATGCACTACCGGCTGGTGATTCCGAACGACGAGGCGGCGGCGCGGATTTTGCGGGAGACACTGCGGCATTTGCGGGAGCGGCCGGAGATGAAGCGCGATGTGGGGCGGTTGAGCGCGGCTTGCTGCGGGCCCGAGAATTTCGTGCTGCTAGAGGGGGCGCCTTCGCCGACGACCTTGCGTGTGGGCGTTTAGCAAGCCGAAGAGCTTGGGGGGCAAGATGCGCGCACCGCCGGCCGAAGAAAAAAAGGCGCGGCCGGATCTTGAGCCCCGCCTTTGCGGAGAAGGGTCGACCGAATTTACGCCCAGCTGTAGCCCAGGTTCGCGATTGGCAGCGAACGGATGCGCTTTCCCGTGACGGCGAAGATTGCGTTGGTGATGGCCGGCGGCATCGGCGGGAGAGCGGGCTCGCCGAGACCGGTCGGAGGATTGTCACTCTTCAGGAAATACACGTCGATTTCCTTCGGGGCCTGCGTGAGGCGCAGAGGCGGGTACTGGTGGAAATTGCTCTGCGTGGCGCGGCCCTTCTCGATCGTGATTTCGTAGCCCATCACGTGGCTCATGCCCTCGATCACCGCGCCCTGCGAAATATTTTCGGCGGCCGTGGGATTGATGGCCCCGACGCTACCGATGTCGCCGACGACCCAGACCTTGTGAACCCTAAGATTGGTTTCCTTGATGACCTGCACCTGGGCGACTTCGGCGAAATAGCCGCGATGGCTGAAGTGGAAGGCCACGCCCATGCCGGTGTCTTTCGGCAGCTTGGTCTTGCCCCATCCGGAACGCTCGCCAACCGTTTCAAGAACGGCCTTCATGCGCGGCCCGTCGAAGGCAACGGGCGCGAAGGCAACCGGAGTTCCCGGCGGAGGCGGCGCCATCGGCAGCGGCGTGTTCGAGAGCAGGTCAAGCCGGAACTGCAGGGGATCTTTTCCGGCGGCATGAGCGAGCTCGTCGATAAAGGATTGCATCACGAAGGCGATGGCGTTACTGCCGGGAGCGCGCATAGCTCCCATGGGCACGCCGCTGGGCATCATGGAAGCGAGCTGCGAGAAATTCGGAATGAAGCGCGAGGGAAATTCCTCGCCGCCCAGGCCGGCGCTCTGGGCGAAGCGATTGTTTTCGCCGAAGCTGACGAAATGGTTGCGCCAGGCGACGAGCTTGCCGCTGGAATCGACCGCGCCCTTGAGGTAGTGGTAGCCGGCGGGGCGGTAGAAGTCGTGCGCCATGTCCTGCTCGCGGGTCCAAAGAAGTTTGACGGGTACGCCGACCTGCTTGGCAATGGAGGCGGCCTCGACCATGTAATCGTTGGTCAGGCGCCGGCCGAAGCCTCCGCCGATGCGGGTGAGGTGGAGCGTGACGTCCTTCTGGTCGATGCCGAGGGCCTTGGCGGTTTGCGCGACGCCGCTGGCGGGCGTCTGGCTGGGCGCCCATAGCTCAAGCTTGCCGTCCTTGAACGAGGCGGAGCAGTTCTGCGGCTCGAGTGGGACGTGCGAAAGGAACGGATAGGAGTAGGCGGCCTCGACGACCTTCGCGCCGGGCGCCGAGAAAGCTGTCTCCACGTCGCCATCCTTTCGCAGCGTCTGGCCGGGATCTTTTTTCGCGAGATCGTCGGCGGTGGCGTTGTAGGTGTCGGTGCCTTGTGCGGCGGTCGGGCCATCATCCCAGACGACTTTGAGGACGTTGTCGCGTGCGTGGCGCGCCTGATACCAGCTGTCGGCCACGATGGCGACGCCGCCTGCAAGCGCAGTAGGATCAGGACCCGGCTCGACGATGAACGCGTGGCGAATGCCGGGCTGCGCCTTCACTTCGTCAAGATTCGCGCTGATTACTTTGCCGCCGAAGACCGGACACTTTTCGTAATTGGCGTACAGCATGCCCGGCGCGGTGAAGTCGATGCCGAAGACGGGCTTGCCAGTGACGATTTTCTTGATGTCGGGATTTGCGGCGTTCTTGCCGATGATGCGGTAGTCCTTCGGATCCTTCATCGTCAGCGTCTTCGGATCTGGGACGGGCATCGAGGCGGCTTTGGTGGAGAGCTGGCCGTAGCTGGCGGAGCGCTTGCTGGGTTCGTGATGCACGCGGCTGGGAGTCGTGGTGCACTCGGAAGCGGGAACGCCCCAATTGTCGGCCGCGGCGGCGATCAGCATGGCGCGGCATTGCGCGCCGAGCTGCCGCATCGGGACCCAGTTGGAGGGCGTGGCGGTGCTGCCGCCGGCTATCTGCGCGCCGTATTTCGCGGGGATCAGGTCGGCCTGCTCGATCTTCACGGCTTTCCAGTCGGCGTCGAGCTCCTCGGCGATCAGCATGGGCAGCATCACTTTAATGTTTTGGCCGATTTCCGGATTCTTCGCGATGAGCGTGATGGCGCCGTCGGGTGTGATGGTAATGAACGATGCCGGCAGCAGCGTGACCGGAGGGCCGAACTGCGGGGCGGCCAGAACTTTTTCGAGGGGCTCGACGTAATACGCCAGCATCATGCCGCCGCCGGCGATCACGGAGGCGCGGAGAAAAGATCGGCGACTAACCAGGGTCGTTTCCATGGAACCTCCTGCGTACGAAATCGTGTTCATCCAGCCGGGCTCGCGCAGCGCTTCAGGAGTGCGCGGCCGCGACGGGCTCTTTCGTTTGCTGCTTGGCGGCGATTTCGGCCGCTTTGTGAATGGCTTTGCGAATGCGGAGATATGTGCCGCAGCGGCAAATGTTGCCGTCCATGGCGGCGTCGATATCCGCGTCGGTGGGATGCGGATTTCTTGCCAGCAGGGCGGAGGCCGACATCATCTGTCCGGCCTGGCAATAGCCGCACTGCGGGACGTCGATTTCCTCCCACGCGATCTGGATGGGGTGCGTTCCGTTTTCGGATAGACCTTCGAGCGTGGTGATGTGCTTCCCGGCGGCGTTCTGAATGGCGGTGGTGCAGGAACGCGTTGCTTCGCCGTTGATGTGCACGGTGCAGCAGCCGCAGAGGGCCATGCCGCAACCGTATTTCGTGCCGTGAAGACCGAGAACGTCGCGCACGACCCAGAGAAGCGGCGTGCCTTCGGGGACGTCGACCGTATGCGGTTGACCGTTCACGATCAATTTGTAAGCCATAGAGTCACCTCCGAAAACCTGAGGGCTGGAACCGAAACCAACGCGGAGAAAGTTAGCACTGCGGGACGGAGGTGTCAATTTCGGTTGCTGCAAACGATTAGAAACAAGGTAGATACGGAATTATATGAATTGAATCGTATGCTTCGACGTCAGCCAGGGCCGCCGGGATTTGTGTTATATAGGACTTTGAAACGAGCGAGGTCGGGCATGGATTCGACGGCAGCGGCGGGACGTTCGGCGAGTGGGATTGCGCACGAATTGGATTTTGCTTCGGCGCTTGCGGCTGCCGAGGCGATTCGGGCGAAGCGCGTTTCCTCGGTCGAGCTGACGCGCCATGTGTTCGAGTGCATTGACCGGTTCAATCCGGCGATCAATGCGTTTGCCTATCAGCTGCGGGAGAGCGCGCTGGCGCAGGCGATGAAGGCGGATGGGGCGCTGGCGCGAGGCGAATCGCTGGGCGTGTTTCACGGCGTGCCCGTCAGCGTGAAGGAAAGTTTCGCGGTCGAGGGGCGGCCTGCGACTTGGGGAATTCCGGCGTTCAAGGATTCAAGGGCCGCGCGGAATTCCGCGGTGGTCGATCGATTGCTGGGCGCAGGAGCGGTGCTGATCGGCGCGACGAATGTGCCCGTGGATTTGCACGATTGGCAAAGCTACAACCCGATGTACGGGCAGACGAATAATCCCTACGATGGGATGCGATCGCCGGGGGGAAGCTCGGGAGGATCGGCGGCGGCGCTGGCGGCGGGATTCGGATTCTTAAGCGTGGGCAGCGACATCGGCGGATCGATTCGCGTGCCATCGAGTTTTTGCGGGATTTATGGGCACAAACCGACGCTGGATTTGGTGAGCCAGCGCGGACACCAGCCGGGCGGCAATCACGCAGCGCCGGGATTCTCCACATTGCTGGCGGTGGCCGGGCCGATGGCGCGCAGCGCGCCGGATTTGCTGGCGGCTTTGAAAGTGATGGGCGGGCCGGATGGTTGGGACGCGAAGGCCTGGAAATGGGAGCTGCCGGCGGCGCGGGCGGCGAGCCTGAAGGATGTTCGCGTGGGGTATGTGATCGACGATCCTATTGCGCCACCGACACCGGAGGTTGGGGCGGTACTGGCGAAAACAATCGACGCGCTGGGGCGGGCCGGCGCGAAATTAAAACCGGGGTGGCCGGCGGGATATCAGGCGGGCGCTTTGCTTGAAACCTATTGCTTCCTGTTGTCCGCATTCGGCGCGAGCATGGCGCCGCCGGGCGCTCCGCAGGAAAATCCGCAGGCGCCGGCGAATCCGGCTGATCCATTCGAAGCGGGGGCGTGCGCGACGTTCCGCGAATGGCAGCAGAAAAACCTGCGGCGCCTGGCGTATCGAGCGCAGTGGCAGGCCTATTTTGGCGAGGTGGATGTGTTTCTCTCTCCAGTGACGTTTGCGCCGGCATTTCCGCACGATCACAGCGAACCGCAATCGCAGCGAAAAATTCCGACCGGTGCGGAGCCGCGAAAGTATATGGAGATGTTGAACTGGATCGCGCACGCCACGCTGACGGGATGCCCGGCGACATCCGCGCCTGTGGGATTTGCGCCCGATGGGTTACCGGTGGGGATTCAGATCATGGGTCCCTACGGGGAGGACGCGACACCCATTGCGTTTGCGGAATTGCTCGCACGCGAGATGGGCGGATTCTCGCCGCCCCCGGGATACGCAAGCGGAAGCAGTGAGGGCTTGGCTTGCACGTCAGCTGGGCGATGAAACCGTTTAGAAATAGCGCCTCATCGCCTACTCGCGCGCGTATCCCGAGGAGTTGCGCCCCGTAGCCCGAAAGCGGCTGCAGGCGGGCGCGCCACGAAACCGAAATCGGGCCTACAGCGCGCCTTTTCGCATTTGGTCGGCGATGTATTCGGATTGGCGGAGGGCCAGGGCTACGATCGTGAGCGTGGGGTTTTCGCCGCCGCTGCTAGTGAACTGGCTGCCGTCGGAGACGAAGAGATTTTTCACGTCGTGCGACTGGCCGTATTTGTTGACGACGCCGTCGCGAGGATTTTCGGACATGCGATTCGTGCCCATATTGTGCGTGGACGGAAACGGTTGGTGGTGCACGGTGCGTTTGGCGCCGATGGATTGGTAGAGGGCGTCGGCCTGCTGAAAGCCGTGGTGCTGCATGGCGAAATCGTTCGGGTGATCGTCCACGTGGACATTCGGAATTGGCATGCCGTACTTGTCCTTGCGATCGGGATGGAGCGTGACGCGATTGTCTTCGCGCGCCAGGTCCTCGCCGATGATCCAGACTCCCGCGAGATTCACGTAGTTGTCGATCCAGGAAGCGCGATCGCGTCCCCATTCGCCGGGCAGCAGGTTCGTGGCGAAGCTGGGCAAGCCCTGCGGAAGCAATTCGAGATTGTAGCCGCCGACGAAACCTCGGCTGGTGTCCAGGCGCGCTTCGTCCATCACAATGCCGGATTGCGCGGTGCCTCGGTACATGTGCACGGGCTTGTCGAAGGCGGCGAAGACGGTGGAGGTGACGTGGCGCATGTAGTTGCGTCCGACCTGCCCGGAGGAATTCGCGAGGCCCTGCGGGAACAGGCTCGATGAGGAATTCAGCAGCAGGCGCGGACTTTCGATGGAATTTCCGGCGACGGCGACGATACGCGCATTCTGGCGCTGGAGCGCGCCGGTGCGGTCGGCGTAGACGACGCCGGTGACTTTGCCGCTGGCGTCGTGCTCGATGCGCAGGACCTGCGATTCGGGGCGGATTTCGGCCTTGCCGGTGGCTTCGGCTTGCGGGATATCCACGTAGAGCGTGGACCATTTTGCGCCGAAGGTGCAGCCCTGCACGCAGAAGCCGGTCTGCTGGCAACCGGCGCGGCCATCGCGCGGGACCGGGTTGATGGCCATGTTGGTGGTCCAATATTTGGTGTAACCGAGCTTTTTCGCGCCGGCGAAGAGAACTTTTCCGTGGGCGCTGGCGGGTAGGCGGGGGATCCCGTGCGTGCCGGTCACTCCCATGCGCATCTCGGCGCGATCGTAGTAGGGCGCGAGTTCATTCAGATCGATCGGCCAATCGAGCAGACTCGCGCCGGCGATGGCGCCGTAGCGCGTGCGCGTTTTGAATTCGTGTTCCTGAAAACGCAGGGCGCAGGCGCCCCAGTGGACCGTAGTGCCGCCGACAAGCTTGCAGGTCCAGGCGGGCAAATCGGCGGAGGACTTTGCCACGTACCAGGAGCCGGAGGATGTGCGCGGGTCGAGCCAGGTGAACGCGCCGAACATCCCGATTTCGTCGTTCTGGAATTCGGTCATTTCCATGCGGCGGCCGGCTTCGAGTACGACGACGGAGACTCCTTTTTTCGCGAGCTCGTTGGCGAGGGTGCCGCCGCCGGCGCCGGAGCCGACGATCACGACTACCGATGAATCGTGGGGATCAAATTTCGGGGGCAACGTTTACCTCCGCGCTGAATTCCGCGCCCGATTCACTGTGGGAGCCAGGGGATGTCGCTGAAGCCGCGGTCACGATAGCCGCCCTGGGCTGAGGACGGGCCTTCATAGCCGAATTTCGCCCAGAGCTCGGGCTGGTTGTAGAGCGGCGTCATGGT
Source organism: uncultured Acidobacteriaceae bacterium (assembly GCA_964563425.1). GTDB lineage: Bacteria > Acidobacteriota > Terriglobia > Acidiferrales > UBA7541 > Palsa-295. Next base: position 9,704 of record CAZLWY010000176.1, on the reverse strand, counting down.
GCCGTTGTAAACCTTGCTGAAAAATGCTCCGCCTTCGATTTTCTTGATCGCGGCGATGCGGATAGTTTCGTCAGTGACCTCGGTGTATGGCTTTCGGGCCAAGCCGATCGAAGCGGAGTCCAGTTGCGCGACGCCTTCGGCGAGCAGCTGGCGCGTAGCGGCGTCTTTCGCAGCTTCGTCCCCGAGCGGCGCGACGGCCTTGGCGTAAAACGAATCGTCAAGACGATCGTGCGGGAAAAGATCGCGGGTGAATTTGACCAGCGTCCGCGACTGTTCGGCGCTGAGGCCCGATTCCGTCGCTTTCGTCAGCAGGGGAGCGCCGCCTACCGCTGCGGCCGCCACGGTAGCCGCGCCCGCGCGCAGGAATCCGCGCCGCGTGAATTTGCCCACGAGTTCGCGAAGTAACATGTGTCTCATGTATGGCGTTCCCCCCTCCGCTCTTGTAGGCACATCCTAATGCGTCTTGGGGGAAATCTCCAGCCTGGCGCCGATTACCCGCCTTGGATACGCAGGGCTACTTGAGAAGTTGGCAGGGCGAATGGCGTAATTAGTCTTCTTTTTCGGCGCGGACGGAGACGGTGACGGCGGTTTCGACCGTGGGACGCGGGGCGCGGCGCATGGTGTCCACGAAGACGCGGACGATCTCGGGATCGAATTGATTGGCGGCGCAACGCTCGAGCTCGGCGAAGGCGTCTTCCGGCGTGCGCGCTTTCTTGTATGTGCGCTCGGAAGTGATCGTGTCGTAAGCGTCCGCGATGGCGATCACGCGCGCGCCGTAGGGAATCTGCTCGCCTTCCAGGCGCAACGGATAGCCGGTGCCGTCGTAGAACTCGTGGTGGTGACGAACCATCTCGCGGATGCGGCCCATCGGCTTCAGCGGCTCGAGAATGCGTGCGCCGAGGTCGGTGTGCGTCTTCATCGTCTCCCATTCCGTAGCGTCGAGCGGGCCCGATTTATTGAGGATTGCTTCCGGGATGCCGACCTTGCCGATGTCGTGAAGCAGACCGGCGAGGCGAATCTCTTCCATTTCCGCGGGCGTCAAGCCGAGCGCCTGCGCGATCATCACGGCGTAGGCGGAAACTTTCTGCGAGTGGCCCTGCGTGTAGTGGTCCTTGGCGTCGATGGCGAAAGCGAGTGAGGTGACCGTTTCGACGACCGCAGGCGGCAGCGTGTCGCCGGCCGCATCGCCGCCCTGTTCGCGCAGCGAGCGGGTGAACTGCTCGAGCCGCCGATAAATTTCCTCGAACGCCTCCGGGCCGGTGGAGAAAAGGCGTTTCAGCGTGACGCCGAGATAGGCCTCGAGGACATCTTTCTTCCAGCGCTTACGATCGTTCGGGTCGCCCTGCTCGGCGCTGGAAACCAGGTTGCCGCCCTGATGCTTGGACAAATACATGGAGGAGTCCGCGATCTGGATCAGCTCCTGCGGCGTGGAGCCGTGAACCGGGAACGCCGCGATGCCAAAGCTGGCGGTGATGTTCTTGTCGCGCAGCAACGGATCGGAGGCGATCCATCCGCGGAGTTTGTTGGCCAGCTGGCGAGCCTGCTCAACGGAGGTTTCTGGCATCAGGATCACGAATTCGTCGCCGCCGTAGCGAGCGACGACATCCGAGCGGCGACAATTCTGCTCGAGAATGTGGCCGACGCGCTGGAGGACGACGTCGCCTTCGAGGTGGCCGTAAAAATCGTTGACGAATTTGAAGCGGTCCAGGTCCATCAGCACCAGCGCGAGCGGACGATTCGCGCGCGTAGACCGTTTCCATTCGGCCGAGAGCGCTTCCATGAGGAAGCGGTGCGTTTTCACGCCCGTCAGGCCGTCGGTAATCGCTTGCTCCTGCGCTTTCTGGAACGTGAGCGCGTTGTGCAGGGCGCCGGCGAAAAGATCGGCGAGCGTGCGCAACAGAGTGACGTCCGCGTCGGGAAAATCGCACGCGACGGCCGATTCGACGTAGAGGATGCCGAGGAATTGCTCGCCGTAGGTGACCGGCAGGGCGACGCCGGAGGCTGAATCTTCAAGCAGCAGTTTCGGAGACGTAGCCGTCACCTGGCGAACGATGCTGGTCTGGCTGCTGCGGGCAACCTGTCCGACCAGCCCTTCGCCCAGCACCACGCGGCGGCCGATGGCTTCGCGGCGCGCGCCGGCCTCGGCCTGCACCACCAGCTCCTTGGCGGAGTAGTCAAGTAGCGCCACGCCGATATGATCGTAGGCGAGGTGCTTTTCCATTTCCGCTACGATCTTGGCGAGCATTTCGTCGGGATCGAGCGAAGTGATGGCGTGGCTCGAGACGTTGTTGATCAGCGTGAGCTGGCGCGATTTCTTCTGTTCTTCTTCGAACAGGCGCGCGTTTTCCATGGCGATGCCTGCTTCGCTGGCCAGCACGCGCAGGAATTCGACGTGGCCGGCATCAAACACGTGCTCCTTCGCGCTGTGCACGGCCATCACGCCGACGGTGCGGTCGTAACGAATCAAAGGCACGGCGCAGACCGAACCGAGCTTGCGTAGCGGCTCGAAGCCGAGGCGTTCGGCCTCTTCCATGAATTTTTCGCGGATCAGCAGCGGTTGTCCGGTTCGCACGACGTACTCGATCAGATGGTTGCCGGACTCGCGGGAGCGTTTCGGCAGCCCCTCGCCATCAATCACTTCCATTTCGAGGCGGATCTCGCGTGTGCGCGGATGATCGAAGGCGATAAAAAAGCTGCTGACGTCGAGCACGCGGCGCATTTCCGAATAAATGCGGCCCAGCAGCGTAGCAAGGTCGAGCGTGGAGCTGAGCGCGCGGCCAATGTCGTTGAGGATGTGCAGCTCTTCGCTGCGGCGCGCGGTCTGCTTGATCAGGTAGCTGTTCTCGACGGAAGTGCCGATCTGTTGGCCCAGCGCGAGCAGCAGGCGCCGCTCGGCAGGAGTGAAACTGCGGTTATCGGGCGTGCCGAGCAGCAGAGAGCCGAAGATGCGTTCCTTGGTCTGCAAGCTGATGCCGACCACGGTACGCAGACCTTCCGCAAGCAGCACGCGGCGGACCTGCAGAAACGATTCTTCCTTTTCGAGGGCTTCCCAATTCGCGTCACGCGTGAGGTCGCGAAAGACAACCAAACCGCCGAGGCGCGCGACCAGATTGACCACATACGATTCGAGATTTGATTCCCGGATCGAGCTGACGAACGAATCCGTAAGACCCGCGATGATAATCGTGGGTGGGGCGCCGTCGTCATTTTGCAGGCAAAGGGCGCCGACCGGGATGCGAACCACGTTGAGCACGCGCTCGAGCGCCTGCGCCAGCATCTTCTGAATTTCTCCGCCGACGATACTGGAAGTGGCCAGGTTCAGGCTGGAAAGCGCGAGCATGTTACGCTCCACGCGCCGACGCTCCTCCTCGTAAACGCCCATCACCATGAGCACGCAGGTGAACAGCTGCGGCAAGAACATCAATGGCAGCATGCCCGAACGCTGCGCCCAGGGCAGAAAGTTTCGAAATGCCGCCGTAAAGTAGATCAAGCCCCAGCCGGCGAACGCGATGGACAGCAGAACGTCGGCGCGCGACTCCTGCTTGCGGCCTTCCTGCAAGAACGTGTACGCGACGAACAGAAGAATGAAGCCGACCGCCAGCACCGTGGGCGGAATGTTCCAGACCTGGCTCAGCCGGGCGATGGGCCACGCGGCAAAAATCACGAACGCGATGGCAACTCCACGAACGGGGACTTTGAGCCCGGCGTAGAGCCTCGCGGCGCAATAAAAGGCCAGCGCCGAACTGGCCATCATCACCTGGCTCACGGCTAAAAGCGCGCGATCCCAAGTCGTGCCCGTCGGATCGCTGCTCATGGCGCCGGTGGCAAGATGCGCGCCTAGCAGCAGCCAGGCGACCGACCAGGCAAGCAGGTAATTCTGGCGCTTCAAGCGATGAATGAAATAAAAATATCCGGCCAGCAGGAATGAGCTTGCCAGCAGGACAAATCCGGTAATTGTGAGATAGCTAGGCAATTAACCACCCATCGTCCTGGCAGTCGTCCACCGAGAATAGCAGAAAAACCCCTCGTGTCAGCGCGGCGTGTCCACCCGGTTTCGCGGCAATAACCGTTATCGTCCTGTTCACTATGGCGGGCATGGTCCAGTGGGTCAACAGTACCCGGGTACCAGCTTGGGCCTGGCTGTGGAATTCCGCGCCTCGATTTTGGCAAATGCTTCCGCTAAGATGAATCGTTTCGAAACCAGCTGAAAAAGAGAACCGCATGGCTTCTGTCGACAAACCGCGCGTCCGTTTTGCCCCCTCGCCCACCGGCTATCTGCATGTGGGAGGGGCTCGGACGGCGCTCTTCAACTGGCTTTTTGCGCGCCGGGAGGGCGGCACGCTCGTCCTGCGGATCGAGGACACCGATGTCGAGCGCAATAAGCCCGAGCTGGTGGACGGAATCCTGGAGGGGCTGAGGTGGCTGGGGATCGAGTGGGACGAAGGGCCCGTGTTTCAGTCGCAGCGGCTGGAAATGTATCGCGGGGCAGCAAGAAAACTGCTGGCGAGCGGCGCGGCGTTCCCCTGCTACTGCAAAGGCGCGGCGTATGCGGGCGGAGATGCAGCGCGCGCCAACGATCAGGAGGGCGAAGGCGACGACGAGGGTCCGAAGACAGAGAAGGGGCCGGCGTGCCCGTGCCGCGATCTTTCCGATGCCGAACGCGCCGAGAAAGACACAGCGGGGCTGGCGTATGCGATTCGATTCAAGGTACCGCGCACGGGAGTGACTCCCTTCGAGGATGCCGTGTTCGGCCCACGCGAGGTGCAGAATGCGGAGATCGAGGATTTTGTGCTGCTGCGGTCCAATGGCGTGCCCACGTATCAGCTCAGCGTGGTGGTGGACGACATCGACATGCGCATCACGCACATCATTCGCGGCGCCGATCACCTGTCGAACACGCCCAAGCAGGCGCTGATCTACCGCGCGCTGGGCGCTCAGCCGCCGATTTTCGCGCACGTTCCGCTGATTTTGGGGCCTGACCGCACCCGGCTTTCCAAGCGGCACGGTGCGACGAGCGTGGGCTCTTACGCCGAGGAGGGATTTCTGCCCGAAGCGTTTCGCAATTTTCTGGCGCTGCTCGGATGGTCGCCCGGCAAAGATGAGGAATACATCCGCACGAGCGAGTTAATCGAGCGGTTCGCACTTTCCGGAGTGAGCCGGACGAACGCGGTGTTCGATCGCGCGAAGCTGGAATGGTTCAACACGCAATACCTGCAGAAGACGCCGGTCGAGTACGTGCTGCCGTACGTGGAAGGCGAGCTGAAGCGCGCGGGATTGTGGGAAGGCTCCCAGGCGAGCGAGGATCCAGCGTGGTTCGCACGGGCCGTGGACCTGATCCGGCCGCGGACGCGGCTGCTGGGTGATTTCACGAGCTGGGCACGCGGTTTTTTTGCGGACGATTTCGGTTACGACGCCGAGGCTCGCGAAAAGTTCTGGAAAGACGAACGTTTGCCGGAGATGCTGGCGAAGCTGGCCGACGCGCTCGAGGCTCTGGGGGATTGGAACCACGATGCGTGCGACGCCGCGTCGCGCGCGGTGGCGGCGGCCGAGGGCGTGAAAGCAGGCCTGCTGATCAACGCCACGCGCGTGGCGATCGTGGGCCGCGCGGTGGCGCCGCCGCTGTTCGATACCATGGTTGCGCTCGGCCAGAAACGCGTGGTCGAGCGATTGCGGAAAGCCGTGCCCGCGATGACAGCGCGCTGGAGCTGAATCGGCGCCGCCTGCTGGTACTAGAAGCCGGAAGGTTTCGGCGCGAAAATCTCGGGATTCATCGGCTTACCGGTCTTCCCCGCCGCGACGATGCTCACGTCCAGCGCCAGTGGAATCTTTACCGGCGGCAGGCACGCCGACGTATTGCAGGCCTGAAACCGCAGGGTCACGGGGATCGAGGCCTTCCCCAGCGCAGCTTTTTCGTCCGCGGTCATTTTCAGGCGAAACGTGACGCTGTCCGTGTAAACGTTGAGCGGCTTATCGGGCGAGAACGGAAATTTCTCGTTCTTCCCCAACGGATAGACCGGCTCGCCGACCAGCGTGAACCCGTCGGGAAGCTGCGGCGTTACGGTCGTCGGAATCAGGTAGCTGTCCGAGGGTTTGTGCGAATTCATGTGATAGCCGGGATTGATCTTCACCACCACCGCGGCCTGAAATTCCTTGCCACGCGGGACAGGGTCCATTGAGACGTAGGTCTTCGTCGAGACGATGTCGGACGGCTTGGGAGGCAGCGCCGATTGCTGCGTGAAGGCCGTGCCCGACGCCGAGATCATTACCAGCGCCGCAAGACCGATGCCGTAAGCGAATCGAGTGAGGGATGTCATAGTTGGCTCTCGATGTCCTTTTCGAGCTGCGCCTCGTTTGATTCGAGGCTCCCGATATAACGCTTGGCGATCTTGCCGTCGCGCGTGATCAAATAGGTGGTCGGCATGCCAAGAATACCGCCGAACTTCGTCACGTTGTCGTCGCTATTCATCACCACGGGATAGTTCATCTTCATTTCCTGGCCGCCGACGTTGAACTCCGTGGTGTGGATGAACTTGTCGACCGTGGCGTCTTCATCGTTGGTCGCCGCGCCGACCAGTGTGAAACCCTTCGACGCATATCTGTTTTGAATGTCGATCAGCAGCGGAATCTCGTGCTGGCAGGGCTCGCACCAGGTACCCCAGAAATTCAGCAGCACCACCTGGCCCTTATAGCTTGACAGTGGAACGCCCTTGCCGGCGAGATCCTGGAAGGTAACATCGGGTTCGGGCGAGAGATTTCCTCCTACATCACCCAGCTTTCCGTTCTCCTTGAGCCATTTAGCCACCGGAGCCGGCATCATTCTTTCAACGAAGGTCTCAGCACTGTATCCGCTGATGTGGGAGGAGATGAGCGTCAGGGCATTGGTGAAAATCAGGCCGCCGATAATCAGCAGCAGCACTCCGCTGCAGACCTCGACGGTGTGCAGGTGCTTGCGAAATTTCTGATAGAACTTCATGAAACGGGCGACACCGACCGCCGTCAGCAGAAACGGGATCGAAAGACCCGCAGAATAGAGAGTCAGAAGGATGATGCCGTCCCGCACGCTGCCCCGCGAAGCCGCAATGGCCAGCACCGTGGTGAGGATGGGTCCGATGCACGGGGTCCAGCCCAGCGCGAATGCAAACCCGAGGAGGAAGCCGCTGACGATGCCCGGATTTTTTCCGCCGACATCGCGCATGTGGACATCGCGGTTCAACCAGCGAGTCAAAGGAGGGCCGAAAAGAAAAATCAGCGAGGCCGCGTAGAAATAGATCGGCTTCACGACCGACTCGGCCGTGCGCAGATTCAACACAACGCCGATGGCGACAAGGATCCCGCCGACAATCAGTCCCGCGCGGACGGGCAGCTTGATCAGCCAGCCGATCAGGTGCAATCCAAAGAGAATGATCACCGCGCCGGCGATGGGCGCGAGCAGATCGCGATGCTTCAGCAGAAACTGTCCGACGGCGCTCGCCGTGGCCCCCATCGTAATGAACACAACGGACAGTCCAATGACGAATGCCAGCGCCGAGCTAAACAGCTTGCTCGTTTCCCCTTCGCCTTCCCGGAGCTTGTCCACCCCCACGCCGGACAGCATCGAAAGATAGCCGGGGACCAGCGGCAGCACGCAGGGCGACAGAAAAGAACCCAAGCCAGCTGCAAACACAAAAAGTCCAGCAAGGACCGCTACAGCCATAGGATTTCCTCACTCCCCCAGGTGAACAGGGCCCCGATCATGGGCGCAGGTCCGACTGTTCGCTAATTTGACCATATCGTTTAGACGTGCACCACCGGTTTTTGGTTCTGCTAGGGCGCGACGAGCGCGTCGGATGCCAGCGCCGATTTCACGATATGAAACGGCGGCCCTTCACCGGCCGATCGAAGCGGCGTCCAACCCTCCGGCGAGATTCGGGCGGCGCTTGTGCCATTCAGTCGCTTGTTCGTAGGCCCGCGCGATCGCCAGCAGACGCGCTTCGCCCCATCGCGGGCCCATCAGTTGCATCCCCACGGGCAGCCCTTCGCGGGTGAATCCACAGGGGATTGAGATCGCGGGCATGCCGCTGATGTTGCTCGGGCGTGTGAGCCGCAGCAGCTCGGCGCGCGTGGCGGTTTCGCGGTCTGCGGTTACGCGCACCTGCATTTTGCCGACGAGCGGCGCCGAAATCGGCGCGGTGGGCGCCAGGATCACGTCCACTTTTTCAAACGCCGCTTCAAAATCTGCGATGATGTCCCGGCGCGCGCCCATCCCGCGGAAATAATCTACCGCGAGCAGCTGGTGGCCGAATTCGAGGTGGCCGCGGACGTCATCTCCGTATTCGGCGGCCCGCGCCGGGAAATATCCCTGCGATTCGTGATAGGCGCTCGCCTCGGCGACCACGACGTTCGTCGCCTGCTCCACCGCTCCGGCAAGGCGCGGCAGCGAAACCTCCTCGAGGCGCGCTCCGAGCGATTCGAATTTCTTCGCGGCTCGCTCGACCCCGTGCCGCACCTGGGGTTCGAGCCGGTCGAAATAAAATTCCTTCGGCACGCCCATGCGAAATCGCCGCGGCAGCGTTTTGCGCAGCGTGCGCCAGCCGGGTCGCGTCGCACCGCGCGGATATTTCCCGGCGATCGTTTCAAGCAGGATGCATGCGTCGGTCACGTTGCGCGCGATCGGACCGCAGTGGTCCAGGGTCGTGCTCAGCGGCACCACGCCCGCGCTGCTCACCAGGCCGTACGTCGGCTTGAGACCGACGATCCCACAGAGCGCGGCTGGAATGCGGATCGATCCGCCCGTATCCGTGCCCACCGATGCCGCGCCCATCCCCAGGGCCACCGCGACAACCGAGCCGCCGCTTGAGCCGCCGGAAATGCACGCGGGCGCGAAGGGATTGCGCGAGCTGCCGTAATGCGGGTTTTCGCCGGTGATGCCGTAGGCGAATTCGTGCATGTTCGTCTTTCCGAGCAGAATCGCGCCGGCTGCGGCCAGCGACCTGGCCACCTCACTGTCCACGTTCGGTACCCAGTTGGCCAGGATCGTCGACCCGGCGGTGGTGCGCACGCCGCGCGTCCAGAAATTGTCTTTCAGCGAGACGGGAATGCCATCGAGAGGGCTTTTCGCGCCGCCGCGGCGAATTTCGCGTTCGGCCACTTTCGCCTGCCGCCGCGCATTTTCCGCCAGCACTGTGAGGAACACGTTGAGTTGCGGACTCCATCGTTCGATGCGCGCCAGCGAAACCTCGACCAGATCGACCGGCGAGATTTCGCCGCGCCGCAGCAGGCGTGCCGCCTGCTCGATGGAAAAATACGCCAGCTCGGATTCGGAATAGCGCGTCACGCTTGCCGATCTAGAAAATCTTTTCCTGATGCCGCAAGTTGCCGGCCGAGCCCAGGTTCGCGATGCGGATCACGATGCTGTACTGATTTTCGTTTCGGATGGTGCCAAACGAAAACCGGCGGTATTCGAAGCCGAGGCCGCAGCAGGAGCCGTTGTAGGAAACCTCGACGATCTGGTTCTGGAAGGCCTGGGCTACAAAATCGTAGCTCGCGCCGAACTCGACGTTGAACCCGCGGCGGTTCGGCTCGCCGTAGCCGAAAAGCGTGCGTACTTGATTCGAATGCTGCTGGAAATTCGGCGGCGGGGGTTCGGGATTCACCGGCAGATTCAACGTGTAAAAGTGCGCCAGCGTGATGAACGATTCCTTGTAGGGTTTCAGCTTCAGCAGCGT
>CAZLWY010000175.1:0-2012 GCA_964563425.1 uncultured Acidobacteriaceae bacterium | reverse complement strand
AGTCGCTGCGGGCGTCGGTTACCAGCGGGCTGGCAATGACCGATTGCAACATCCCTACCGCGAATCTGCTGCCCGGCGTGCAGGGTCTTCGCGGCCCGCTCTCGTGCCTGGATCAGGCCCGGTACGGGATCGGCTGGGGCGCGATCGGCGCGGCGATGGCTTGCTACGACACGGCCCTCAGCTACGCGAAGCAGCGAAAGCAATTCAACGACAGGCCCATCGCATCCCACCAACTGGTTCAGGAAAAGCTCGTCTGGATGATCACCGAGATCACCAAGGCGCAGTTTCTGGCACTGCAGGTCGGACGGCTGAAGGACCAAGGCCGCGTGCATCCATCGCACATTTCAATGCTCAAAATGAACAATGTCTGGATGGCGCGCGAAACCGCTCGCCTCGCGCGGGAAATCCTGGGCGCCAACGGCATCGTGGACGACTACGTGATCATGCGCCACATGAACAATCTCGAATCGGTCTTCACCTACGAAGGCACGCACGATATCCACAAGCTCGTGATCGGCGAGCGTATCACCGGCATCTCCGCCTTCATCTAAACCGGGGCACAGGGCGACCCGAAAATGGGCGCTGCGGCTAGGCGTTTGGACTATCATTAGCAAACAGGCGCGGCTCTTGCCTCAAATTCAAGCTCACTCTCCGGGGGGAAGTATGGAACGTGCTTTGAGTCTGGAATTTCTGCGCGTGGTGGAATCGGCGGCGATTGCATCGGCCCGCACCATGGGCCTGGGCGACGGCCACAAGGCTGACCAGGCGGCCGTCGAATCGATGCGCTCCGAGATGGAAACAGTCAACATGAACGGCACCATCGTGATCGGCGAAGGCGAGCGCGATCAGGCGCCCATGCTCTACATCGGCGAAAAGGTCGGCGCGGGAAACAAGACGAAGAACCCCAGCTTTCCGTCAGTCGACATCGCCGTCGATCCGCTCGAGGGAACGAATCTGTGCGCCACAGGCGCGCCGAACTCCATCACCGTACTGGCGGCCAGCGAATCCGATGGGCTGCTACATGCGCCCGATCTCTATATGGAAAAGATCATCGTCGGCCCCAGCTGCCGCGGAGCAGTCGAGCTCGACGCGCCGGTCGAACACAATCTTCGGCTGGTAGCGAAGCGGCTCGAGCGCGACGTGGAAGACTTGGTCGTGATGGTCCTCGATCGTCCTCGCCACGAAAAAATCATTCGCGATATCCGCAAGACGGGCGCGCGAATCCGGCTGATCTCGGACGGGGACCTCTCCGCCGGCATCAGCACCGCACTCATGGGCTCCGGCGTTCACGTGGTGATGGGCACGGGCGGCGCTCCCGAGGGGGTTCTGACCGCGGCCGCCCTGCGCTGCTTGAACGGCCAAATCATCGCCCGGCTGGTGGTGAAGAACCCCGAGCATGAAGAACGCCTGGCGGCCATGGGCGTAAAGGACGCCAAGAAAATTTACGACACCGCCGACCTCGCTCCGGGCAAGAAGATTATTTTCGCCTGCACGGGCGTCACCGACGGCAGCCTGCTGCGCGGCGTGCGATTCTTCGGCGACGGCACGCGGACATCTTCTCTGGTCATGACGCTCGATCAGAGGCAGATCCGGTTCATCGATTCCGTACATATGGAGCATGGTTCGGACGTAAGGGTTCGCGTCAATTAACGGAAGAGAATGAGAGGGAAAATACAACGGCCGGGCGCGCACGGAGTACGCGCCCGGCCGATTCTGTTTTCGCGCTACAGCAGCAGCCCGCTGCGGCCGCTCTAGCGATGAAGCCCAGAAGGGATATGCCCGCCTTGCGCCGTACGGCGAGGCACACCCGTCGGCATTCGGTCGGAAGTCTGCGGCGGCATCGGGCGCACCATATGATTAGTGCTGACGTGCTCGCTGATCGCCTGCAGCCTCTTCAGAATGCCCTGCCACTGCGTCCAATCCAGCTGCCGCAAGAACGGACGAAGACCTTGAATGAAAGGATCCTCGAGCACCGTTTCGCCGTTTGTCTCCGGAACGAAGAAGCGATTCAG
>CAZLWY010000174.1:0-10353 GCA_964563425.1 uncultured Acidobacteriaceae bacterium | reverse complement strand
AGAGTGGTGCGCCAAGGACGGCATGAGCTTCAAGATGCTCTCGGACGCGGACAAGAAGGTTGTTGCCATGTACGGGTCGACGATGACCATTCCGCAGGCCCCTCAGCTCGGCACACTCGCCGCGCGCAACACGTTCATCATCGACCCCAACGGCAAGATCGTGAAGGAATTCATCAAGGTCAACCCGCAGGGGCACAGCGAGGAAGTTCTCGCCTGGCTCGCGGACAACGCCAAGTAGCGCGCGAGGAGTGAGCCGTGGTATCTATGGGGCAGGCAGTCCTGGGCGACTGCCATCCCCATGGGCCCGACTGGATCGCTACGAAAGTGACCTCGCGGCAGGACGAATTTGAACGAACCGCCATTCCGCACTCTCGGAGCTTGCTCCGAGTGGCGCGGCGGCTGGCATCGGAACCGGCGACGGCCGAGGATCTGGTGCAGGAAACGTTCTACCGGGCGTGGCGCAGTTTCGAGCAGTTTCAGACCGGGACGAATATCCGGGCGTGGCTTTTCCGGATTCTGTTCAACGCGTTTTACGCACAGGGGCGGCAGATGAGCGCAGCCCCGATTTTGGTTTCGCTCGAAACGCCGGGAGTCGAGCCCGGGCCGCTGCGGCCGGCAGGAATCTCTTTTGCCGATGCGGCGGAAGTATCGAGCGCGCTCGACGCGCTCTCGAGCGAGCATCGCACAGTGCTGCTGCTGGCAGTGGTGGAGGGTTTTACCTGCCGCGAGATGGCCCAGATTCTGGACTTGCCGATCGGCACGGTAATGTCGCGGCTCAGCAGGGGACGCCAGGCCATGCGCGACCGGCTGGCGCCCGCAGCTCCGAAAGTGATGGAAGCCCGGGCTGGAATCGGGCGCGAGAGAGAAGCGGGATGAACTGTTCCGACATTCACGAACTGGCTCCACTCTACGTCTGCGGCGAACTGGATGCCGCGCACGCCGCGGAGTTTGACGTCCACCTGAAGCAGTGCTCGAGCTGTCTCGACGAGATTGAAGCGCAGTCGCGTCTGGATGCGCGGCTGCGGCAGTCGCTGCTGGCGGAAGATGTGGATGTCGGGCGCGTCAATCGCCGGATTCGCGAGCGGATCACTCAAGAGACTGTGCAACCCGGCGTCGTCGTTCCGGCCGAGCCGCGGGGCCGTCGTTGGTTGAATGCCGCCCTGGGGATCGCCGCTGCCTTCGTTCTGGCCGTGGCGGGCTATCTCAGTTTTCCCGGCCGCTTCGCGAAAGTGTACGCCGATGCCGCCCAGGACCATCAGATGGAAGTCGTCGATCACGGCCCGCGCCACTGGACCACGGATCCGACGGAACTAGCCGCTCTCGAGCAGCGACTGGGAATTTCCTTGAACGTGCCGGAGGAACTGGGTGACGGATATCACCTCGAGCATGGGAAAATCTGCCGGCTCGATGGCCAGCTATACCTTCACCTTGTCTATACCGATGGCACCACGGAGTTTTCGCTGTTTCTGAGGCCGCGTGACGGCGAAAGGCTTACGGGCAGGATCAGCGGCGCTTCCAACGGCCGCCTGTTGCGCGCCTCCGACTTCGGCCACGAGCATCTGGCGGCGTTTGCGACGTCGCACTTGATCGCCGTAATCGCCGTGGACAAGCCGGCCGGCGAAAGCGTCGAATGCGCCCGCGTGGCCTCCCGCTCGATGGGGGACTAGGCTCGGCGCCCGGATCCCTGGTGGTCGCAGGTTTCTGGGCGGCCTTCCTTCGATGCGAGCCCATTGTGCAGGATGCGGATTCTCGCTGCAGAATGAGGGATTTCAATGCGCACGATGCGCATTCCGGCCCGAGTCCGGTCAAGCGAAAGCCGGCTCTGCTTGTTCTACCTCGCCTTGAACTTTTGGCATCCAGCCATTACACTGAATATCTTGCAGTCATTACGCGGAGCGTTACGGAATGCTATTGTCGCGGGATTATGTCGGCTACATGGCGAAGGAAGTGGTGAAGCGCCTACTAGCCGCCAAGATGATTGCTATCAAGGACGTGGAGAACGTCTCGCAGCAGGTGCGCCAGGTGATGGCCGACGAAGTGACGGTCGAGGACCGGCTAAACGAAGAGGCACGCGAGATTCTGGCGAAGAACTCCGAAGAAATGCGCCGCACGGGCGTCTCCTACCAGGAGATGTTTAAAAAGATCAAAAGCCACCTGGCAAGGGAAAGGAAGCTGATCCTCCGCTAGGGAGGGAGCCTTCATGCGCCTGAGCCGCGAAAAAACAGTCAGACTCTCCCACCGCGTTATCGATTTTCTGGTTTCGAGCCCCCAGGTTGATTTCGTCGAGGACCGCGACACGATTCGGACCGAGATCGTGAACATCCTGAACGCGCTGCTGAAGATCGAGGAGCAGGTGGATACGGAAGCACGCGCGAAAATCGCGTCGCAGAAGAAGGAAATTCTCGAAGGCAGCGAGGAGTGGGACATCCTCTACCGCAAGTATTACTCCGAAGGTTTGAAACGCCTCGGCGTGGCCGAGATTCACGCGCATTGATTCTCTTCGGATGACGATCGGCAAGAGGGCGTAGCACTCGCACTCTCCGTTCGCGGTGAGTCGAAGCAACGGGCGAGTCTAGCGATCCGTCGCCGTGTGGAATATCTTTCATCGGAAGTCTCCGACCGAGCAGCAAGTTACCACCGGCCGGTTTGAAATCGAGCAGGATGGCCAAACCGCCTATCTTGACTACAGCTTAACCGGCCATATCCTCGAATTGATCCACACGGAAGTCCCGCCCGCACTGCGGCATCGAGGTCTTTCGTCAGCGCTTGCCGAAAATGCGCTTCAGTGGGCCCGGGAGCGCGGCCTGAAGGTCGACATCGTCTGCCCGACGGTGCGCCAATACGTCGATCAGCATCCCGAGTATGCGGATCTGGAGATGCGCTAAAGAGAAAAGCGCCCGGAATGAATCCGGGCGCTTCGTTGTTTTCCGGCTGCCCGGCTGACTCTAATTACTCGGATTATTCGGGTCCGAATCGTCGGTGCGGTGCTTCAGCGTCGGGCGATCGCTGTCGTCAGAGGTTGTGTCGCCGCTGTTGCCGCCGCTCGAGGTCGAGGTGCTGTTCGGATCCGGAGGCGCGGTGTTGCCGCCCTTGTTTTGCGCGGTCTTCTTGCGCAGCGTGGGCTTGTTGGGGTTGTTGTCCTTCACCTTGATGTTCTGCTCGATCATCTGCAGGCGCGCCTTCACCGTGTCGAATTCCGAGGTGGTAACGATGTACTGATCGCGCGCAGGGAGAATCGTGGCGATTTCTTTTTGAATCGCTTCGATGCGGTCCGGGGTCGGCGGGTGCGTCGAGAAAACCTTGGGGATCGTGCCGGGCTGCTTCTTTTCGTCGGCCTGGACCTTTTCAAAGAAGGATACGAAGGAATTCGGGTCGTATCCGGCCTTGTACATGTATTGCAGGCCGAGGTAATCGGCTTCGGCTTCGTCGGCGCGCGAGAACTTCAGGAACGTGAGCGGGATCGCGAAGTTCATGCCCTGATAGATCGCGTAGCCAGCCCAGCTGTAGGGAATGAAAATCATGGCCGGAATCGAGGCGAGTTGCACGAGAGTGCTCTTCGATTCCTGGCGCGTGCCGTGGCGGGCGCAGACGTGGGCGATTTCATGGGCCATCACGCCGGCGAGCTCGGATTCCTCGTCCGCGTGCAGGATCAGTCCGCTGTTTACGTAAAAAAATCCGCCCGGCAGGGCGAAAGCGTTGACGACGTCAGAATCGATGACCTTGATGGTGAAGGGGACCTTCGCGTCCGAGTTGCGGACCAGATTTTGTCCCACGCGGTTCACGTACTCGATGACGACTGGGTCGTCGATGAACTTCGCGCTCTTTTCCACTTCTTGCGAAAGCTGCTTGCCAATCGCGATGTCGTGCTCGAGTGAATAAAGCTCGGGGCCATGGCCGACCTTGCGGTTGCCGATCGCATCCACGTCCGCTTCGCTGCCGGATTTCACGTTCGGCGAAGACGGTTGAGGCACCGTCTGGTCGGCCGAGGAAGACTGGCCAGACGCGTCGGCGGTCGACTGCGTTTGCGGCGCCGACGGCGCCTGCGTGGTCGGAGGTGTCGGCTGGCCGGCCGGTGCGGGCGACTGCTGGCTTGACGGAGGCGCCTGCTGCGGCGTCGGTGTCTGGCTCTGCGCGGTCACCGTGGCGGGCACGATGATCAGGGCTGCCGCCAGTAGAGAGGCCATCCATTGGGACGCAAACGATCGCTTCATCGCTACCTCCGGAAGGAACCTGCTCCGGGAGTATACACCCGCCCGGCAGGGTTCTTTCGTCTATCGGCTTCGATGGCGGTTTCGCTGGCAGGGTTATCCGGACCGGGGCCGAGCGAGAGGCCATACCCAGGTCAAAAGCCCCCCACGACGAGAGGCGAGACGGGTTCGACGGCTTTAGCCGTCTTTCAGCTGGCGTTTCAGGCGTTCGATGTCGTCGCGCAGCTTGGCTGTGCGGCTGGCAATCGAGAGCTCGTAGACGAAAAAGACGGCCCAGACGGCCATCCATGCTGCCAGCAGGAAATGGAAATTTCTCACGGTAACTCCTTTATGGGCGCGGAGTTCGATTTGAACTCACGAGCTTCGGCCGCAAGCCGCAGCTCGTCGAGGTCGTGGCGCATTCCTTCGAGCCGGTAACGATCGACCAGCACGATCAGCGTGACGATCACTACCGCGACCATGCAGAGCAACATCACCCGCACCATCACCGGATCGAGTCCCGCATCGGGCCCGCCGAAGAGCACGGGTGCGGGATGCTGGGTGCGCCAGAGGCGGTTCGAGACGTATACGAGCGGGGCGTCCAGGAACGCGAAGATTCCGAAAACGGCTGAAAGCGTTGCGCGGCGCGGCGGCTCCTCGATCAGTCCGCGAAGGATTAGATAGGAAATGTAGAGAAGCCAGAGGATGAAGCAGGTGGTCAGGCGCGCGTCCCACGTCCACCAGATGCCCCATGCCGGTTTGCCCCACAGCACCCCGGTGATGAGGCCGCCGGTGCAGCACACCACGCCCACCTCGACGGCCGAGACGCCGAGCCAATCCCATTTCGGCTGACGTGTGACGAGCCAGGCGACGTTGGCGACGAAGGCGAGGCCCAGCGCGGTGTACATGCCGGTCCAGAGACTGATGTGAAAATAAAACACGCGCTGGATTTCGTGCATGGTGGCTTCGTCGGGCGCGATGAAGAGCGCGGCGTAGCCGGCGAAGAAGATCAGCCCGGCTGCGGCGACGGTGATGGCGGCTCTCGCTTTCATGGGCGCACTTACTCCTCCAGGAGATAGTCGGACAGCAGCCAGGAAGCCGTCAGAAACACGATATCAAATCCTGCCAGGAATATGAGCCAGGCGCGGTCCAGCGACGGCTGCTCGGCAAAAAGCGCAGCGGTGGCTTCGACAGCGGCGATCAACAGCGGCGCAAGCAGGGGCAAAAGCAGCAGCGGGAGCAGAAGCTCGCGCATGCGGGCATGCGACGCGACGGCCGAAAAAACCGTGCCGGTGACCACGAGACCGATCGTGCCGAGCAAGAGAACCAGCGCGAGGCGGCCGACGATGCCTGCGAGCGAAAGGTTGTACAGAACGGCGAAGACGGGAACCAGGATCAGTTCGGCAACGCCGAGGAAAACGAGATTCGCGAGCATCTTCCCTGCCAGGATAGCGAACGGAGAGACAGGCGCCATGCGCAGGGCGTCGAGCGTTTGATTGGATTGTTCGCGGGCGAACGACGGGTTGAGCATCAGCGAGCCTGCGAACAGGAACGCGATCCACAGCAGGCCGGGACCGTAGCGGCGAGATTCACCCGCCGTGGGATCGAAGGCGAAACTGAACAGCACGACGATTACGAGCGCGAAAACGACGGTGATGGTGAGCAGCTCGCGCGCGCGGAATTCGAGGCGCAATTCCTTGGTGAGAATGATCGCGGCGGCGCGAGCGAGGGTCATTTCAGGCTTCCGAGCGCAGCGCAGCGAGCAGCGGCCGCGGATCGCCGCCAGAGCCGCTGTCCCGTTCGACCCGGCCTGCGGCGAGCGCCACGGCGCGCGTGGCGAGGTCGAGCGACTCGTTGCGCGCGTGCGTGCTCATGATCACCGTTGTACCGTTGTCGCGCAGGCGGGCGAGCGTGTCGCCAAGCCAGAGGAGGCCCTGGCGGTCGAGGCCGGCGGCGGGTTCGTCCAGCAGGAGCAGCCGCGGACCGTGGAGCAGGGCGCGCGCAATCGCCAGACGCTGGCGCATGCCGCGGGAGAAGGTGCCTACGAGGCTGTCGGAGCGCGAGGCAAGACCGCAGGCAGCCAGGGCTTGCGGGACTCGTGCGGGGCGATCGTCAAGATCGTAGAGGCCCGCGAAAAAATCGAGATTCTCGACCGCGGTCAGCTCGTCGTAGAGCAGCGTGTTGTGGCCCACCATTCCGATTTGCGCGAGCGGCCGGATTTCTCCGCAGGAAAACTTCACGCGGCCGCTCGTGGGACTGGAAAGCTTTGCGGCGATGCGCAGCAGCGTGGTCTTTCCGGCGCCGTTGGCGCCCAGCAGGGCGACGAATTCGCCCGGCCCGATGGCGAGTGAGACTCCTCGGAGGGCAAGGAGCGAGCCGAAGCGTTTTTCGATTCCTTCAAACGAGATTCCGAGGGTCGGGGCTGGCACGGCCGGAGTATAAGGCGATTCGGGTTGGGATGGTGCGGGAGCCGAGAGAGCGCCGGACAAGCCGCTAGCCTTTCACCAGATCGCGCAAGGCTTGCTGGATGCGGTCACGGGCGGCGGCATAGTCGGTTTCATTGATGGTGCCGGCTTCGCGGCGGAGCTCGAGGCGGAAGAGCATGTCCTTGAGTTCGTCGAGGCTGCCGCGCACCTCGCGATCAAGATGGGCGGCCACCGTCGACACATTCGAATCGTGCGTTTCCGGCGCCGATGCCGCGACCGCAGCCGGCATCGGGAAACCGGGGGGCTGCGCGGAGGCTCGGTCGGCTGCGGCGATGGCAATTTGCGGCTGGCGCGCGAGAAATACCAAGCCCAGCAGGAAGAGTGCGACGAAGCCACCGACGAGAATCCATTTCAAATCGTCGAGCCGGGCCGGCATGGTGGTAACGCTGGCGGTTGGAGCTTCGCCCGCGGTTTCGATGCGCGAATTCACGGACGGGTTCTGCGTATCATCCCCGCCTCCCGGAGCGCCGTTCGGACCACCGATCCCTCCGGCGCTGGCGTCCTGCGCGGGAGGCGGAGCGGTGCCTGAAACCGAGATCGCGATCGGCGTGTTCGCCGCGACCGTATCGCGCGTATAGGCGCTGAAGCCCTCCGTTTGTCCCTTGGGCGTGAAGTCGCCGCCCGAAACCTGAACGGATGGCGGCGCGAACACGCCGAGATGCTCAACGGCGTAGCGCGAGGTCACGTGCAAGGTAGCCTGATTTCCCGGGTAGGGCATCTTGTACGTCAAGCTCACGGCGCTGTCGCCGGGACGGAACGGGTAGGCGATGGCTTCCTGATGGTTGCCCTTGTCGATCGCCGTCTGCACCACGGGCATGCCGGAGGAGCCGCCGGCCGAAATGTTCCCGAGTTGGGCGCCCTGGGGCAGCGAGAAGATGAAGGAGCCGTCCGCGCGATAGTAGGCCATCGGCGGCTGCGTTTTATTCGAGATGCTGTATTCCTCCGTGACGTTGAGGTCCGGGCCGTTGGGCTGGACGATGATCGCGTGCACGCTGACGGAAAAGGCGGACGGTTTGTCGGTCGGCTCGTACACGGTCATGTCGATCGTGGTCTTGTCCGGCGTCGCCGGCTCGTGATAGTTCACGCCGCGGTACACGGCGCGGATCAGCATCGGTCCTGCGCCGAGGCCCGGATTTTCGAAGTGATATTGACCGCGGGCATCTGTTTTCGTGTTCGCGACAGGCTGCATAGTGCCCTGCAACTGGATCAGAATCATGTCCACGCCCGTTGCAGGCTTGCCGGTGGTGCCGTTGGTGACGGTACCGGTGACGGTGCCGGCGAGGGTTGGAAGCGTAGCGAGGGCGAGCAGCACGAAAGCCAGACGCACGGCGCAAATTCCCAGGGCTAAAGCCCTTGCTCCGTTTTGCGATTGCTTCGCGGGGATGAATCCCCACGCTTCCCCAGGACGAAGAACTTTGGGGCGCGCGGTCACGAGCGCGATCCTTTTTGCGACGCGGCTTGGCGCGTGGCGGGCGTGGGAGCGCTCCCGGTCGAGATGTCCATTTCCGCCAGGACGCGGGCCGCTTCGATTTCAAGCGACTGCTTGATTTCGTCGTAATCGGCCTCGGAGAATTTGCCGGCGCGGTGCTCGAAGCGCAAATCGCGGAGGTTGTCGTAGATGGCGTCGCGACGTTCCATCAGCTGATCGAGCTTTGTGCGGTGCGGCTGGGCGTCGGTGGATTCCGGGCGCACGCCGAAAATGAAAATCATGGTCGCGAGGGCGAGCAGGATGCACGCGACGGCGATGTCGACGTTACTCATCGTTGCGATCCACCTCGCGCCGCGCGCGATCGAGCAGGTCGGCTGAAATGGGCGGGCCGCCCGCGGGCGCCAACTCCTGTTTGCGGCGCCATCGGCGCACCACTTCCCAGATCAGAAACAGCGCGAACACCGGCAAGGCGATCGGCGCGATCCACACGAGCCAGGTGAAACCCTTCTTCGGCGGGTCGGGCAGGACGGTCGGGCCGTACTCCTGAACGAACGACTGCAGAATCAGGTCGTCGGAGTCGCCGCGGCTGACGCGGTCGGCCACTTCTTTCTGCATCGCCTTCGCGGTGTCGCAGGGACCGGAGAAGGCCCCTCCGGTGTGGTTGCAGGTGCCGGCTGTATCGTTACAGCCGCCGCACATACACATCACTTTCTTCGAGAGACTCTTGGCGCGATCTGTGTTGTCGGCGCGTGAGCCCGGTGGCAGAACCGAACTGAGCAAAGCAATCATCAGCGCGGCTCGAGCGGCCGAGAGCTTCAGCGGGCGAAGGCGTTCTCGCGGGGAGCGGCGGATGCCGCACCGGGAGTTGCGACCCCGGAAGATTCGCCCGGGGACGATTCGCGGCTTAGTCATTCGAGCTCGAATGCCGGATGGGCGCGGTAACCGGGCTCGGTGCGGTTCTGTCGGCCCACGGGCGGTCTGTGGCGGCGCGCAGGACCAGTGCGGCGCGGCGGTCGGGAATCATCGCCAGGATCGTGCCCAGGACGAGGACGATGCCGCCGAACCAGATCCATTTCACCAGCGGATTCAGGTACGCGTGAATCACGGGCACGTTCGTATCCGGCGTGCGGCCGGCATAAACGACGTACAAATCGTGGACGACGGTGCTCTCGATCGCGACGACGGTTTCGGTGACCTGACTGGTGCGGAACAGACGGCGCTCGGGATAGAGCATCATTTCTGAGTGGCCGTTGCGGAATACTTCCAGCGTGGCGCGATTCGATTCGTAGTTGTCGGTCGAAGGCTGGTCGAAATTCTGACAGAGAATCGTATAGGGACCGATCGTCAGCTTGTCGCCGATGTTCATTTCTTTCTGGATGTCCTGATTGAAGGCGGAGCCGGTGATGCCGATGAAGATCATCACCATGGCAAAGTGGACGATATAGCCGCCGTAGCGGCGCGTGTTGCGCATGGTCAGCTCGCCGAGAGCGCTGAGGATGTGGGAGCCGTCGCGCGCGGAAATCACGCGAGCACCGCGATAGAATTCGGCGACGATCGTTAGGGTGACGAAAACCGAGAGAATCAGGCAAATGAGCGGATAGAATTCCCGCCACCCCCACGCGAACGCCACGGCGCCCGCGACCAGGCCTCCCACCAGTGGCCACGCAAAATTGCGCTTCAGCGCATCGACCGAAGTCTTGCGCCACGCCAGCAGCGGCCCCACGCCGGTGAGCAGGAGCAAGAACAGTGCGATCGGCACGTTCACTTTGTTGAAGAAGGGCGGGCCGACGCTGATCTTGCTGCCGGTGGCCCACTCGGAAAGCACCGGGAAAAGCGTGCCCCAGAGAACCGCGAAACAGGCGGCGAGCAGAATCAAATTGTTGAAAAGAAAACTCGATTCACGCGAGACGAGCGAATCGAGCTGGTTGTCGCTGCGCAGGTAGTCGCGATTCTTGTACCAAGCCGCCAGGCAAACCAGCAGCACGATGCCGAGAAAACCGAAGAAATAGCCGCCGATATTCGATTCGGCGAACGCATGCACGGAGCTGACGATTCCCGTGCGGGTGAGCGAAGTGCCCAGAATGCAGAGCATGAACGTGACGAAGACGAGCCACACGTTCCAGACCTTCATCATGCCGCGCTTTTCCTGCATCATCACCGAATGCAGGAACGCGGTGCCGGTAATCCACGGCAGCAGCGCCGCGTTCTCAACCGGGTCCCACGCCCAGTAGCCGCCCCAGCCGAGCACGGC
>CAZLWY010000173.1:0-13981 GCA_964563425.1 uncultured Acidobacteriaceae bacterium | reverse complement strand
GATTTCGGCGGCGAAGTGGAACGTGCGCTGCGCATGGTCGATGGCGTGCTGGTCCTGGTGGATGCGAGCGAAGGTCCGCTGCCGCAGACGCGTTACGTGCTGCAAAAAGCGCTGGCGGCGAAGCTGCAGCCGATCATGGTGTTGAATAAGATCGACCGGCCCGACGCGCGGCCGGCCGAAGTGCTCGACGAAATCTACGATCTCTTTATCGATCTGGACGCGACCGAAGATCAGCTCGACTTTCCGGTGATTTACACGAATGCCAAGACCGGCGTGGCCCATCTCAAAATCGGCGACGACTCGACAACTCTTAAGCCGCTGTTCGATCAGATCGTCGCGTCGATTCCGCCGCCCGCCGGCGATCCCGATGCCACGCTTCAGATTCAGGTCACCAATCTTGATTACAGCGATTTTCTCGGCCGGCTGGCGATCGCGCGCGTATTCCAGGGAACGCTCAGGCGCGGAACGGAAGTCGGCATCTCGAAGCTCGACCGCTCGATGCAAGCGACCAAGATCACCAAGCTTTTCACGTTTCGAGGGCTGGAGCGCGACGAAGCCGAGTCGGTTTCGGCCGGAGATATCGTCGCCATCGCCGGCGTGGAGGGAATTCAGATCGGCGAGAGCATCACGAGCCTTGAAAACCCGGCGCCGCTGGAGCCCTTACTGATCGACGAGCCCACGCTCGCGATGGTGTTCACGATCAATACGTCGCCATTCGCCGGACGCGAAGGGCAATTCGTCACCTCGCGCGACCTGCGATCTCGGCTCGAACGCGAGCTGCTGACCAACGTCTCCTTGCGCGTGGAAGACACCGGAACCACCGACGCGTTCCGCGTGCTCGGGCGAGGCGAACTGCAGCTGGCGATCCTGATCGAAACGATGCGCCGCGAAGGCTACGAACTGATGGTCGGCAAGCCCGAAATCGTGGTGCGCGAGGAAAACGGCAAACGCATCGAGCCGCTCGAGCTTCTGGTGGTCGATTGCCCGGAGAATTTCATCGGCATCGTGATGGAGTCGCTCGGCAGCCGCCGCGGCGAGATGCGGAAAATGGTGAACCACCATTCCGGTCGCGTGCGCATGGAATTCAGCATCCCGTCGCGCGGGCTCATCGGACTGCGCGGCCAGTTGCTGACGGACACCCGCGGAACCGCTCTGATCCATTCATTGCTCGAGGGGTGGACCGATTATTCAGGCGACATGGCCATGCGGCCCACCGGCGCGCTGGTCTGCGACCGGTCGGGCGTCTCAGTTGCCTACGCGATCTGGGGGATTCAGGAGCGCGGCGAGATGTTCGTCGGACCCGGCATCGAAGTCTATGAAGGAATGGTCGTCGGAGAAAACGCGCGCGAAGACGACATGAACGTCAACATCACGAAGGAAAAAAAACAGACGAACATGCGCTCGTCCTCCGCCGACGAAGCCATTCGCTTGATTCCGCCGCGCGATATGACGCTGGAAAAGGCGATCGAATTCATCGCCGATGATGAGTATGTGGAAGTAACTCCGAAATCGATCCGCTTGCGAAAGAAAGTCCTCGACGCGAAGAAGCGCCCCAAGCGTTGGCAGGAAATACGCGCGAGCGCCGAAGCGTCGTCCTAAGCGCTGGGCCCCGGCAGGCGAATTCCTCAGCAAGAAAACCGAAGAAGCCGGCAGGCCAGCCTCGAAAAGCGGGAGTGCGGGGCCCGTGCGTGTTTTTCGGGGTGGTCGGGCCCCGCACCTATTTGGGGAATTAACTCAACGCCGACACTCAAGCAGGATCATCGCCAATCCGTAATATCTGTAAAGTGCTGATTATATTAGATGTATACAGCGGCGGCCGGCCGTCGGCTGGGTAAATTCTTCAGAGCCGCGCACAGAATACCGTGGGGAATCGAAACACCTGCCGGGTCCTATGCGCCGGCGACGATCGCCTCAGCTTCGATTTCGACGAGCATATTCGGCGCGATCAAGCGGCTGATTTCGACCATGGCCGTCGCCGGACAAATCTTGCTGAAGACCTCGCCATGCGCCCGGCCGATTTTTTCCCAGTCGGCGATGCGCGTCACGTAGATGCGCGTGCGCACCACGTCGGACAGTTTCGCACCGGCCTTTTCGAGCGCGGACTCAATGTTGCGCAGCGTCTGCAAGGTCTGCGCGTAGGGATCGCCGACGCCGACGATTTGCCCGTCGTCACCGGTGGCGGTGGTGCCGGAAACGTGAACGTAAGGTCCGACGCGCACGGCGCGCGAGTAGCCGATGATGGGCTCCCAGGCGGTTCCCGAAGAAATGTTCTGGCGTAGCATGAATCCTCCTGTCCAGTTACGGATCAAACCGCGCACGCAAATCGGCCCCTACGATGGGGCACAAATCCTCGCGCGTGCCGAAGACGCGATAGCGAATCCGCGCGACCATATTATAGACCGCGTCGCGCAACGAGCGCGGGATCACTCCGAGGATTCCCGCGAGAGTGTTCCAGCCGCCGCCGAGTTTTTGGAAGATATGCAGGAATGCGTCCGACCGGATGAGGAGATTTCCGTCGGCCGTGAGCACCACCACGCTGTCAGGCAGTCCGGCGCGTCTTTCGGGTGGAACACGCGATTGAAATGTCTCACCCTGCAGCGGAGCGAAGCGGAAGGCGTGGCCCGAACGGTCGTGCTGGAGGACGAATTTTACGGCGCGGTGGCAGAGGCCGCAATGGCCGTCATAGAAAAGTATCTCCGGGTCTGAGGCGGGCGGCGACATTCTAACAGAAGGATAGCACGCCGATATTGCGCGAACCCGGAGGGCCGTGCCGCGCCTCGGCGGTGTTCGCGGTAAACTGCCGCTGGACAGCGTTTTAGTAAGCTTCTAAGCTACTTCTCGCCGTAGATTTCCGGGAGAATTCTCCTTCGTGAAGTGCGACTCCATTCTGGACGCTGTCGGCGGCACACCGCTCGTCCGGTTGAATCGGGTGACCAAGGATATTGCCGCCGAAGTGTATGTAAAGGCGGACTACCTGAATCCGGGCGGCTCGATGAAGGATCGCATCGCCGTCTGGATGATCGATGAGGCCGAGCGCAAAGGGCAGCTGCGGCCCGGCGGCACGATCGTCGAGTCAACGTCCGGCAACACGGGCGTGGGCCTCGCACTGGTCGCGGCCGTGCGCGGGTACAAAACGGTTTTCACGGTGCCCGACAAGCAGTCGCGCGAAAAAATCGACATGCTGAAAGCGTTCGGTGCGGAAGTAATCGTATGCCCCACGGCGGTCGAGCCGGAAGATCCGCGCAGCTACTACTCTGTGGCAAAAAAACTGGCGCGCGAAATTCCCAACGCCTTCTACGCCAATCAGTACGAGAATCCAGCGAATCCCGAGTCACACTACCGCACCACAGGTCCGGAAGTCTGGAAAGACACGGACGGGAAAATCACGCACTTCGTCTGCGGCCTGGGCACGGGCGGCACGGCTTCCGGAGCGGGACGATATTTGAAGGAGCAGGATCCGAAAATTAAGGTGATCGGAGTTGATCCACACGGCTCGCTTTTCTACGAGTATTGGAAGACAGGCAACATCGGCAAGGCGCGCACGTACGTGGTGGAGGGAATCGGAGAGGATATTATTCCGGCCGCGCTGGATTTCTCCGTGCTCGACGACGTGATCCAGGTGAACGACGAGGAATGTTTTCTCTGGGCGCGGCGCCTGGCGAAGCGCGAAGGAATTTTCACCGGCGGCTCGGGCGGCGGCTGCGTCTCAGCGGCGCTGCGTGTGGCCCGCGCGTCGAAGAAGGGCGATCGGGTGGTTGCGTTTCTGCCCGATTCTGGCAGCCGCTACCTGAGTAAGGTTTACAACGACAGCTGGATGCGCGAGCTCGGCTACGCGGATACGGAAGTGACGCTGACGGCTGTGGACGTGATTCGCGTGAAGCGCCAGAACGGGAAAACCCGTGATTTGATGGTGGTGGGCCCGAATCGCTCGGTATTTCAGGCGCTGCAAACGATGCAGCAGCAGGATATATCGCAGATACCCGTGTTCGAGGACGATCGCTCGATCGGCACGATTTTCGAGGACAAAATTCTGAATCTCGCGCTGCAGGGAAAGGATCTTCGCAAGCTGATCGTGCGCGAAGTGATGGGCGCGCCGCTGCCGCAGGTGGCCGCGAACGCTCCCGTCGAGCGCGTAACGCACCTGCTGAGCCACGAAAGTCCCGCCGTTTTCGTTGAAATGGAAACAGGAAAACTCGAGGTACTCACGAAGTTTGATCTGATGGATACGATCGCTGGACTCGTCGGACAGAAGCGCTAAAGGGCGCGGCGCCCCATGCGTTGGCCCCTGATCACCTTATTCTCTTGACACCTCCTCTTTGCCTGTGATATTCCCGCCTGTATCTCTATCGGTGTGCGGCATGTCCTGGGTGGATGTCCGCATTTCCGGCAGCTGGTTTGTCGCCTAGGCGCGGCGAACGCACAGGCTGCAGGGTGGCTTCAAAAAAATTGGGGGGTGGGTCGATGACTAAGCATTTCGCTTTGTCGAATTTTGCTTGCTCTTTTTTCGTGTGTCTCGCCGTTCTGTTCCTCTTTGTTTCTCCTGCCCTGCCGCAGTCTGCCACGACCGGTGGTTTGACCGGAACCGTCACCGATCCCTCGGGGGGTGTGATCGCCGGCGCGACGGTCACTGCGACTAGCCTGGCTACCGGCCAGGAGCGGTCGGTCACAACCGATGCGAGCGGCACTTACAAATTCTCTCTTCTCGCTGCGGGAAACTATTCGCTGAAGTTCACTGCGAGCGGATTCAAGACTTCCGAAGTGCCGTCGGTGACCGTGAACATCACCGAGACCCCCGTGCTGAACCAGAAGCTCGAGGTGGGAGCCCAATCCGAGCAAGTGACGGTTGAATCGACGGCTGAGACGATCCAGACGCAGAACGCCACGGTTGGCGCGCTGGTGGGAGCGAAGGAAGTCACCGACCTGCCGCTGAGCTCGCGCAACTACACGCAGATTATCGACCTTTCACCGGGCGTCGTGGCGAACGTATCGAGCGCGGCTGCAGTAGGCAACGGCACGCAGGACATCAACGTCAACGGCATGGGGTCGGACCAGAACAACTACATGATGGATGGCGCGACTGTTACGAACTACGGCAGCGGCGGTGGCGCGCAGTCCGGAAACTTTCCTGGCATCGGTATTCCCAACCCCGATTCGATTCAGGAATTCAAGATTCAAACGTCGCAGTATGACGCGGAATACGGTCGAAACCCGGGTGCCAGCGTCAATGTCACCACCAAGGGCGGTACGAACAATTTCCACGGCGCGGCCTGGGAATTCTTCCGCAACAGCGCGCTGGACGCGAATGATATTTTCAACCAGCAAAGCCAGGCAGTATTACATTCGGAAGGTGTTGGACCTGCAAACAAGCCCGAAACTTTGAACGAGAACATGTTCGGCGGGACGATTGGTGGGCCGATCAAGAAGGACAAGCTGTTCTTTTTCGGCTCCTATCAGGGCTTCCGACAACTCAACGCGGTAGGATCGAACGGTTTCGCCACGGGACTTGCTACTGGGCTCAATCTGTACCCGTTCAGCTACCCCGATGGAACGCGCGGCGAAGCTGAGACCGGCGTGATTCCTACGGATTATGTTGCGGGCGGTGCGCCCTGCGCATACACGACATACCGTTCCTATTTGGGATGCGCGTTCGGGGGACTCGTGACGGCCGGGCCGGGTGATGGGGTTCCGGTCAATGCTGCTGGATCAAACATCAGCCAAGCCGCAATCAACATTCTGACCTTGGGTGGCTCCAAGGGCGGGCTCAACCAGGGCTTTTACATTCCCAGCGCACCTATAGTCGGCACGACGCCTCTCGCCAATTCGATTTCGTTTGCGCAGCCTACGCGAGCGAACGAGAACCAATATCTTGGCAATCTTGATTGGATCGTCAACAGCAAGAACACGGTGACCGAGCGGTTCTTTACTTCCAAGGACCCGCAGAACCAGTCATTCGTCTGCCTGGACGGCAATGGTTCATTGCTCAACAGCTGCGCCCCAGGCGCTCCTGAAGATGTCACCTACACTGCGGACAGCGGCGTCCTCAAGCTGACGACAGTTGCGACAAGCAACTTCGTCAATGAGGCGCTGTTTTCCTTCCAGCGCGCCACCACGGTGGCGGCGCCGGGAAGCTACGTCTCGGCTTGTGCCGTGGGCATTACTCCGCCGCTGCTCGATTCGTTGGGTTGCCCGGGTCCGACCAGCGGAGTGAATCCGATTCCGTTCCAGATCCCGACGATTTCGTGGGGATTTTTCGGCTTGACCGGCCCCACGGGATATTCGCAGGGCGCATTCAATAGCGGGGGAAACTTCTTCGCATCCGCGACAAACTACTTCAACACGTTCCAGGGGCGGGATCAGGTTTCGTGGAATCACGGCAAGCACGCCATTCGCGCGGGATTTGAGGTGGATCGCATTCAGTACAATTGGACCCTGCCGAGCCGCGGCGGGCTCGATTTCGGGTCGGTGACGGACTTCCTGACCAGCGCGCCTGCGAATCCGGGCAGCATCTTCATCAACTTTTACGGTCTGCCTGAAGCGAATGGCAACCCGCACGATCAGCGAACGAACGAGTTCTCGACGTTCGCCGAAGATGACATCAAGGTGAACAGCAAGCTAACCGTGAACATCGGCCTCCGTTGGGAATATGACGGCTATCCGTCGGAAAACAAGGGCCTGTTCACCGATGTATGGACCTCCCAGCTGACGATCGACAACACTGGAAGTTTCTATCTCGGCAATGAAGGCGCGCTCGGCGGCGTCGTGCCGTGCGCGAGCGCCTTGACATGTGCGCCCGGCACGGTCGCGGGAACTAACAATTTGGTCGGCAGTCTGGCTGGGTATGTGGTTCAGTCCAACTACAAGCCGGGTATCGCGGCATGCGGAAATCCGCTGGCACGGACCGCATGCGGTCTGACCGCACCGTTCGGCATTTTCCCGGGTTATCCGGGCGGCGCGGAGGGAGTCATCTTCAACACGAACAAGACGCTTGTGAAGGGCGCGCCGATCGACGATTTCGGGCCCCGCATCGGTCTGGCGTGGCAGCCGCTTGGCGAGAAGCTGGTCATTCGCACCGGTTACGGAATTTTCTACGATGCGGTGTATGCCAACCTGCTGGCCAACAACAATGCGGGAAACTCGCCCTACAACGGTTTCGCAGCCGCGGGGTTTGGTTCTAATTCGTTGCAGCAACCCATCTCTCCGTTGGCCACCGGTGGCATTCTAGGCTGGTCACCGCGCACGCTCCAGGTGCTGGCGGGCACGGCTGCCGCGGGCGCTACGGACATCACCGACGACGCCGGCGGCAACGGGCTGGCAGACACCTCCGATAACCAGAACTTGGCGGTGCCGCTTGTACAGCAATACAACCTCGACTTCCAGTATGAAGTACTGCACAACTGGATTTTGGACGTAGGATACGTCGGATCGCACGGTACGCATCTCTACGACTGGGCGAACCCGATCAACATCGCGTTCCTGGCGGCCGGCGCTCCGAACGAACCGACCGATCCGCAGAATATGGCGATGATCGTTGGCTCTGGCGCGCCGGGCACTCCCAATTCTCTTCCGTTCAACGATGTGAACAACGTGAACCCCGCCACACAGGTCAAGGACAACATCGCGACCAACATTCCCGTCGCGGCGTTTGCCGACAACACGCTGGGCCGCGTGAGCTACCTTGGATATGGAACGGGCGGAGCGTCAACCACGAAAACGCAGGGTGACTCGCTCTACAACAGCTTGCAGGTGCAGCTCAAGCATCAGTTCTCGCACGGATTCCTTCTCCAGGCTTCCTACACGTGGAGCAAGCTGATCACGAACGTAAACTCCAGCGAAGCGGGCGGTGGCATCGCGGCTCCGGGCAACGTGCTTTCGGGCGGCGCCTCGAGCAACGATCCGCTGAACTTGGGACAGCAGTACGGGCTGGCGGCGTTCAACCGGCCGCAACGGTTGATCATTGCCTATAGCTACGACCTGCCCTACCACAACACGCAGGGCCTGAGCGGAAAACTGTTGGGCGGGTGGTCGCTCTCCGGAGTAACAACGATTCAGGACGGCGAGCCCTTAACGGTGATCGACAGCAATGCCGGCGTGATTTACTACGGCAAGGGCGGTACACCGTTTGGCGGTGGCGGAGTGCGCGCCGAGTTGGCCGATCCGGTTGGCTGTAACCATTTTGGTGTCTGCCAGTCTGGCGTTTCAACGGCCACAGCCGGTGGGGACGAATCCCGGCTGGGCGGAGCGTTTGGTGGCCACGGCTGGATCAATCCGCTTGCCTTCGGCACGCTCACGGGACCCGGCGGTTCGTTCGTCGCAACCGGGGCACCGTGCATCGGAGGCACAGTGCCAGGAGCCTGTGCAGCATCCGGCGGAGCAACGGGCTTCGGCAATTCAGCGATCGGATCGGTGATGGGTCCGGGACAAAACAACTGGGACTTCTCGCTAATGAAGACCACCAAGATCACCGAAGGGCTGAGCTTCCAGTTCCGAGCGGAGTTCTACAACATCTGGAACCATGCGCAGTTCAACCCGCCGATCAACAACCTCGCGGATCCGACGTTTGGGCAGATTCAGAGCAGCTCCGTGCCGCCGCGGATCATGCAGTTTGCCGTGAAGTTCCTGTTCTAGTCGCGGGAACGATTACCAGCCCCATCCTCGCGGGTGAAATCGCGAGGGTGGGGCTTTTTCTTTGCGCAGGATGCGCAATCTTCGAGCATCAAGAAGTTGGTCAAAGGGCGCTTGTTCGGGTTTCTGACTGCCGATCCTCCACTACGGCGTCCGCCGATTACTTCAGTTGGACGGGCGGTTCTTCTCTGATAGCATAGTGATTCGCTGTTTAATCCTCCCCGTCTGGAGCAATCGAGATATGGCACTCGCATGTGAGATTTGCGGCAAGAAGCCGCAGTATGGAAACAACATCAGCCACGCGCACAACGTGACGCGGCGGCGCTGGAACCCGAATCTCCGGCGCGTGCGCGCCGTCGTCGACGGCGTGCGTAAGCAGGTACGTGTGTGCACGGCGTGCATTCGCGCCGGCCGCGTTACGAAGGCAGCCTGAAGTTCACTTCGATGGCGAAGAACCCCCTCCTGCAGCGTGCACTCCTGGTCCCGCTTGTGGCTGTTTTCTGCGCGCTTGGTGCGGGATGCAAGCGGGAATCGGCGCCCGGGCCAGACGTCTGGGCCGTGGTGAACGGTAAAGAGATTACGCGCCAGGAAGTGGAAAAAATCTTCAAATCACGGGTGAATGCGGATGCACCGGCGCCTTCGCAGGAGGAAGCCCTCTCGCTCGATCTGAGCATTCTGGACGAGCTGGTGAACAGCGAAATTCTGCTGGAGCGCGCCACGAAAATGAACCTGGTGGCGAGCGACGCCGAAGTCGAAGACAAATTCACCGAATCGAAAAGCCCCTACACCGAAGAAGAATTCCAGAAAAAACTGAAGGAAACCGGACTCACGGTGGACGATTTGCGGAGCGATATCCGCCGTCAGCTTTCGATCCAGAAGCTGCTGAACCGCGAAGTGGTGGCGAAAATTTCGATCACCGATCAGGACATCCAGGACTTCTATAGTAAGAATCGCGCGCAATTCAACGTGACCGAACCGGAATATCACATCGCGCAGATCGTGATTACGCCGCATCCGGACGCGACAGTGCACAACCGGAAGAACGACAAGGCCACCAACGAAGCGGAGGCCGGACGCAAAGCCGCGATGTTGATCCAGAAAATCAACGCGGGCGCCGATTTCGCCGAGCTGGCGGCGGATTATTCCGAGGATTCGAGCGCTTCGACCGGGGGTGATCTGGGCTTTCAGCCCGAGTCGGCGTTCGATAAGTCCGACCCGCTCCTCAAGAAGGCGGTGCTTTCGCTGCGGCCGGGGCAGACGACGCAGCCTCTCCACGATCCGCGCGGCGGATACATCATTGTGAAGCTGATCGCCAAGGAAGCGGCCGGGGAACGCCAGTTTTCCGATCCGCAGGTGCAGCAGGCAATACGGGATGCGTTGCGCACCCGCAAGGAGCAGCTGCTGCGCTCGGCGTATCTGGTGGAAGCGCGGGATGAGGCGCACGTGACGAATTATTTGGCGCAGCAGATTCTGGAATTCGCCGGCAAACTCCCCGCCACGACTCAGT
Organism: uncultured Acidobacteriaceae bacterium; assembly: GCA_964563425.1. Lineage (GTDB taxonomy): Bacteria > Acidobacteriota > Terriglobia > Acidiferrales > UBA7541 > Palsa-295. The sequence continues at coordinate 3,852 of CAZLWY010000173.1, read as the reverse complement.
AAGCCCTCACGCGAACAAAACTCCCCGGACAGGCCCATAACCTGGGTTCTGTTTCCTTGGCCAGAGAAGTGCCTTTGCTGCTCGAAGCGGCGCTTGGCAAGAGTTTGTCTAGCGGCTATGATGGCCGCGCTCATTCCATGACGCGCAGAAACTGATGCACTCCTCGGAACAAAATCACTGGAAAAAACTGGCGGCGGACGCGGCCGCGAAGCTGGTGGAGGACGGCATGGTTGTCGGCCTGGGGACCGGGTCGACGGCAGGGCTGTTTGTCAGCGCCCTGGGGCGACGCGTGGCGGACGAAGGCTTGCGAATCAGCGGCATTCCCACGTCGGAGCAGACTGCGGCGCTGGCCCGCGGCCTGCTGATTCCGCTGACCGATTTTGCGTCACACACGCAGATCGACCTGACGATCGATGGCGCGGACGAAATTGAGAGTGGAACGCTGTATCTGATCAAGGGGCACGGCGGGGCGCTGCTGCGCGAAAAGATCGTGGCGGCCGCGAGCAAGCGGATGGTGGTTGTGGCGGATGAAACGAAGATGAGCGGCCGGCTGGGTTCGCTGGTTTCAGTGCCGGTCGAGGTTGTGCCGTTCGGTTGGGAAGCGACCGAGAGGCAGCTGGCGGTGCTCGGCGGTAATCCCGCGCTGCGCATGGGCCGGGACGGCCAGCCTTTTGTGACCGACGGCGGGCACTACATCGTCGATTGCGCGTTTGGGCCGATCGACAATCCGAAAGACGTAGCGCATCATTTGGATCATGTGGTGGGCTCGGTGGAGCATGGGATGTTCTTGAAGTATGCGAGCGAGGTCTGCGTCGGCGGACCCCATGGCGTGACGATATTGCGGAAGGCGAGCAGTTGATCGTGCACCCCGGCTGAGGACGAACGCGGCAGAATTTTTCTGGCCGGTTAAGGTCGGAAGTCCCCCGGCATCTCTCCTAGAGAAGTTCAGCTCTGCCCCCGGCGAGCCGAGTTCCTTACGCCGAGCCCAAACTCAATTTCTCGCGGCTGTCGCCGGCCGATACACCGCATCGAGCCCGCCCCACAAAGCTTTCAGGCTTCGCTGCGCCGCGCAAAGTACACCGAATAAGTCGGAGCAGTCCTGGGCGGCGAGCCACGCGCGCCACGCCGCGCGGTGGCGGACATCGGCTTCCTCGTGCACTCCGAAATAGGCCAGCGCTTCAGGTTCGGTGATGTTGTAGAAGCGGCGAAGTCCGGAAAGTTTCTGCGTGGAAATCTCGGGAACCTGCGCTTCGTACACGTAGAACGAGGCGACGGCCTGCATCATGGTTCCCTGCGAGACCATTTCGTCGAAGGTGTCGAGCAAAGCCGCGATTCCCGGCAGCGGACGGGAGCGATCGAGCGTTTCGCCGCTGACGCCGAGCGATTCGGCGAACTGGCGCCAGAGCTGCGGATGAGAGCCGGCGGGATCGAGCTCTTCGGCAAGATTTTCGTTCACGATTCCGGCCAGGTCGCCATCGGCGCGTCCGGCGAGTTGGCGCAGGTTGTCCGGGAACGAACGGACGTGGTGGTAATACTGCTGGGCGTAGAGCTGAAGCGACTCGCGGGAAAGCGTGCCTTCGGTCCAGGCTTGGTAAAACGGGTGTTTCAGCAGGTGGTGCTGCTCGATCAGGGTATCGATCAATTCGAGCAAAGTTCTTTCGCGCACACGGTTCTTCGCCATTTCGGTTTCTGCTTTCAGATGTAGAGTTGATTCGGCCGGCAATGTTACATGAATGAAAAGCGAAAGACTAGGTCAACGCCAAGCCGGGAATTTACTCTCTGGACAAGCCCGAAACGCCGCTAGTGGAGGCCGGACCAATCGTCGGCGAGGAGAATCGAGTTGCTCGGGTTCGAGGGGTCGTATTTTACGCTGGCCGTTTGGCCGGCGGCCACGCGGGTAAGGTGAAGGCGCTCCTCGAGGCCGGTGATGTCCTGGGCGGTTTCATAGGTCACGCCGGAGATCGCGTACGTGTAGTAAAGAAGGCGGAGCGGCAGCCGGGATTCGACGGGGCTTTTCGCCGCAGCCGCGGGCCTTGGTTTGGCCGCGGCCGGTGGCGCCGCCTCACCCGCGTGCTCCACCACCTCCAGGACTTGTCCTTCGACGATGCGGCCGACGCGATTCAAGTAGGCGCGGCGCTCGCGTTCGATTGCGGCGTCGTCAAGTGGTTTGCGGCGCAACCAGAAAAACACCCCTAGGCCCGCGAGAACCACCAATCCCGCCACGGGAATCAGGTTTTGCCAATCGGAGAGAAAGTTTTTCAACGAAGGTATCTTAGCGCAGACGCAGGGTTGTACAAGCCATCTCCGGGACGCCTGGTGTAGGGGAGTAAACGTTTCAAAGTGAGGGCCGAGGGCCCTCGAACAGCCACGGCAGGCCTAGGCTAGGAATCTTTCGGGCCTACCACAGGGTTTGAGAGGGAGCCGATGTTACCCACGCGGACTTCGACTACATCTCCAGCCGCCAGCGGCCCCACGCCGGCGGGCGTGCCGGTGGTGATGACGTCGCCGGGTTCGAGAGTCATCGCTTCGGCGATCCAACGGAACTGGACTTCGATCGAGAACACCATGTCGGAGACGCGCGCCGATTGCTTGCGGGCACCGTTGACGAAAGTCTCGATGGTGGTATCCGGCGACGGTGTATCGGTCTCGACGACGGGGCCGAACGGGCAAAACGTATCAAAACCCTTGCCGCGGATGTATTGGCCGTCCATGCGCTGGATGTCTCGCGCCGTAACGTCGTTCAAACAGGTGTAGCCCAGGATGTAGGGCTTAATGTCGTCGGTCGGCTTCGGATGGACGCAGCGGCGGCCGATGACGAAGGCCAGTTCGCCTTCGAAATCGACGCGCTTGGAAATTTTCGGCAGCACCACGGAGTCGCCCGGGGAAATGATGGAGGAAGGCGGTTTCGAGAAAATAATCGGGGACTTTGGAGTCTCCGCTTCCATTTCTTTCGCATGGTCCATGTAGTTCTTGGCCATGCAAATAATCTTGGTGGGCCACGAGGGGGGCACGAATTTCACGGCGGAGACGGGCCACTGGCGGCCGGTGGGCTTGCGTTCGCCCCAAATCTCGCCGGAAAACTCGCGGACGATGCCGTTTTCAAGCAAGCCCGCGTGGGAACTTGCGTACGCTTCGGCCTGCGTCTGGCCCTCGTGCGACGATACGTAATCGAGCGGTAGAACTCGGCAGAGTTTCATCGGTTATGGCGCGCCTCGCGCGCGGCAGATTTTCGGCCCGGGGCCAAAGGATGATTTAAAGCGTGAAGCAGCATACCGCAGACCCACGATCCCACAGCAAAAATTCCATACACGACAGTGCCCTCGGCCAGCGCCTGCAAGGGCGTCCGCAGCACCGCGAAGAGATCGCGGAAGTAGAAGCCGGCCGCGTAATAGACAACCACACACATTCCCCAGGCGAGCATCGCCGACGCAAACATCTGAATCGGCCGGGTGAGGAAGCGACCCACGGGGACGAGCATCAGCAGAACAAAGAGCGTGTAGCAGGATGCGTTGCGCTCGAACGCGTATTTTTCGAGCGCGGGCACGCGATTGGCGGAGACCAGCGCTCCGAGCATGGCGAGGACGAGGAACGATCCGCAGTAAATTCCCGTGCGGATCACCGAGCCTGACGTCGCGGGCCGGCTGGGTATCGGATTTACGTCTTGTGGAATTTCGATCATGGCCTCACCTGACCTTCTGCCGGTACGCCACCGGACACTGCCTCACTGGCGCGGCTTTCATTTCCCGCGCGATCAACGGCAGTGACCGAGTAAAAGTAGCGGTGACCGGGCTGGACATTCATATCGCGAAATGCAGGCGTCGGCAACGGGTCCGTATTCACGCGCGAACCGGG
>CAZLWY010000172.1:0-8985 GCA_964563425.1 uncultured Acidobacteriaceae bacterium | reverse complement strand
GCGTCCATTCCCGGGCCGACCTTGATCTTCGACGCGATGTCGGAGACGCCGCCGACGACTCTGTCGAACTGCTTCTCTTCGACATAGAGCCGCGAGCCCGCGCAGCAGCACTGGCCGTGATTGAAGAAGATGGCCATGGCCGCGCCGGGAATCGTCTGCTCGATATCGGCATCCTGGAAAACCACGTTGGGCGATTTTCCGCCGAGCTCGAGAGAAACCTTTTTCAAGTTGCCGGTGGCGGCATGCAGGATCAATTTGCCGACTTCGGTTGAGCCGGTGAATGCGATCTTGTCGACATCCGGATGCGCGGAAAGAGCCGCACCCGCGGTTTCGCCGTAGCCGGGAACGATGTTGACGACGCCATCGGGAATTCCCGCTTGCTGAACGAGCTCGCCGAGCAGAAGAGCCGTCAGCGGAGTCTGTTCGGCAGGCTTGAGCACCACGCAACAGCCGGTGGCCAGGGCCGGAGCGAGTTTCCAGGCGGCCATCAGCAGCGGGAAATTCCAGGGAATAATCTGGCCGACGACGCCGACGGGCTCGCGGAGCGTGTAGGCGAAGAACTTGTCGCCTTGTCCGGAAAGCGTGATCGTGTTCCCTTCGATCTTCGTGGCCCACCCGGCCATGTAGCGGAACATGTCGATGGTGTTGGGAAGGTCGGCGACGCGCGCCACGGTGACGGGCTTGCCATTGTCGAGCGATTCGAGCTGCGCGAATTCTTCGGCGTGCTTTTCGATGAGGTCGGCAAGCTTCCAGATCATGCGACCGCGCTCCGACGGGGTCAGCTTGCGCCAGGGACCGGTTTCAAACGCAGCGCGCGCGGCGGCCACGGCGCGATGGATGTCTTCCTTATCGCCTTCGGCCACCTTGGCAAGCACTTCGCCCGTGGCGGGATTGTAGGAGGGGAACGTCTTGCCAGAGGCGGCGTCCACCCATTTGCCGTTGATCAACATTTGTCGCGTCTTCGCGACGTAGCGCGAAACACTCTCCGTGAGCGGTACCGCTTGCGTTGCAGTTGCCATCTTTCCTCCTCTAGTTCAATCGATCGGAATTCGGCCGCGTCGAGGTGACACGGGCAGAAATTCTAATTTCAGCGGCATGACGAGCGTCGCTGGGGTGTTGCAGCACGTCGTGAACTGCCTTCTGCGGGGGCGAAGGTCCAGGGGAGCCGCCTTCCCGGCTCGCAACTGGGCCAGGCCTCAATATAGGGCCAAGCGCGGGTATCGTACGCCAGCGCGAAGCGATTTGACAATAGGCTACGGCCCTCGGTAGTGCTTCCGTTTGAAAGCCGAGCAATTTCCACCATCTGATTCACCTCTAACCGAGGCTTGCGCTTCTTAGCGGGGCGTTTCTTGGCCTTGCGTGGCTTCTTCATGTGGGAGGATGCCACAAAACCCTACCCAGTTGTAGGCCATCAAAATTCAAACGGAACCACTACCCGGCACTCGGTTCGTGTCCTCATTTCGATCTCCCCTGCGGTGAACAACTCCTTGATCGGCAATCGACCGAAATAGTACAATTTGGGCGGTTTCAGTAGTTCCGTTCGATGATCACCAGTATTCACACCCTGATTTATTCCGACGATGCTCCCCGAACCCGGGCATTCCTTCGCGACGTCCTCGGCTGGCCCTACGTCGAGGACGCGCTGGGCGGAGGAGCGGGTTGGCTGATCTTCAAGACCGGGCCCAGTGAGATGGGCGTGCACCCGACCCACAGCGTCTACGATGGCAAGACGTACGAATCGCCGCGGCACCATCAGATCTCCCTGATGTGCGACGACATCTCACGCACCGTCGCTGAACTGAAGAGCAAAGGAGCAGAATTCCGAGGCGAAGTTCAGGATCACGGGTACGGGCTCGTGGTGATGATGGCCGTACCTGGCGCGGACGACATCATGCTTTACGAGCCCAAGCATCCGCTGGCGTATAGCCTTTGACCGATTGAAAGGGCGACGAACTCACACCCACCTCTCCCGCTTCGCAAGGCACCGTTCAAATTAAGACACTACTTAAGACACTACCCGGTCCCCTGCCGAGCGAGTGCGTTCGAGACCTGCCCTAAGTTTCGCACCCGCCCTCGCTGCTAGATGGGGTAGTGCGTGGGCGTGCGGCGGATGGTTACCCAGCGCAGCTCGGTGAATTCCTGAAGACCCGCATGGCCGCCGAATTTGCCGTAGCCGCTGTCCTTCATGCCCCCGAAGGGCATTTGGGGCTCGTCGTAAACCGTGGCGCCGTTGATGTGGCAGATGCCGAATTCGAGTTTTTCGGCCATGCGCAGGGCGCGGTTGATGTCGCGGGTGAAAACAGCGCTGGAAAGGCCGTAGGGTGTGTCGTTGGCGATGCGCAGCGCGTCCTCGGCATCGCTCGCGATGACGATCGGTTTCGCCGGGCCGAAGGATTCCTCGCCGTACATGCGCATGGCGGGCGTGACGCCGAAAACAACCGTCGGCGGATAACACATGCCGTTGGCTTTTCCGCCGGTGAGAACTTTCGCGCCCTTCGCGACGGCGTCGTCGACCAGCTCCTGCACGCGCTTCACCGCGCCGGCATTGATCAGGCAGCCGAGCTGCGAATCGGGGCTGAGCGGGTCGCCGACTTTCAGCGCGCCACCCTTGGCTGCGAGCTTTTTCGCGAATTCCTCGGCTACGGATTTTTCAACGATAATGCGCTCGGTCGACATGCAGATCTGACCCTGGTTCATGAACGCGCCGAAATTGGCGGCCGCGACCGCCGCGTCGAGGTCAGCGTCGGCCAAAACAACCAGGGGAGCCTTGCCGCCGAGTTCGAGCACCACGCGCTTGAGATGGCGGCCGGCGCTTTCGGCAATCAGCTTTCCGATTTTCGTCGAGCCAGTGAAGCTGATGCGGCGCGTCTTCGGATTGGCGATCAACTCATCGACCACTTCGGCGGCGTCCGGCGGCGCGTTGGTGATGACGTTGACGACGCCCTTCGGGAATCCCGCTTCTTCGAAAATCGACGCGATCATCAGGTGCGTGGCCGGGCATTCCTCCGATGCTTTCAGGATGACGGTGTTGCCGTAGGCCAGCGGCGCGGCGATGGCGCGAATGCCCAGAATCATCGGCGCGTTCCAGGGAGCGATGCCGACCACGACGCCGACAGGCTGGCGAATCGCCATGGCGGTCGTGTCCGGCAAGTCGGTAGGAATCACCTCGCCAATCGCGCCGTAGGCCTGCGCAGCGGCTTCGCGCAGAGTGCCGACGGCGAAGATGCAGTTGAACATGCCCCAGCCGAATGTCTGGCCCGTCTCCTCGGCGGTTATTTTCGCCACCTCCTGCATACGGCGCTCCAGCACGTCGGCCACTTTCAGGAACAGCAGGCGGCGGACGGCGGGCGCGCTAGACCCCCAGGTCTGGAAGGCGGTGTGGGCGGCCTCGATCGCCCGGCGCGCGTCTTCGCGCTTGCCGGCGGCGACCTGCGAGGCGACCTGGCCGTTATAGGGATTCTTTTTCTCGAAAGTTGCGCCGTCGGCGGCGCCCGTCCATTCGCCGTTGATGAACTGTTTCGCGTCGTGGGCTTCCACTGCGTGTGCCACGGGAATATCTCCTCTGATTGTTTGCGAGCCGCGAAGGCTGTGCGAGCCACCCTGGGGACTGGTTTCTTTTACCACACTCCGCACGCGCAAACCAAACCGTGGACGCGCGTCCGGCGCACGCCGGGAGATCGCGCGAGCCAGCTGCGCGTCGCGGCCGTGTTTCATCTTGTGAAACACGTTTTGCGATTCGCTCTGTGAGACAGGACCCGAGCGTAGATTTTGACGACACTTTTCGTTAGGATCGGCGGGTTTGGGATTGCACCATTCTGAAAGGACACAAAAGACCCCGCGATGGCTAAGAATACCGTTCGCTCGAAAACTTTGCTGGAAGCGCTCGACACTCTGATCGAGAAATATCATCTACTGAAGCACCCCTTTTACCAGGCATGGACCGAGGGGACACTCTCGAAGGAATCGCTGCAGGTGTATGCGGAGCAGTATTACCAACACGTCCGCGCGTTTCCTGAGAACTTGAAGCAGCTGGCCGGCCGGGCAGAGGGGCCGGTGAAGGAACTGATCGAAGAGAATCTCGCCGAAGAGCTCGATCCCGTGGCGCCGCATCCGATGCTTTGGCGGCAGTTCGGTGAATCGCTCGGTGTGAGCCATCGGGCCATGGCGGATGCGCGCCCGCTGCCGGGGATCGCTAGGCTGCTCGACACGTTCGACGAGGTGACGGCGAACGGAGGCATGGCGCAGGCCGTGGCGATGTTCTACGCCTATGAGGCGCAGGTGCCGGAAATCGCGACCCAGAAGATTTCCGGGCTGAAGAAGTTCTACGACATCACCGAGCCGCGCGCGCTGGCGTATTTCGCGGTGCACGAGGAGGCCGACGTGCGGCACCGCGCCGCCTGGCGGTCGTGGCTGAAACAACAGGACACGGGAGACAATTTCGAAGTGCTTTGCGCGGCGGAACGCGGCCTGAAGGCTCTGTGGGGCGCACTGGACGCCGTGTACCCGCAATCCTGCGCCACGAAGAACTAGGCATCCTGAGGGGGCGCGTCCCAGAGGGGGGTGGGGGGCGCGCTTTTCGCAAAACGGGCTTTCCCCAGCTCGTACCCCGGTGTGTTCGTGCGTTTCGACGCGCGCATTCTGCCGTCGGGAGGATTTTTGTCATTGTTCGGCCCGCGAATCGGACCGACGAGAGATCAACGGAGGCTCACAACAACCATGGCACCCAAGAACCTGGAAGAAGTACTGGCAGCAGCAGGAGACACAGTTAAACTGCTCCGGAATTCGCCGATCGGGGCGTACGTCTACCCGGTCGTTCCTTCGGAATATTCAAACTGGCGCGAGGAGCAACGCGCCTGGCGTGAGACGGCGGTGCTGTTCGATCAATCGCATCACATGGCGAACCTGTACCTGGAGGGGCCCGACGCACTGAAACTGCTGACCTATCTGGGGACGAACAGCTTCGCGAATTTCCCGGTCAACCGCGCGAAACAGCTCGCGCCGTGCAATTACGACGGCTACGTGATCGGGGACGGAATTCTGTTTCATCTGGCGCAGAACAGCCTGGTGTACGTGGGACGCGCGCCGGTAGCGAACTGGCTGGAGTTCCATGCAAAATCGGGCCAGTTTGACGTGACTTACAAGCGCGACGATCGCTCGCCTTCCAACCCCGCCGGCCGGGCGGTCGTCCGCACGACCTATCGATTTCAGATTCAGGGTCCGAACGCCAAGCAGATCATCGAGAAGCTCAACGGCGGTCCCTTCCCCGAGATCAAGTTCTTCCACATGGGCGAGATCAAGATCAAGGGCAAGACCGTGCGCGCGCTGAGGCACGGCATGGCGGGCGCCCCGGGGCTTGAGATCTGGGGACCGTATGAGGAACGCGACGAAATCCGCGCAGCGATCGTGGAAGCGGGACGGGAATTCGGAATGCGCGAAGTGGGATCCCGCGCGTATGCCTCGAACACCTGCGAATCGGGCTGGATCCCTTCGCCGCTGCCGGCCGTTTACACCGGCGAGAAGATGAAGTCCTATCGCCAGTGGCTGCCTGCCAACGGCTACGAAGCGACCGGCTCGCTGGCCGGCAGCTACGTTTCAAACAACATCGAGGATTACTACACGACGCCCTACGAGCTCGGCTACGGAATCATGGTGAAGTTCGACCATGACTTCATCGGCCGCGAGGCGCTGGAAAAGATGGACCCGAAGACGCAGCGCAAGAAGGTGACGTTCGCGTGGAATTCCGACGACGTGGTGAAGATTTACAAGTCGCTTTTTGAACCCGGTGACCCATACAAGTTCATCGACCTGCCGATTTCAAACTACGCTTCGTCGTCCTACGACAAGCTGGTAGCCAAGGGCGGAAAAACCGTGGGCCTTTCGATGTTCGCCGGCTACAGCTACAACGAGCGTTCGATGCTTTCACTCGGCGTTGTGGATCACGACGTCGAAATCGGCACGGAACTGACGCTGGTGTGGGGCGAGGAAAACGGCGGAACGAAAAAAGCAACCGTCGAGCGCCACAAGCAGATGGAAATCCGTGCGGTGGTGAGCCCGGTGCCGTATTCCAAGGTTGTGCGCGAAACGTACGCCGAAGGCTGGCGCACGGCCGCCAAGCAGTAGCTCCGGCACGCGCGCGCCTCGATTCGTACGTGTACCATCGAAAGGGCGGGTATCCTCGACCGCCCTTTCTTGTTTTATGCTGGCATCCAGGGGAGCTTTCATGGCTTCGAACCCAACAACAACTGCGCGCGGGCTGGAAGGCGTGGTCGCAGCACAGACCCGCCTGAGCCATGTGGACGGCAAGAATGGCGTATTGATTGTCGCTGGCTACGAAATCGAGGATCTCGCAAGCCACTGCACGTTTGAAGAAGCCGCGCACCTCGTCTGGCGCGGGCACCTTCCCAGCCCCGACGAATCGGCCAAACTCGCCCGAGAGATGGCCGAGCTGCGGGAAATTCCCCGGCTGACAGAGGAGATCCTGCGCGCAGCGGCCGCCGCGCCGCCTATTGATGCGCTGCGCATGGCCTGCGCGACGCTTTCACTCGGGCTCGCCGATCCGAATGCCATCACTCCGGAGGCGGACTTCGCTGCGGCCAAGCGTTTGACGGCCTGCTTTCCCACGGTGGTTGCGGCCCACGCGCGCATCGGCAGGAAATTGGAACCGATCGCTCCGCGCAAAGACCTGCCGCTGGCCGCGAATTTTCTGTACATGGTCCACGGGAAAGAGCCCGATCCGGCGGCCGCGCGCGCCCTCGATACCTACTGGGTGACCGTGCTCGATCACGGTATGAATGCCTCCACTTTCACGGCGCGCGTGATCGCGAGCACGCGATCCGATCTTGTCAGCGCGATTACCGGCGCGCTGGGCGCGCTCAAGGGACCGCTGCACGGCGGCGCACCGGGGCCCGTGCTCGACATGTTGCAGGAGATCAAGTCCGCCGATCGCGCTGAAGCGTGGCTGAAAAACGAACTGGCGCAGGGACGCCGGATCATGGGATTCGGACATCGCGTCTACAAAGTGCGGGACCCGCGCGCCGAAGTGCTCAGCAAGACGGCCGAGCGGTTGGGAAAGGCGCAGCTTGAAAATCGGCAGCTGTACGAATTGGCACTGCAGGTCGAGCAAACGGCCTTGAGGCTGCTGGCGGAAGCGAAGCCGGGGCGGAACTTGCGAACGAACGTGGAATTCTACACCGCGCTGGTTCTGCAGGCGCTCGGACTCGATCCCCGTCAGTTCGTCGCCATGTTCGCCTGCGGCCGCACGGCAGGGTGGTGCGCACATGTCATCGAACAGCACGCCGAAGATCACTTGATTCGCCCGCAGTCGGAATACATCGGACCGATGGGACTCAAGATCAGCCGATAGCGGCTTCGACGCGGCGAATCACTTGCGGGAAACAGATCAAACGGCCGTCGGAGCGGGTGGCTCCGGCGGCCGTTTTTGTGCCCCGCCGCGCATCCGATTACTGCTGCGGGCTGCTGTTGTTGTTATTGTCGCCGGAAGTCTGGGGCGCAACCATCAGAGCCAGCAGCGTTCCATCGTCTTTTTTCTGATACTGCACGGTGGCGGTGGTTCCGGTGCTGACGTGGCCCTGCACTTGCGTATTTTGATCGAGCACGAACTGCAACGTATTTCCGCCGCTCACCTCGAGCGAGAACGATTTGTGATCGCTGCCGATGGCGGAAACCTTTCCTGTTGCCGACATGGAATTGGCTGACTGCTGGTTGTCCTGCGATTGCGACCGGGCGGCGGCCGGAGCCGACGGCGCCACGGACGCACCGAAGGCAATCAGACCGGCCAGTGAGGCGCTGACTGCAAATTTCCGCAAATTCATTGTGGGAGTCTCCTTGACTTATGGGCGGGATTCCCGACCGTGTGCACGTTCGCGCCCATCGGTCGGAAAACTTCGACCGAACGCATGCGGGAGGACTTAATGCTCCAGACGCTTCAGGGTAATAGCAGGAGCGCCGCGTAATTAGTTTTCCGGGCTGGCAGATATTTCTCACGTACGTCGTAGTAGAAGCGGCGCCAACACTGTTAAGAAGCCGCGGCGGCATCCAGCCCGACGAGCCTGCGGAATTCGGGCTCGTCATGCAGGCAGGAAAGATCGGAGTCGTTCGACGCCCAGTTCGTGTTGCCATAACCGGCGGCGAAGGCCTTTTTGACCGTTTCGAGCGCTTCCGCTTTGCGGCCGAGAACGCCGTAGGTGCAGGCGGCGTTGTAGAGCGTGTTGGGATCGTTCGGGCGCAGAGCGACGGCGGTTTTCAGGTGACGAATGGCCTCGTCCGCATCGTTGCCGTAATAGGCGAGATTGGTCGCGAGCAGAACACGAGCGCGCACATCTTCCGGAACACGCTCAAGCTGCTGGCGCACGACCTTGGTCATGCGATCGCGAACCTGTTCGGCTTCTTTCTTGCGTCCCAAGCGCTCGAGGGCCTGGCTGTAGGGGATGTAGGTGTTGTAATCGTCGCCATTGCACTCCATGGCCCGCTCGACCAGGGCCGCGGCCTCCTCGAAGCGGCCCGAGGCGAAATACGCGCGGCCGAGAATGTTCCAGAGTCCGTCGCAATCGGGTTTGCGTTCGCTGGCACGCTGCGCCATCAGAGCCGCTTCGGAATATTTCTTCTGCGCGTAGAACAGACGCGCGTGCGCGACGAGCACCTCGGGAAGATCGGGGGCCAGCGCCGTGGCGCGGTCGCAGGCGGCAAGGCCGCGGTCGATCCATTTCTGATTTTGCTCGCGAATTTCGTAATTCAGGCCGCAGAGATTGGCAATGCCCGCGTGGGCCAGGGCGAAATTCGGGTCGAGCTCGATGGCCTGTTCGAACATCTGCAGGGCGTACTCGATATTTTCGCGGTGCGTGTAGTTTCGGCCGCGAAGGTAGAAATCGTAGGCCTGGGGATTCTCGGTGGGCTTGCGCGCGATGATTTTTTCTTCCTGCGGCGTCAGCGTGATGCGCAGGGCCTGGGCGATGCTGCGCGCGATTT
>CAZLWY010000171.1:0-6767 GCA_964563425.1 uncultured Acidobacteriaceae bacterium | reverse complement strand
GCAGATCGCTTCACCTTCGCGGTCCGGGTCGCCCGCCAGGTAGATGGCTTCGGCGGTCGAGGCGGCCTTCTGCAGGTCGCCAATCACCTTCAGCTTGGTCGGGATGACCTCGTAGGTTGGCTCGAAGATGTTTTCGGCGGTCACCGGTACCTGCTTCACCGGCTTCTTCTCGACCACAGCCTTGCCTTTGCCCTTCGTCTTCCTCTTGGACTTCTTTTTGCCATTCTGTTCGCCGGGCAGAAGAATACCGATGGTCTTCTTGGGCAGGTCCATCACGTGCCCGTAGGAAGCCTTCACGGTGTAATTCCGGCCCAGGTATTTATTGATCGTCTTGGCCTTGGCCGGCGATTCGACGATTACGAGTGATCTTGCCATGCGGTTCTATTTGTCCCTGTATCGACGGTTCCACATGGAACAGTCTTCATCGAAATTCAGCCGCCCGCAACCCGGTGTTCCCGCTAGCTCGAGCGCTCCCATCCTAACCCGCTGTCCCTATGATAATTACAACAGGACTTTCAGGAATTGCCTACCAGGCAACTGGGTTATCACGCCGCCGAGCTCCCTGTCAAACAGGGCCGCCCGCACCTCAGATGATGTCAAACCCGAATTTTCCACCAAATCATCCACATACCTAGCCTCTTCCATGCTCCAAAGCGAGGTCGGGAGCCCCTCGACGACATCCTCCCAGCCGGTTATCCATTTGGCGCCCGGCTCGATCAGCGGGTCCGTCCGCAGCTGGAACTCAGGGTTACCGGCCAGGCGCGCAGAACGCCTCGCAGCCAAACTCCATGGCCAGTCGGGCGGTGGTCAGAGACCCAGAATACTGCGCGCCTGCCGCGACCACAACCCCGGGCGCGATGCCCACCGTGATACGGCTGGCGCCGCGCTGCTCGGTCTGCACGAAAATCGTCGGGCCTCGGATCTCAGGCGAGTAGACCTTTACCGGAGCTCGCGTCCATTCCCCGGGCCAGCCCGCTTGAAATCACCAGACTGCGCTCGGCCAGATCCTTCGAGATCGGCCGAGCCATTTGATTCCTGTGGGGGCTCGGGCGACGCGCGCCGACCACGGAAATCGTGTGATGGTTTAGAAGCTCAATGTTTCCGGGCACATACAGGGCCGCGGCAGGGCATCGATCTCGCGGAACCGGCCCGGATACCCCGATTCGTCACAAAGGAACAGGACATCCATCGATTCAAGGGCGGTGGGTGGCTCTGATGTCGCGCCCGGGCATCGAAGTGGGTGGAGGGCGCCATGGAGATCGGAACCAAGAAGTGGCACGAAAGCGCGTCCGATATGGGATGGGAAGTGCTAGCGCTGGCCGGTTGCCTGATGCAGGCTGCGATTCTGGCAATCATCATCGCTATTGTTCGTCTGGTGAATTAGAAACAGCGCGGCTCGATGTGAGTGGATATTCGCGGACCCCTTGGGCCCGCGCTTCCCCAGGAAATGCCTGCCTTCGGGATGTGCTAAAATTGCGCCGTTTCAAGTTGGGTTCCCTAAGGCTGAACTTTGAAGAAACTGCGTGTATCGATCGTTGAGTATCTCAACGCGGCGCCGCTGGTATGGAGTTTTACGGACGGCCCGCTGGCGGGCAAGTACGACCTGTCGTTCACGGTGCCTTCGCAATGTGCCGAGGAGCTTCGCCGCGGCGATGCCGACCTAGGCATCATCCCTTCGATCGAATATCAGCGCATGGATCAAATGGTGGTGCTGCCGGGAATGGCCATCGCATCGAAGCGCGAGGTGCGCAGCCTGCTGGTGGTGGCCAAGAAGCCGATTGAGCTGGCGAAACGCATATCGCTCGATACCAGCTCCCGGAGCACGATTGGTCTGGTGAAGATTCTCGCGCGGGAGCACTGGAGGATGGCCCCGGAATTTGTGGAGGCGGCGCCGGATCCAAGCGAGATGCTGCGCGAATCGGACGCAGCGCTCGTGATCGGCGACCCGGCTCTGCGCATTTCGCTGAAAATGGAAGCTCTGGCGGGAAAATCTCCCAGCGGCGAGCAGTGCTGCCAAGGGGATCCAGAAGAGATGCCTGTGCCGGGGTTCGAGACGCTCTACGTTTACGACGTGATCCACCAGTGGCGAGAACTGACCGGCAAGCCGGCTGTACTGGCGATGTGGGTGGGTCGGCGCGACGCGGTGACGCCCGAGGTGCTGGCCGATTTTACGGCCTCGAAGCAATTCGGACTCGAGCGTGTGCGCGAAATCTCCGAAGCCGCGTCCATCAAGCTGGACTTGCCGCCGCGCGCGCTCGAGCGATATCTGACCGAGAACATTCATTTCGATTTGGACGAAGAGAACCTGGCGGGCTTACAGCTTTATTTCGAGAAGGCCACGGCGGCGGGGCTGATCCCGCGGAATAAGCCGCTGGAATTTCCGCAGGCAGCGGCGCGTTCGACCACAACACAAGGCGCATAGAGATCATGGGAATCAGCGCAAAACAAGCTCTCGACCTATTCGAGTCCGATGACCTGATCGGCATCGGCATGGCGGCGAACGAAGTGCGCCGCCAAAAGACCGACCCTCGAGTGGCCACCTATCAGATCGATCGCAACATCAATTACACCAATTTTTGCACCGAGTATTGTTCGTTCTGCGCTTTCTACCGGCCGCTGGGCGCAAAAGACGGCTACATCCTGCCGCTGGAATCGATCTACGAGAAAATCCGGGAAATGATCGACCTGGGCGGGACAGGCGTCCTGCTGCAGGGTGGGCTGCATCCGGATTTGCAGATCGAGTTTTACGAAAATATGCTGCGCTCGATCCACGAGCGATTTCCGCAAGTACACCTGCACTGCTTTTCGGCTCCGGAGATCACCTGCATCGCGGAGGTTTCCGGGCTTTCGATTCGCGAGACGATCATCCGCCTGCGCGACGCGGGGCTGGTTTCGATTCCAGGCGGCGGAGCGGAAATTCTGGACGACGAAGTGCGTAGCCGCATCGCGCGGCTGAAATGCAAATCCGAGGAGTGGGAAACCGTGCATCGCGAGGCGCACAAGCTCGGCATGCGCACCACGGCCACGATGATGTTCGGTTGCGGCGAGGAATACCGGCATCGCGTGAATCATCTGGAGAAAATCCGGCAGATCCAGGACGAGGGGGGCGGCGGCTTCACGGCGTTCATTCCGTGGATTTTCGCGCCCGATAACACGCCGCTCGGGAAGAAAGTGCCGGAGGCCACGGCATTCGATTATTTGAAGACGCTGGCAATCAGCCGGCTTTATCTCGACAACATCGACCACATCCAGTCGAGCTGGCTTACGCCCGGAATCAAAATTTGCCAAGTCGGATTGCAGTTCGGCGCCGACGACGTAGGCAGCATTTTGATTGAGGAGAACGTGGTCTACGCAGCCGGCGTGCGCAACCGCACGAACGAAGGGGAATTGCGGCGGATCATTTCCGACGCGGGCTATATCCCGGCCCAGCGAGATACGTTGTATACCTCTTACGTTTTAAAGCAGCCCGCCGCCGCTTAATTCTCGACTACCCCTGGGCGCCTCCCAGGCTAGGCGTCCCGAGTCGTGCCATAGACATCTAACGTCAGCTCGGTGCCCTCGGGGAGTTCGAGCGGCTCGTTCGGAACCAGCACGCCGTTCACGTACCGGGCGCGGATTTGGCGGGCGCGTGGTGCGGGAGCTTTGCGCTCGATGGCCGCGTGGGGGGCTTCCCGCTTCCCTTCGAGCGCCGCGGAATTTACCGGCCCGGAATCGAGCGCGACGTTCGCAAGCGCATCGGCATCGCGATTCTGTTCGCGGCGTACGTGCTCGATGACGAAGTATTTCAGTTGGCGCGAAAGAATCGACGCACGCTCGTAGAGTGGCTTCAAGTCCTCACTTTTGACCTTGTAGCGCCCCTGCATCTGGCGCACCAGCAACTCAGAATCGCTCCGGATGCGCAGCGCCGTGATCCCGTGCGTGGTGGCGAAATCGAGCGCGGCGAGCAGTGCGTAGTATTCGGCCACGTTATTCGTGTCGCGCCCAAATTTCTTCGCCAGCTCCAGCACCAGTTTGCCGTCAGCGTCCCGAATCACCACGGCGTAGGCCGCCGGGCCCGGATTGCCGCGCGAGGCGCCATCGATATTCGCTATGTGAATTCCAGCGGGAGGCGCCGTAGTGTGCGCTTCGGAAAACAAGCGCGCGCTCCCCGGCGGAGAAGTTTTCGGTCGCATGTGCGCGGGACTCAGCTTTCGTGCGGAGTGGACGTCGAAGAGCCCGCTACGGCCTGCGAAGCCGATGCGGCCGACGCAGAACCGATGCTTGGCTCGATGTAGTACAGGATGCGCGTGCAGGTTTCGCAGTGGAACAGCTGGTCGCTATCGGCGCGCCGCATTTCCTGAATCACGTGCGGGCGCACGATCATGCCGCAGGCGCCGCATTTTTCGTCGCGCACCTCGGCCAACGCCACTCCGTGATGCTTCTTCACGATCCGATCGTAATGATCGAGCAGATTCTCGGGCACATCGGCGACGGCCCGCGCGCGTGCGGCGTTCAGCTCGGACATTTCCTTTTCCGCCGCGCCGCGATCGGCTTCGACGGTCGAACGCTGCACGCGCTCGGTCTGTTCGATCTCCTTCAGTGCGGCGTCGGCGGCTTTGATTCGCCGGTCGTATTCCTCGCTCGCCACCATTTGCTCGAGCAGCCGGTCCTCGGCCTTCGCAATTTCCTGTTCCGCCATTTCCACCTCGTGCTGAAGCGCACGATAGGCCTCGTTGGTCTTCACCTGCGATGTCTGGTCGCGGTATTTGCGGACGCGATCCTTCCAGCTTTCGACGTCCAGCTCGTATTTCTTGCGGTCCTTCACATTGGCGACCTGCGCGGCCTTGCTGGTATCAAGAATGACCTTTGCGGCGGCGATTCGCGCATCGGATTCGGTGAGCTTCTTCGGAAATTTCGCCAAGCGGGAGCGCACATCGTTGAGCCGGACGTCCACGTGCTGCAGATCGAGCAGATTTTGGAGGTTCTTTTGCACAGCCGGGCCATTCTAGCATACGGATTGGAAAGGGCCGTTTTTGTGCGATCGCCAGTGCGACGCAGTCTCGCGGGCGCCCGATTACGCTCGCAACGCGCGCTGATCGCCCTGGCGCACGGTGATCCCGTCGCGATCCAGGCGTTCCAGCAGTGGAATCGCCACGCGGCGGCTGTTCCCGAGCATTTGACGCAGATCGCTGGTGGTCGACGGTCCGTGTTTGCGGAGGAAATCGCGGACCATGGTGGTGGCTTGCTTCACCGCTTCGGCGCTCATCACGATTTCGACGTTGATTTCCACAAGCTCGCCGCTCTGCACCAGATAACGCAACGCCTGCTGCGAAGCGGCATCCGGTGCGAGATCCTTTCGCGAGGGCGGATCCAGCGGCTTCGCGGAAATCATCGCGCGAATTTTTTCGCCGGCAACCTGAAGCGGCGGCGTAAGCGCTGGGCGATGCGACGCACGCCGGATCGCCGCGCCTGCGCGCACGAAATCCTTGATGCACAAATCTGCAACAACCGGTTCGAAGATTTCGTCGACCGGCAAATCGTCCTGAAGCGCCGCGCGAAGATCGTTGAGCGGCAAACCGGCTTCCTCGGGATGCGCGCGGTGGCGCGCGTCGATGACCTCCGCAGCTTTGCGGCCGAGTGCCTGCCAGACGGCCGCGTCGACGAGGAGCTCGCCGGAGGCAATGACGGCGCCGGCCTTCGCGAGCCGCGCTACGGCCTCGGAAACCGCAGCGGCACCGAACCGAGATCGGCGGAGCAATTGCGGCGCTCGCGTTGCGCCGCTGTATACCGCCTGCGAGCCGACGAAGGTCTCCGCATCTGTAGGCGACGCCGCCCGAGCCGCGAGGAATTTTGCGCGCGCTTCCGTGCGAAACGCTTTTCGATTCCCGTCTGGATCGAGGACGATTCCGCCTCCAAGAGTCAGCCGCTCGGTCCAGTCCCGCAGGATGAAGCGGTCGCCCGCGAATACAAACGCGGGACCTTCGAGGCGAAGCTGCGCGATGGCGCGCTCGCCGGCAGCCAAGGATTCCCGCTCGCGAAAAGCCACGCGAGCGGCAACAGCACCGCTGCCGTGATGCGCGTGAACACGCGCACCGTCCTTGATCGCGTGCGTCGCCCGCGGCGAAATCTCGATCAGTACGTCAAGCACACCGCTCGACCCGGCGAATTCGGCGAGCGTCACCACGTCGCCGCGGTGAATATCCTCGACAGCGTCCAGCGATAAATTCAGAGCGGTGCGCGAACCCGGCGTAATTGCCTCCACATCATGACCGTGCGACTGAATATTGCGGACACGCGCCGATTTTCCCGCCGGCTCCACGGCAACACCCTGCCCGCGCCGCAGCGTGCCGCCGCTCAGCGTGCCGGTGACCACCGTGCCGATGCCCTGCAGCTTGAATACCCGATCGACGGGCAGGCGCGGCTTTCCGATATCGGCCGGCGGCGGAGCATCGGCCAGTGTGCGCACCAGCGCGGCTTTCAAATCATCCAGGCCGCGAGAGGCGACCACGGAAGTGGGCACAATCGCCGCCGCCGCGAAGGGCGTGCCTGCGAGGCGCTCGCGAATGGCCGCCGTCGCGGCCTGCTCGTCCTGCGCCAAATCGATTTTCGTCAGCGCCACGACGGCGCGCGTGACGCCGAGGTAGCTGAGAATTTGCAAATGTTCTTCCGTCTGCGGCATCCAGCCATCATCGGCCGCCACCACCAGCAGCGCCAGATCGATCGAGCCGACGCCGGCGACCATATTCTTCACGAAATCCTCGTGGCCGGGCACGTCCACGATGCCCAGA
>CAZLWY010000170.1:0-11136 GCA_964563425.1 uncultured Acidobacteriaceae bacterium | reverse complement strand
GTTCTCTCCGATAATGTCTTCCGGCTTCTTGTAGCCCGCCAGCAGTTCATCCACTAGCTTTGGATCTATGGTCATCGGCTCTCCGTATTTGAGTGTGCTCTATATGCGATGACCGCTTACACAGTTGTTTTTACACCCTCGTGGGGCTATCTGCCAATTGGAGCCAACCATGCACTCTTGCCAATACCGATGCGTTCTCGTTCAGATACTTGGCGTCATCATCGACGCGCGTCGCGTCGGCAAGGGACACCCAATCGCTGCGCACGGGATATTGCGATGTGGTGGAGCAGCCGGGGCTGTGGTCGGTAGTGACCGCTTTGCGTGGGCCTGCGGCGAATTCGTTTTTGTGGAACCACGCATAAGCAGAGCCGTGCCCTGTGAGGACGCCTGTGAGGATGTAGTCGGCACCGGCAAGATCGCGAGCGGGCTGTACGGCGCTGTCTCTTTCATGGAGCGTAAGCCGCGCAGCCAACTCCATCGGCGGCGGAAGGTTTGCCCAAAGTTTTGCGTCGACTCGAAGATGTTCTCTCAAAGCACCGGCAGTCACGTGCGTTCCCAGGCTGATGGCCTGGGGCGCGCCGGCATGTTGCAGAGTCCAGTTTGTGCCATCCCAACACAGGATGTCTGTCCACGGCTCCTCAGCTGGATCAGAGACGGACGTGACTCCGGCGGTTCTAATCTCCGCGGTTGCGGCGAGGATATTTTCTTCAGAAAGATTGGAAGGCCAAAGCCAGAAAAGCAGCGGCGCGGGCGCCGCTTGAACCCACTTGGTCAGCTCGAAGATTTCGCCAGGGGCAATCTTCGCGCCGAGCGGGCTGATGATCTCGGCGCCAGAACGTGCGATTCCCGAGAAATCCGTAATGCGGAGTTTGATGCTCCGGCTTTGGGCGTCTTTGATCGTTGAAGTGAATTCACTGCCGATGCCAATGCCAGAGACGCGTCCGATATCGAGCAAGACGCTGCCGTCGTTACCGGTGCTGAGGGCGGCTGTGGTTACTTTGCCGGAGTCCGCCGCCACGCCGCCGAAAAGCGGTTGCTGCCGGCGGGCGGCCGTTGCATCGAGATCAGGCTCTTGGTCGGGAACACCGCTTCCTTCCAGCACGGCCTTCACGCGCTGATAGATGACGGAGCTTGGTGCGTTGGCAGGCAGGACTTCCAGCGCCTCGAGAAGGGCGGCGGTGAAGGCCCCATGCGGCTCAGTGAAAATATCGGGCGGAGGAGACTCTATTGCCGATTGGTCCTGCTGCGAAGCTGAAAAAACCAGTGCTGGATTGTCCTTACGTTCGGTTGGGCTAGGTCGCAGCTGTCCGTTGGTAAGAACGTCGGGCGCTTCGTTGATGTCGCGCGGATCAAAAGCCAGGCTGCGCTCGCGATACTTAGGTCCCACGCCCCGGACCGAGCCGCCGCTGTAGCAAGTATCAAAAATCACCGTGAGGTGTATGCCTTTATCCAGTGCCGAGTCGAAGATGCGTGTCATTTCACGATCTCGCACATCGTAACCACCTTTGTATGCATCGGCAGGGACGATTGTGCTATCTGCATGGATATATTCGCCATTGAACAGCACGGTCAGTTTGTTGCCTTTGCTGTTGATGCGTAAAGAGCCGTGGCTCGCGTCGTAAAAAACGACTGTGTCACCTGGCTCAGGAACATCCACAAGATACTTCTGCATCGCCGCGAGAATGCCGTTGCGAGCGGTCAGGATCGCAGGGAGAACCACGACTCCCGTCCGGGGTTGGGGTGGGGCTGGATTAGTCAGCAAGAAGACCTGGTTCGCCGGGAAACCAAACTTGGGGCTCGTGAGCAGGTCCGCCATTGACTGCGCATCATTGACTGCGCCCTGCAGGTTCTCGAATCTGCCGAGTTCACAGCGACCGTATGTGCAACCTATGGGATGCTGCGCGTCCGTACCCTCCGGCTGGTAAGTGTTGATTCCGATAACCAGAGCGCGTTTGGTCTGAGCGGCAACCTGCTCGCCGGGGAGGATGCACAGAAGCAGAGGTAGAACCATCCAATGCCGCATCATACAGATTCCTCAAAATAAACTATTACTAGGGAGTATAGCCCTTTTTCACATAGATAGTCTCGACGCCAGTGCTGTCCCTACCAAAAACTCCGTTCTGATTGAGCCAGTTGCATTTGAACGGCGGCAGCTATACTTTGCACACGACATGTTCGCGATCATTCTCTCGCTGTTGTCTTCGATTCGGTAAAGCTTTCGAACTCGGGCCGTGCTCCAGGCAGAGATCCTTGCCCTTCGGCATCAGCTCTTGGTCCTGCAACGCTCGGCCCGTTCACACAAAGTGCATCTGAGCGCCGCTGACCGACTCCTCTGGGTCTCCCAGCTCTGGAGTGGCTGGCGACCTGCCCTGGTGATCGTCAGACCTGAAACCGTTATCGCTTGGAATCGAAAAGGGTTCCGACTGAATCACTTTGGTCACGGCGCATTGGAAAACCTCCGTTCCGTCGCTTCACGCGCACGAAATGGAATTCCTAGTAGGGACAGCTGAAGTCAGACGAATGGTTCTCGCCATTCTTCGCCACGATTTCAAACACCGTTGCACTTTATACTGCAACGTTTGCATGGACAGGTCCAAATCGACTAGAAATGTAGCGCACCTGCTCACTAGGCAGGTTCCCTCGTCATGACTTTCTGACCGTCTGCTTCGTTAACAGACGGTCTCTTTAGTCAGCATTGATCGCATTTAATTACGGCTGCAAATCCTTTTCTGTCAATGATCTGCGATCATGGGGCCAGCACTCGGGAGCTCTTGCAGCGCGAAAAGACTGAGAGTTTGAACATTACCGACTGCGAAGTATTACGTTTTTATGACGGCGGCAAATTGCGATCCGGGTGAAGTGGCATCCACCCAACTATATATAAATGAACAGGAAGGAGTAAGTGGCGCGCCCGGGGAGAGTCGAACTCCCGACCCTCTGCTTAGAAGGCAGACGCTCTTTCCAACTGAGCTACGGGCGCTTGATTGATTCTAAAAGATTTCGCGCCCTCGCGACCATCCATTTGTTCCCTTTCGTATCAAATACCTTCCAACATTCGGTCGGACAATTACTTCCGATTAGCCGCCAATCCGTCCGCAATCTGCGCATGGCTTCTCAGAAGCGGGCTTGTGGATGACAATTAAGTAATTGTTTGTTCGATTGGGAGGGCCCGCGGAGCAGTCACCGCTTTCGCACGGGCTTACTCTTTTCAAATTCATCTTCTCGAGCGAGGGATGGGAGTAGGATGCAGCGCAAGGAGGGGAAAAAACCATGGACAGACGAAATGTGTTGAGATTTTCGGGAGTCAGCCCCGCTCTTCTGACGAGCTTGCCTGCTAACGCTGAAAAGGCCCCCGTCGGCGTGTCGTCAAGGTGAAGGCGTTGAAGGGCGGTCTAGCTCGATGGGAACAGTTAGGCTACCCTTGTGCCGGCACGGATGTGAGTGCAGCTCAAGAAAAGGGGAACTGAGTCAAACCGACTCGCTCCCACCAATCTCATCGTCTCCACGTGTCCTCGCCGTCGCCAGGGTTGGGAAGACTCTACATCGTGCGGTCTATATCGGAGTCGCGTCGCCCGGCGTAGCGGAGATCACAGCGTACCGGCGCGCTCTGCTCGCCAGCGCGGAAGCGCCGAAAGCTCGGACAAAGAAAACAAACAAAAGAGCTCTACATATGCGGCGGTTCTTTGATTCCTTTCTCCATCGCTCGGCGGAGAGCTTCCTGACCGCGGCTCTGCAGAATGTCGTGAAGTCGATGACGACGGCATGGAGTCATCTCCAGTCTTCGACCTGCAATCCCGGCACTCGCACGAACTCTATAGTGTTGCTTGTGACCAAGGTGGCCCCCAAGCTCAGCGCCTGAGCGGCAATGAAGGTGTCCAACGCGCCAATCACCTTGCCCGAAATTTCGAGAACTGAGCGGACCCTTCCGTAAATCTCCACCACTGCATTGTCTATCGGGAAGACATCAAAGGGTGCGAGGATGACCGAGAGCAGATGCTGTTCCTTGGCTCGCAGGTGCGGATGCCTGGCGGCCCGGCGTTCGAGGCCATACTGCAGCTCGCACGCTGTAATGATCGAGAGACCAATGGCGCTATTGCTGTGCGCGGAAAGCTTTCGGCGAATCGAGGGGGAATTGGCGCGCAACAGATCGATCCACACCGTGGTGTCGAGCAGGTACACGGCGCTTATTCCGCGGACTTATCGAAAAGTTTATCGAGGTTGGCACGTGACGCTTGGTCTTGACAGCGCTCCAACACAAAATCGCGAGGGAACTCGTCAAGGGCTGCGAACAGTCCTGCCCAGCGATCGGCTGTTTTGGGGATGAGCACGATCGAATTGCCGAGACGCTTCACATAGACGCTATTGCCGGTGACGCGATACTCCTTCGGAAGCCTCACGGCCTGGCTACGTCCCGTCATGAAAACCTTTGCCTCCGCGACCGTGGGCCGAGATCCCGTCTTCCCCGGTTGGCTGCGGTGTTTTTTGGTCGACCTAGTCATATCCTCCACACCCTAGATGATACATATCACATGATAGCTATCTCTTCGGATTCCGTCAAGCCGGGCAAACACGACCAGCTCTCTTGCACCGCCCCCCGATGACCCCGTCGCGCGTAGACTGTTTAGAGTCTCCGCCAGGCCGGCGTTCGGTACAACTTCAGCATAACGGAGTGCGAGATCTCGGAAGACGAGTGGGATTGCAACTTCCACCTGTCTTATGTTCGACTACTCCCGATGACCAAAACACAAACCACACCCACGGACCTCATCCCGGCTCTCGACGCTCTCTCCATTTCTTGTAATTCCGGCGATGCTCTCATGAAGGCCATCGTGGCTCTGCTTCACGAAAAACTCACGCGCTACAATTGGGTCGGCTTTTACCTACTGGAAAAGGACGGCGATTGCGACGTTCTGGTTCTCGGCTGCTTCAAGGGAGCCATGACTCCCCATACCCGCATCCCTCTGAACCAAGGCATCTGCGGCGCCGCCGCTTCCACGGGAAAGACCGTCGTCGTCGACGACGTTAAGTCTGATCCGCGCTATCTGGCCTGCTCTCTTGAAACCAAATCCGAAATCGTGGTCCCCGTTTGCGTTCACGGTAAAGTTGTCGGCGAGCTCGACATCGACTCACACGTAGCGGCCGCCTTCGGCCCCGGTGATCGCGCTCTGTGCGAACACGCCGCCGTCGTCCTCGGCCGGTTCCTCGAGCGCACGCCTAGCTAGCCGCGGGCAGGAATACTCGGGATCAAATACTCGCGACGCATGCACCTAGACGCCGTACGGGCGATCGGCTATGGCCGTCCCAAAATGACCTTCCATGCTCCCTTCGCGATGGCCCAATCCTCCTGTGCGTGGAGCACTAGAACTCGCACGGCCGACCCGGCTCGAGCAATATCCTGGTCATCCGACACAGCGGCATTCTTGTCGTTCTCCAGCTCAATATTCAGGTAGTCGCAATGCCCGCAAGCCGCCGCGCGAACCTCCGGCGAGTTTTCGCCAATCCCGGCGGTAAAGACCAGCGCGTCGATCCCGCCCAGCGCCGCGACCATCGCCCCGATCGATGCCCTCAGCCGGTGCACGAAAATGTCGAATGCCAGCTTCGCACGCAGGTTTCCGGACTTCATCTCCCGGACGATGTCGCGCATGTCGCCCGAAATGCCAGAAATCCCCAGGAGCCCCGACTTCTTGTTCAGCAGTTCGTCAAGTTGGGACGCCGTGAATCCTCGACTCATCAGATAAGTCAGAATCCCTGGATCGATCGAGCCCGATCGGGTTCCCATCATGAGTCCGTCCAGCGGCGTAAATCCCATGGTCGTGTCCACGCTCCGGCCGTCCCGCACGGCCGCCAGCGAACATCCGTTTCCCAGATGGCAAATCACCAGTCTTAGCGAACCGCCCTTCCCCAGCAATTTGGCCGCGCGTTCCGCGCAGTATTGATGATTGATTCCGTGGAAGCCGAATCGTCGGATTCCCTGCACAACCCATTCATACGGTCCAGGATAGACGTAGGCCGCGTCCGGCAGAGTCTTGTGAAAGCCTGTATCGAATACGGCGACCTCGGGCACACCACCGAACCGCTTCTGGGCAAACTCAACTCCTGCCAGACCGCTGGCATTGTGCAGCGGCGCAAACGATGACGCCCGAGCGATCGCTGCCTTCACCTCCGGCGTGATCAGAACCGGATCGCGATAGTCCGGCCCGCCATTCACGATTCGATGCGCAACCACGTCCACCGCCCGAGGAGCGCCGACAGACCCACTCTGATCCGACCACAACTTGACCAGCAGTTCGCCGACCGATGCCGACCCAGCCTCGACTCGTACGGTCTCTTCAGCGCGGTGGCCGCGAGAATTCTTCACGCGGACTTCGGCGCTGTCACCGTCAACCTGGATCTTGCCCTCCCACAGCGGCTCCGGTGCATCGTCCGGCATTACGTTTCCGATTTCGTACAGGCAGGCTTTCTGGCTGCTCGATCCCGCATTCAGAACCAGGATTTTCATCGCCTAGTATGGCCAGGTCCAATTCTTGATTTCCGGCAAATCGTCTCCAAATTCGTGAATGTAGTTCTTGTGCTCAACCAGCTTGTCACGCACGAACTGCTGAAAATGTCCGCCCACGCGCTGCAACCGCGGCACGCGATCCACTACGTCGCTGGCCAGATGGAAACGGTCCAGGTCGTTCAGCACCGTCATGTCAAACGGCGTTGTGGTAGTCCCTTCCTCCTTGTATCCGCGGACGTGCAGGTTGTCGTGATTCGTGCGGCGATAGGTGAGCCTGTGAATCAACGTGGGGTATCCGTGATACGCAAAAATGATCGGCTTATCGCTGGTGAACATCGAGTCGAACTCGTTATCGGAAATTCCGTGCGGGTGCTCGCTCGCAGGCTGCAGCGTCATCAAATCCACCACGTTCACCACGCGCAGTTTGATATCCGGAAAATGCTGGCGCAGCAGATCCACGGCCGCAAGCGTCTCCAGAGTCGGAATATCTCCCGCGCACGCCATCACCGCATCCGGCTCGCCGTCCTGATCCGTGCAGGCCCACTGCCAGATTCCCAGCCCCTCGGTGCAGTGCTCGATCGCAGAACTCATGTCGAGAAACTGCAATGCAGGCTGCTTGCCCGCAACGATCACGTTCACGTAGTTGCGGCTTCGCAGGCAGTGGTCAGCCACGGAAAGCAGCGTATTCGTGTCCGGAGGCAAATACACCCGCACGACGTCCGCTTTTTTGTTCACGACATGGTCGATGAATCCTGGATCTTGGTGCGTGAAGCCATTGTGGTCCTGCCGCCACACATGCGACGTCAGCAGATACGTCAGTGAAGCGATCGGCCGCCGCCAGGGTATGTCGCGCGTAACTTTCAGCCATTTGGCATGCTGGTTGAACATCGAATCCACGATGTGAATGAATGCTTCGTAACAGGAAAAAAATCCATGCCGGCCGGTCAGCAGATAACCCTCGAGCCATCCCTGGCACATGTGCTCGCTCAGAATTTCCATCACGCGCCCGTCGGTCGAAATGTTCTCGTCGGTAGGCAGCAGCGGCTCCATCAGCACCTTGTCCGTCGCTTCGTAGAGCGCCTCCAGGCGGTTCGAAGCCGTCTCGTCCGGTCCCCACACGCGGAAATTCCTGGACTCGGCATTCGATTCCATCACGTCGCGCAACAGCCTTCCGAGCACTCGCGTCGCTTCCTCGAATTGGGTTCCAGGTTTCGTCACACTCACGGCATAGCGCCGGAAATCGGGCATCACCAAGTCCCGCAACAAGAGGCCGCCGTTGGCATGCGGATTCGCCCCCATGCGCCGATCGCCGTGCGGCGCGAGTTTTGCGAGCTCGGGAATCAGTTTTCCTTTTTCGTCAAATAATTCCTCTGGGCGGTAGCTCTTCATCCAGTCGTCCAGAATTTTCAAATGTTCCGGCTTCTTGGCGAAATCCGTCACCGGCACCTGATGCGCCCGCCACGTGCCTTCCACGGGCTTCCCGTCGACTTCCTTCGGCCCCGTCCATCCCTTCGGTGTCCGCATCACGATCATCGGCCAGACGGGGCGCTTCACGTTTTTCGCGGCGCGAGCCTCCTGCTGAATCGCGCGAACCTCCGCCAGCACGGTATCGAGCGTGTGCGCCATTCGCTGGTGCATCGCGTCCGGCTCGTGCCCCTCGACGAAAAAGGGCCGGTAGCCGTATCCCTTGAAAAGCTGCGTCAACTCCGCGTCGGTCATTCGCCCGGGAATGGTTGGATTCGCGATCTTGTAGCCGTTGAGGTGCAGAATCGGCAACACCGCTCCATCACGCGCCGGATTCGAAAACTTGTTCGAATGCCAGCTCCCCGCCAGGGGACCGGTCTCGGATTCTCCGTCGCCGACCACGCAGCATACGATGAGATCGGGATTGTCGAACGCCGCGCCATGCGCGTGTGCCAGGGAATAGCCCAGCTCGCCACCTTCGTGAATCGATCCGGGCGTTTCGGGCGCCACATGACTCGGAATCCCCCCCGGAAAAGAAAACTGCTTGAAAAGTTTCCGAAGTCCCTCCTCATCCTGCGTGATGTGGGAGTAGATCTCGCTGTAGGTGCCTTCCAGATACGTGTTCGCCACCACTCCCGGCCCTCCATGGCCAGGGCCGGCGACAAAAATTACGTTCAAGTCGTGTTTCTTGATCAGCCGGTTGAAATGCAGATAGATGAAATTCAATCCCGGAGTCGTGCCCCAGTGGCCCAGCAGCCGCGGCTTGATGTGTTCAAGCTTCAACGGCTCGCGCAGCAGCGGATTCGCGTAGAGATAGATCTGCCCGACCGAAAGATAGTTCGCGGCGCGCCAGTAGGCGTGCATGGTCCGCAGTTCTTCCGAAGATAAGGGTGCGATCGGTTCGGGAATCGGAGTGTTTCCAGGAGAAGCAGCTGAGGCCATCGCGAATCTCCCGCGGAAGGAATATTGCAGCGGCGCAGCGGCGAGAAGCGCGCCACGCAGGATTATACCCCACGGCGCCAGAGGGCCTTGTAAATGGTTGGTTACGGAATGGCGCTCGTGGTGAAAGCGTCCCTAGGCGTCGATGATCTTGTTGCGGATCGCGTAGCGCACCACTTCGCTCACCGAATGGCAGTCGAGCTTGCGCATGATGTTGGCGCGGTGTGTTTCCGCCGTCTTCACGCTCAGATCCAGCGCCACGGCTATTTCCTTACTGCTCTTTCCTTCGGCCAGCAGCTGCACGATCTCGCGCTGGCGCGGCGTCAGCCGCTCCCCATGCGGAGTAACTTCCTGCGGGCGCTTATCGCCCTTCAGAAAGCCGTCCAGGATCATCTGCGAAACGCGCGAAGTAAAAAACGTTTTATTCCGCCGGAGCGACTCCACGGCCGACACAAGGTCGCGCCCCGCATCCGTCTTCAAAATATATCCGCGCGCGCCAGCGTCCAGCACTTCGCGGATCACCGAATCGGATTCGTGCATGGTGAGTATCAAGACCTTTGTCTGCGGCCGCATCTTTAAAATCTGCCGCGTCGCCTCCAGCCCGTTCAGCGAGGGCATCCCGATATCGAGAATGACGACGTCGGGATTCAGTTCCTTGGTCATGGAAACGGCTTGGCGTCCGTCAGCGGCTTCTCCAACGACCTTGCAGTCGCGTTGCGTCTCGAGCATTGAGCGAAGTCCCTGGCGAACGATTTCGTGATCATCGGCTAGCAGCAATTGCAATGCTGGCATGATCTTCCTCCTCGATCATCTGCTTTCACGGCTTCCCGTGGACTCTACGACCCTTATTCCTGCTCGATCAGGGCGTCTACGCGGCGCCGACCTCGGTCGGCAAGACACACTCCGAGCGTTATGCGGTGCCGATGCTCCCACAATTCCCATCAGTACCTACATACAGCAAACACTGTAGTGCCTTGAGAAAACGCAAATGATAGAAGTGGAACCTATACTTGGGAAATTGGGGCCAAACCGGGTACTTACCCGGATCGATCACCCGCAAGTAAGAGGCAGCGCCAAGCTCGCTTGCTCGTGCGATCGGCCTGCACGCCCCCGGAATCACTGGAGACGGTATGGCCAAATCCGATCGCAAGGAAGCTTCCCACGGCAGCAAGGGTGGAAATGGAGCGCCGGGGCCGGGCGTGACGACGGCCGATTTCACTCCAGCGATCGCAAATTTGCCCGAGGGCGAGCTCGCCACTATCCTTTCCAGCCTGCGCACCATGCGCGACGGTGATTTCTCGGTGCGCTTGCCCGGCTTCTGGACCGGTCTGCCAGGCAAGATCGCCGACGCGTTCAATGACATCGCCGCCGCCAATCAGCAGATGGCGCAGGACTTGAAGCGGCTCGGCCAGGTCGTCGGCAAAGAAGGCCGGACTCGCGAGCGCAGCCGGTTTCATCAACCCCGTGGCGCCTGGGGCGAGATGGAAGTATCCGTAAACACGCTCGTTGAGGACCTTCTGCGACCGACCACGGAGGTTACGCGCGCGATCGCCGCCGTCGCTCAGGGTAATTTGACTCAGACCGTGCGGCTGGATGTTGACGGTCGGCCACTGGAAGGTGAGTTCCTCCGCTCCGCCAACATCGTGAACACGATGATTCAGCAACTTGGCGTCTTCACCGCCGAGGTCACGCGCGTGGCGCGTGAAGTCGGCACCGACGGCAAACTCGGTGGCCAGGCGCAGGTGCCCGGCGTGGCTGGCACCTGGAAAGACCTTACCGATTCGGTCAACTCCATGGCCAGCAATCTCACCGGCCAGGTTCGCAACATTGCTGAAGTCGCCACCGCCGTCGCCAGCGGCGATCTTTCCCGCAAAATCACGGTCGACGTGCGGGGCGAAATTCTTCAGCTCAAAGAAGCCATCAATACGATGGTGGACCAGCTCCGTTCCTTTGCTTCCGAAGTCACCCGCGTGGCCCGGGAGGTCGGCACAGACGGCGCGCTTGGCGGGCAGGCCGTCGTCCCCGGTGTCGCTGGTACCTGGAAAGATTTGACCGACTCGGTCAACGCCATGGCCGGAAACCTGACCGCTCAGGTCCGCAACATTGCGGAAGTGACCACGGCCGTTGCGCGCGGAGACCTCTCTCGCAAGATCACGGTGGACGTGAAGGGCGAAATTCTCGAGCTGAAGAACACAATTAACACGATGGTGGACCAGCTGAACGCGTTCGCCGGA
>CAZLWY010000169.1:0-73117 GCA_964563425.1 uncultured Acidobacteriaceae bacterium | reverse complement strand
AGTTCCGGAAGTTGGGTTTCATTGACTACAACGGCGGACTGAAGGTGCACAGTTCCCTTCTCAGTATCGTCCTGCACGAGGGGCATCCTTAACCCATTCGCACCGTGAGCTCCGTTCCAGCCTGGTGCCAAGATACCTACTTTCGGAAGACCCTCCCTTCGAAAATAAGCGACCTGGATCTGTAACGCGATGACGAACGGCTCTCGAGGAGCAGGCCTTGTTACGCATCAAGTCCCGTTGTAATCCAAGCCGGTCTGGGCGGATGGGCCTTTGGCGCTCGGGACGTTTCGGCACACCTTGGCGCCCTACATCGAATACCCGATCGCAAAGCCCGCCGACGAGTGTCTTTACTGGGTGGGACCCCCGCCAGATAAAGAGCCACATGGCCAAAAAGATTCTCGTTGTCGATGACAACCCGACCATTCGTAGATTGCTGTGCCACCTATTCGACGCAGACGAGAACTATGAGATTTGCGCCGTAGCGTCCAACGGCGAGGAAGCAATTTTGCTCGCCGTTCAAAATCCGCCCCACCTCATTATTCTCGATCTATCGATGCCCGTGATGGACGGCTTGGCGTCTGCGCGGGAGTTAAAAAGACGATTGCCTGACGTCCCGATCATTCTCTTTACTCAGTACGCTGACCTTGGTCGACATCTGCTACGGTCCGACTTGCCCGTTGACCGGATCGTATCGAAGAGCGAATCAATTCATCTCATGCAACACGTTAGGTCGCTCGTTCCAGTTTGAATCCGCCACGATAAGGAACTGGGCGGCGCACAATCCCTCAATGCGTCGCAAACCGAGGCTCGCAGGCCGCGAGTTCAAACGGCTTGCGAAAGAAGTGTTCGACCGCGAACGGCAGAAACAGGCCCCCTGCCGACGCCGCAAGAAGATTATCGTCGCAGTGAACTTCGTGATCCTAGTTCAAACGGCAAGCTGATGCGTTTGACGTTCAGTGGTAGGCGCAGCGGTTGGAGAGCCAGGATCGCATTGATCTGCGTCGGGATATACCGATTGCATAAACAACTCAAGGCAACGCAGCCGCGCTCGTCATGCATTCCACTTGAATGTCCGCATCTCCGGCAGATCATCGTGTTTTACCTCCGATAGGCTGTGTCCGCGAACCGTGGCCCGGCCAGCGTGAATTCACGAGCGAGAGCTAAGCGCCCTCACCGAGGCGCGTCTATCGGGTAGTTTCTGTACTTGCGAATGAACTCGTCAGTCGAGTTGAGTATCGGAGTGCGCTAGACTGCGATGGGTTTCCCCACAGGTGATTGAAGCCAGGAATCCGGGAGGACGATGATGAGCCATAAAACTGGTTTGCAAAAGCTGGCGAATGGACCTACGCGCCGGCAAGTGATCGCCGGCATTGCGATGGCATTCGGTGGTTTGTCGTTAGGATCGAGGGAGGCTTGGGCCCAGGCCAACGGGGAGATTTCTCATGCGGCAGAGTCTATTCACCAGGAAGTTGAATTCAAGGCCAGCCGGAAACGCCTCTACGAAGCGCTCACAGACGCTAAACAATTCGAGCACGTCGTGCAGCTCAGCGACGCCATGAAGACGCGCATGCCCCCGGGGGCGCCGCCCACGGAAATCAGCCCTGAAACGGGTGGCGCTTTCTCGACGTTCGGCGGCCTTATCGTGGGGAGGCAGATTGAGCTTGTACCCAACGGGCGAATTGTTCAGGCCTGGCGTCCAGCGTACTGGAAACCTGGCGTCTATTCGATTGTGAAGTTCGAACTCACCGACAGCGGCTCTGGAACCAAGCTCGTTCTTGACCACACAGGATTCCCCAACGGCGATGGGCAAAGCCTCCTCGAGGGGTGGAACAAAAACTACTGGGAGCCACTCGCGAAATACCTGTCTTAGGTGTCAGGTACAACGGACGCCACACACCCTCCAGCTGCAAACAGCCAGGTGGAGTATGAGTCGCAGATCAGGTTGGACGACCAGATCCGGGAGCCGACAGGGAGCATCACCGATGCGCGACCGAGCGGTTCTTTTTTGTTCAGTCGACGGCTCCGAATCAAAGAGGTCTGTCCGCCCCGGTACGAAAGTGGTTTGTTATTCTAATCGGAGTAATCGTAGTCTTCACTGCAAGGAGCAAAGCCCTTTCCCTGAGCGTACCACTGCGCGCAGAATCTCGTCTCATGGGGCATTTGAAAGACATCGGAATACCAGACCCATCCGAAGAAATAGAGCAGTTTTCGTCCATTCCCCACACTCTGATTCCCCAGCGCGTCTGTAGAGCCGGTAGACGGAACCAGGTCCATGTGGGCGTTAGGGAAAAGTATATTTGTAGTCCTCTGTTCTTGAACTGCCATTTGTTCGATTGGATTCTTGGCATATTGTCGGACATCAATCGGCGTGTCACTCGCACGGAGAAAGTATCGTGCTCTCAGTTTGAAGGCGGGCGTTTTACCGTAATTAGTTATCGTAGCCACGGCCATGATTGGATTGGGTACCGGAATCTGGCGGAGCACGATGTTGGTTGGTCCTACCCATGCCCGCTGGTCTAAATGGAACTGATCGATAGCCGCGTTGAGGGACTCTTGGGATTGCTGTCTGTTCAGTCGCGCCTCATGAACGGCGTCTTGCGCTGCGCCAGCAGCCCCTATCATCTCTTTCCATTGGAGGTACACCAAGCCAGCGTAGATGACGATAGCGATAAACGTGAGCACGGACACGAGAAGCGTACGGCGTTGATACACCCTGTCACTGAGTGCATCGATGGCGCTCTTTCGAGTTTCAACACCTTCTGGCAGGCTAACTTCGGCCCGCACGGGCTGTGGAACGGCCTGCTTTGCGCTTGCAATTTTTGTTGCTTCGGATACTGCGTCAGTTTGGTCTTGGAGGGCTCTCTTAACCTCTTCGAGAGCGAGTAAAAGACGCCTCGCTAGAAGACCGGGCTGGCGAATGCCGAATCGCATGGCGAGTACTGTAACATGTGGAGCTTAATCCTTTAGCTGATCGACGGTTTCAAACGGACAGCCGCCCGCTTCAAAAGCTGGTCGTCAATCGGAGGGCGAAGCTGCGCGACGGGCCGATCGCGTTGCCCGAGAACAGACCTCCGAAGTCGATCACATCGATGACGTTCGTAAGGTTTTCGCCGTCCGCTTGGAAGCGCACATTCATACGTTCGGACTTGTAAAGGTCCGTGCCTGCAGAAACATTCACCTGAAACGATGGCAGGATGCGGCCGCGCGCGAAATTCAGCCGGCTAATAACCTGCTGCCCGTAGATGGCGGCTTCCCCCTCCTCACACTGTGCAAGCGTCTCGCCGTCAGGGCATTGAAAGTCGAACGGCAAGCCCGTGTCGTATTGAATTCCAGTGGCAATCCAAAGACGTGGAAAAACTTGGTAGCGAACGCGGCCGCGAACGAAGTTGCGCTGGTCCTGCGAATCCGGGAGGTGGCCTGATGTGGGAATGATTGCGTCGTCGCCCAGGAAAAGGCCTCCCGTCACGGGGAACCAGGCATTTCCTAACTGGTAGGAATAGCTCAAAAAGCCGGAAAAACCGTGCGATTGGGGTACTTCGAGTTTTGCTTCCGCACCGTAAATGATGGCCTTCTTGAAGGCGATGGGATAGCTAATCGTCGTGTTGTCGATCTGATCGTCATCGGCATAGTTGTTGACGAGGCGGCGATAATAGTTAGCGTCCAGCTTCAACTGCTTCCAGAAAACCTTGGTCACCCCTGCTTCGTAGTAGTCTCCGACGGATGGCCTGACCGGCAATTGCACGGAAATCGTATCGAGGCCTGCGGCCGCCGTGGAACTCGAGAGCAACATATTCTCAAACGATGGTGTCTGAAAAACGCGGTCATAGGAGAAATGCACAACCACGTTGGCCGACGGGAAATAGCGCGAAATGGCGAAACGGGGGCTCAGAGCTTGATTGTTCAAGAGCAACTGATAATGGTCCCAGCGAACACCGGCATTGATTGTCCAATTGCCCAATCGGATGAGATCCTGCACATACGCGGCTTGCTCAAGGTCCGGACGATTCGCCACGAAGCTGAAACTTAGGGGCGTGCTCGGATCAAACTGAGTGTCGTCGGTGATGTTGTAGTGAAAATTCTCGTTCAGAAAAATGTTGTCCGATTCCAGGCCCGCCTTGATCTCATGGCGTTTATGGCTGATGGTGATGCTGCTATTGAAATAACCCTCGCGAAACCAATTGTGCTGCAAGATCTGGATGGGAGTTGCCTCGGCGTTCGAGTAGAAGTCATTGGCATTGTCACGGACCATGCCGCGGACGTCGAGCACAACATTCGGTGAAAACGTGTGCTGGTACGAAGCGATGCCCATCGTTTCGAAGTTATCCGCCGTGAGTAGTTGTCCGGCAGCCTGTTGCACCTGCTCGTTGGGCAGCGTGTAGCGCGAAAGCTCGTGCCGAACAATCAGGCTCAGGCGGTCCTTGGACGTCAAGTTGCGTTGGTAGTGAGCCGAAAAGTCACCGACCGTACCTCGGTTTGTGTAGTTCTGTATAACGACAGGATTCAAGTAGTGACTGGTCATGTCGCCGCTGGCGCTGACACCCAGTGTATTTTGCCCCCAGACGTACTGGCCTTCGACAAAAGCGCCGGCCGTATCAAAGCTGCCGCCGGAAAGAACGGCTTGCCCGTGAAAACCTTGCTGGGAATCTTCCGTCGTATTCAATTCCACCACACCGCCCATCTTGCGGCCGTACTCGGCGGGAATACCGCCGGTATAAATGCTCATGGACTGAATGTCATCGGCCGCAATCTCAGGTCCGAAGCTGGGCGAGCGGTTGTCGGTTAGAGGGATACCGTCGACAACGAATTGCGTCTGATATTCGGAGCCTCGGGGATGCAAAACGGCATTGCCTTCGTAGAGCCACCCGGGCTGCGAGTTCACCAGGTCCTGGATCGAGCGGCCGGGAATCGAGCCGACTCGGTTTTGAATGGTGTCCGCGCCAATCTGGTTGACGGACCCAGCTTGATCGGGATCGATGAGCGTATTGGCCGCCGTCACGCTGACTGACTGGGTGGCCGAAGAGATTTTCAGCACAATCGGGTAATCGGTCGGGATCGAAGACCGGATCTCGACGGTTTCCGAAACCTCGGCAAATCCCGGCTGATTGATTTCGAGGTGGTAAATGCCGAACGGAAGCCGCTGCAGGTCAAGGACACCTTGTTCGTCGGTCGCCAGAGTGTGCTGATATTCGTTCGCCTCGCTGACAATCCGGACGGCCACTTTGACGCTCAGCCCGGACGGATCCGTAACCTTGAGGCGCAGTTCGCCGGTGTTCGTTTGGCAGTAAAGCGGCAAAGTGAAAAATAGAAAAAGCACTGCTAGTTTCTGCATGAACGGTTTGACTCGGTCGTTTCTCTGTCGATCAAGAGCTACAGGCCAGGCGTACACACGCACACCTGAGCCATCCGCTGGACCGCTCCCTCTCAATAGAGACATTCCGTTCGCCGTCGTTATGTTCACTCTTTTTTAGAGCTGATTCTTCACATGCGAGGCTCAAGAAATCGTTACCGCCAAATGGTTAGCCTGACCGTGCTGATTTCACTGCGACGACAACCAGTGTAAAATCATCCTGAAAACTCCCGTGGCAGAAGCTGACTACCTCTTTCTTGATTGCGGCAAGCATTTCGGAGGCGCTTAGTGCGACGTCGCGACTGCCTAGCTCAACCAGTCTTAGCTCTCCAAATTCTTGTTCATCCGAATCCATCGCTTCCGTTAGACCGTCAGTGTAAAACACCAGGCGGTCGCCGGATTCCAGCTGAAGTCCTGCATCTTCGTACTTCCGGTCAGGAAATATTCCCAGCGGCGTTCCTCCTTCCTTCAATAAAACTGCCTCGCCCGTTCTATGGAACAGGATGGGCGGACAGTGACCGGCGCTGGCAAAGGTCAGCCTGTTATCCATCGTATCGATCAGGCAGTAGCAGAACGCAACGAACTTATCGCCCGCGATATTATTGGATATCACTTCGTTTAATTTACCCACGAGAGTGCCTGGTGAAACCGCTTCCGAAGCGAAGGCTCGAAAGCTGGCCTGCAGGTTGGCCATCAACAACGCAGCGCTGATCCCCTTGCCGACCACGTCTCCGATGCAGACGCCAATCTTGCTCTCGCTGAACTTCAGCACGTCAAAATAATCTCCACCAACGACGCGGGCAGGTTGCCACGTCCCTGCCACTTCCAGCCCCCTGACCTGGGGAATCTTTTTGGGTAAGAGTCCTTCCTGGATCTCTCGCGCTTTGTCCAGCTCTTGCTGTTGCTGCTGCGATCGCGAATTTCCGATCTCGACAGCACGTTGAAGTTCAAGATTCCGGCCCTCAAGCCGCACTCGCGATTCCTCATGCAAATGGCGGACGCTCCCCACGATCAAAATCACGATGACTACAACCCTACCCATGCTCCAAAGCTGGGCGAAAAACGAGTCAAAGGAAACTCGATACAACACCATCACGACCGTCACTGTTAAAGACGCGCAGGCGACTGCCGTAAGGAGCAACAAGATCAGGTAAGCGACCCAGTTAAAGGGGAAGCGGAGACGCGAGGAAAATGGAGCGAGATGATTCATAATCGGTGTCGTCAGATTCCCGATGACGAGGGTGTAAAGGAGTACAGGAATGAAGCCTGTACCCGGACCGCGTACATTCGTGACCCACAGAACCGCAAACAGCGCGACCGCAACCAGGAGCAACACGCCCTGCCTTGAGAAAAAAGTGCGCGCGCCATTGAGGTGGGAGAACAGCTTTGCGGTGGAAAACGTCATCAGTCTTCAGCCGATTATGACTGCGTGGATTCCGGATTCGCGGAATATGTTAGGCGGTACCCAAACGCGGGTCAAGGCAGGACAAAAACAGTGTCGCCGCAAAATGAGAATGTCCGGTTTGTGCAAAGTAGAAATGTCCGGTTTCATCCTAGCTGGGAGGCGGGATGGAAACGGAGCGGATGGAGTTGAGCGCGAGAGAGCGGGAGCGGTTGAAGGTGCTACAGCAGGTTGAAGAAGGTCATCTGAAGCAAGTCGAGGCTGCACGGCGGCTGCGCTTGACGGATCGTCAGGTGCGTCGTTTACAGGCCCGTCTGCGCAGCGAAGGGGATCGAGGAGTGGTGCACCGGTTGCGAGGGCAGCGTTCGAACCGGAAGATTCCTGAGGATTTGCGAGCACGCGCGGTGCGAGAGCTGCGCCGAGCACGTTATGCCGGTTTCGGTCCCACGCTGGCGGCCGAACATCTGGCGCGTAAAGGCCTGGTGGTGAGCCGCGAGACGCTCCGCCACTGGAGGGAGGCCGAAGGGCTGTGGCAGACGCGCCTCCGGAAAGTAAAGCGGGTGCACGTATGGCGGCCCAGACGTTCCTGTTTCGGCGAACTGGTGATGATGGACAGCTCTCCGTTCCGCTGGCTGGAGGAGCGTGGCCCGGCGTGCCATCTGATTGCCATGATCGATGACGCCAGCAGCCGCGTGTGGGGTCGCTTGGTGGAACACGATTCGACGGAAGAAAATCTGCGCACGCTGCAAGGCTGGCTGGAATGCCAGGGGCGGCCGCTGGCGCTGTACACCGATAAAAACAGCCTATTCGTGACCTCGCGTGCCCTCCAGCGGGACGAACAGTTGCGCGATATTCCGGCGCGCACGCAGTTCGGCCGGCCCTGGCGGAGTTGGACATCGAATGGATTGCGGCCCACTCGCCCCAGGCCAAGGGGCGGGTCGAGCGGCTGTTCGGCACGCTGCAAGACCGGCTGGTCAAGGAGATGCGTCTGGCGGAAATCAGCACGCTGGAAGCGGCCAATCGTTTTCTAGAGCTCACCTTCTGGCCGTTCTGGAGCGAGCGCTTTGCTGTGCCGCCAGCTCGCCACAGCAATGCGCACCGACGGTTGGAGCGTGGGCATCGCTTGGAGGAAATCCTCAGCGTGCGCATGGCCAGGACGGTGGGCTCAGACCACACCGTGATGTGGAAAGGCCAGCGCTGGGGCGTGCAGCGCCAGGATGTCTGCGCCGGACTGCGTGGCGCCCGCGCGGAAATCGAAAAGCGTCTCGACGGCACCCACTGGCTGCGCTTCCGCGGCCGCTATCTGCCGCTGCACGCCTGCCCGGCGGCCGAGCGATCCGCAAACCAAAACCTCCAACCCAAACCAAAACCCACTACATTCCGCCTCCCAATCATCCATGGCGCAAGTCTTGGAAGCGGACAATTCTAAATTGCAAAAAACCGGACATTTCTACTTTGCGTTGACAGGCAGGACAAAAACAGGCGGGCCTAAAACAGGTTTACAACACTGCTTCGCAGGTTTCCTCCAACCTTCTGGCGCTGCATAACTTCCGGGAAGCCCGTAATGCGTCCACTGAGGTCGCCGTGAAGGAATCAGTGTTGTGAATCCAGCGCCAGCAGTAGGATCTTTCCAATGCCGCCTTTCTCCCCTAGCACATGTGCTTCTGCCGCATCACGCAACGGCATCCGGCGACCAATCGGCAGAACGAACTTGCCATCGCGCACGTCATCGGCAAACTCACGCACCTTGGATGGATCAGGCTGCGTGCGCACGCGCATAATCTTCACTGTCGGATTTTGGGCTGCCGCGCTTTCCGGCACCACAGAGGCGTAGCCGAAGGAGCCGCCCTGCTTGACCTTCGCGATCAGCTTCGCAGCAACGTCACCGCCAACGGTGTCCGCAATTGCATCCACTAGGCGGAATTTCTCAATCGCTTTATCGTCATCAATCGCCAGTACGTCAGAGACACCGAGGGAGCGGGCGCCATCCAGCTCTTTCCCGCGCACACCTGCAATCACCTGCGCGCCTATCTTCTTCGCCGTATGCACCGCCGCGCGCCCAACACTGCCCAGCGCTCCCGTTATCAGAACAACCTGTCCCTTTTTCACGTTTGTCGCAAGACGAACAAGCTGGTCTCCCGTCAGGGAAATCAACGGGATTGCCGCCGCGTCCGCTAGGTCCACGCCATCCGGCAGATGGGTCACGTCCGAATCGTCCACTGCAACCAACTCGGCATAGGTCGCGTTGGATAGTGCAAGAACGCGGTCGCCGGCCTTGAAGTGCTTCACATTGGCGCCCACCGCCCGTACGACGCCACTCACATCGCGGCCCAGAATGGCCGGAAACGACAACGGAACATCCCTCTGCCGCATTCCTGAACGCACCTTCCAGTCGATCGGATTAACGCTCGCAGCGGCTGTCGCGATTAGTACCGTGCCTCCGCTCGTCTGCGGTTCGGGGACCTTGTCTTCAAATCTCAGCTTCTCGGGACCGCCATACTCATGCAGCACCACTGCGTTCATCGCGCATCTCCCACGCCCAGAGCTTCCAGCATATATCTGACGAGATCATACCCCGCCGCAGGCCTCATTTGAACGGAGTCTGGCCGCGCCATCTCGCTCGATCGGGGCACACCAGCCGACATGACCGGTTCGAATCGTTGAGAATCAGTACCCGTCGCCCTTGATGGTGTTATACGGACTTTGGCTGTATACATAGATATGACCTTTCTGCGCCACGTCGGAATGCTCACTGGCAGCTCCAAGTTTGGCAGGTATCTAGATGCCAGATGGGCGAATTGCGCCTCTGGAAAGATTCAAGCGTCGATCGCTTTGCTCCTGCTGTTGTCGCTGGTGCATCCGTGGCCGGCCTTCGCGGCGAATCCTGACTTGGACACTGTGCTAACTGCTTCGCGCCAGCGTATTGAGAAATTGGACTACCGCTCGACCGGACGAATCACACGGTTGGAAGGCAATGGCAAGCGCACGAGCTACAAGTTTGTCGGCAAGGCTCGCTGGTTTCCCGATGGCCTGCGGGTGCTTTGCGAGATCGCGGGGCCCGGCTCGGAGAAGACGAGCCTTCTTTTGCATATGACCGTGAGTGGACACGTGACCATCGAGGCGGTACTTCCTGGCGAGAAGACCGCTAGCGTCTTGCCTTTCGAGCGTTGGAACGACCCGTTAGTGGGCACGGACTTCTCCTTTGAAGACATGGTCGAGAACCAGTTCTTCTGGAAGAATCAGGAACTCCTGGCACCGGAGAAATACGGCACACGGGATTGCTTTGTTCTTAAGAGCAAGTCCGACTCTCAGGATCGGACTTACTATGACTCGGTAACATCGTGGATTGACCACGGCATTTTATTCCCTGTGCATGTGGTGAAGACGCTTCGCGGGACCGGACAGCAGAAGGAATTCATTTACTATGGTCTGCGGCAGGAAGGCGGCGCTTGGTCGGCGACGCAAGTGGAGGCAAAGTTGGCGGGCAAGCCCGGCTCCTCGATTCTTCTAATCGAAGGAGGCTCGGCAAAAGCAAATCTTGGAATCAAGGACTTTGATATCAACCAGTTCGGCGCTCAAGGAGAGACGAAATAAATCGAATTGCCTAATTAGGCTGTTGCAAGGCTCTGTGCTTTCATGGGAGCGTCCACGGTGTGCGGGTCATTGCGTAAGACCCTTGTCAGGCGTTGCCGGAGCCCCCCGTAGGCCAAAAGGCCACCAATTCCAGTCGCCCGCAAGCTGCAATAGTGCCGGACCAACAACCATCCGCACCACCGTAGCATCAATGAACACCGCCACGGCGAGCGTAAATCCCAACATTTGGACGACCAGGAAGTCTCCCAAGGTG
Organism: uncultured Acidobacteriaceae bacterium; assembly: GCA_964563425.1. Classification (GTDB taxonomy): domain Bacteria; phylum Acidobacteriota; class Terriglobia; order Acidiferrales; family UBA7541; genus Palsa-295. The sequence goes on along the minus strand of CAZLWY010000169.1, from coordinate 62,521 downwards.
AATGCGGTGAACACGGCAATCATAACGGCCGCGGCGCTCGTGATTAGCCCAGCCGTCCGCGCCAGGCCCTCGATCACCGCGGATCTTTCGGAAAGACCGCGCCGCCGTTCTTCGAGGACTCGGGCGACCAGGAAGACCTCATAGTCCATGCTCAATCCGAAGACGATGGCAAACGAAAGAATCGGCACGATCGGGTATACGGTCCCAGTCGGTCCGTGAAGCCCAAAGAGTCTGCTACCGTGGCCTTCCTGAAAAACGACAACCAACGCACCGAACGAAGCGCCAACGGACAGCAGATTGAGCAGAATCGCTTTGACAGCCGCAAATAAGGAACGTAACCCGATCAGGAGCGCCAGCAAGCTCCCCAACACGACGCCAAGTACCACCCTCGGCAACCACTGATGAACTACCGAGTCGTAATCTGCGTCGAGTGCGGGAACGCCGCCGACGCGCAACATGGCGCCGGACACGCCCGTTATCGCGGCGACATCGGAGGAGCGCACCTCTCGTACCCATCGTATCTGTTCGTTGGGAGAAAGAGTCGCAGTGGGCAGCAACTCAATCAACGTAGCTTGGCCATCGCTGCGAAGAAAACTCTTGCGGATGGACTCGGACACATCGTTAACAGCATCCGCAGTAGCAGACATTCCCGTGAGGGTCGGGAGAGATAAGACCTCTTCCGCTCGAGGGTCGCTCTGGAAGCGTGTCGTCAAGCGACTGACGGCAAGCCAGCCAGCCGGCGAGAGCGGCGGAGACTGAGGCGGCAACTCCAGGACCACTCGCAGGGACTGCACAATTCCCGACCGCCCCATGCCTTGAAGCGTGTGCAGTGCTTGCACCGACTCGGCTGTGGCCGGGAGCGCGTCATGGTCAGGAATGCCGGGAGAGATTCTCAGTCCCTGGCAGGCAAGGATCAGTAGCGGAACCCCGGCGACAAGCAGCGCTGTCCGGGGCCGGCGGGTTATGATGGTGCCCCACCGTACCCAGCGCTCGCTTGCCGCGCGTAGGTTGTCCCGCGTTTTGACTCCTCTGCCTGGAGGACGCACTCTGGCGGCATTGATGCGATGTCCTAGCAGACTCAGCACCCAAGGCAGAATGAACGTACACAGGATGACACTCAAAACAGTTACCAGCAGGCCAGCGATCCCGATGGAGCGCAGTTCGCTGATGGGCACAGGCAGCAGCGCTGAAAATCCGATTGCAACGGTCGTGGCCGAGATTATCAGCGTCCGCCCCGCTTGCCCGGCAGCAATACCGGCAGCGGAGCCGGGATCATGTCCCTCGGCCAATGCTTCGCGAAACCGGCTCACCATCAGCAATGCATAGTCGACTCCCAAGCCCAGGCCGAGCATCGTCGCCAGATTCTGCACCAGAATCGACAGTTGCAGGTAATGCGCGAGCAGCGCCGCCGCGCCCATCGCCATCGAGATGGACAGTACTCCAATCCCGAGCGGCAATAGCGCGGCCACAAGACTGCCGAAAGCCAGCAACAGCAGCAAGAGAGTTACCGGCATCGCTCGTTCCTCGGCATGCTTGACGTCGTCTGCGCTGACCTTGCGAAGGTCGAAGTTCAGTGGCGTTTCACCCGTAATCTCCAGTTTGATATTGGGGTATTGCGACCGAAGCTGACCCTCCATCCAGTCTGCTCTTGCCCTCAGTTTGGGGACCAACGCCTCGACGGTTTCATCCTGCGGGTCTAACCCGACGATGATCAAGGCGCCGCCGTTGTCCCCGGTGAACAAAGGATCCGGCCAATCCAGACTCGAGACCGCACCCGACACTCCAGGCACACTTCGCAATGAACTGGTTAAGAAGGTCAATGCATCTGCGCTCTCTGCTGAATCCGGATCGGGAATACCGCTGATCACCAGAACCAGACGATGGGCGTATGAAGACTGGAAACGTTGCGCCAGTTCCAAGTCGACTTTTCCGGATTCTCCGCCCTTGATGTGAACAGCTGTCTCCAGGCGGCGTTCGACCTTGTAGGAAAAGGGCAGCAGCGCAAGCGCCATGACAAACCCCGACATCGCCAACCAGAATCGGCGGCGAGCGGCATCACACCCAGTGTTCAAGCCTGGCATTGCCATGGAAGATCCTCGTCGTTTCCCAGTCTATCTGACAGCCATGAAACGACTTCGGTGATCTGGCACATCGATAATATCGGATCGAACTGGATATTCACTGGGATTCGGCCTTGGGGTTAGTTAACTACTAATGTGGGGAACTGCCCGTTAGGGTTCAGACCTCAGTGACGACGTGTGCGCTCATTGCTCGGTCCGTGGCCGATGGATCGCCTACCCCGAGGGAGTCCTTTTTTCTCCAAGAAAACGGGCTTACCCTTCGTTTGGTATAGAGCGGGTTCAGTCATGCACTTCCTGTTGACCATGACAGTCAACCCTCGATGTGGGATTCCCCGAGTCCGGCACAAAGACAGAAGAAAGACAATCTTCAGTTCAGCCGAATATGGATCGTCTTAGTGTTCATGTACTTCGAGAGACCGGTCATTCCATAATCGCGGCCGAAGCCCGACTGCTTGTATCCACCGAACGGCGCGTTGAGCGAAAGTTCGCCGAATGTATTCACCCACACTGTTCCCGCGGGAATCAACTTCGCCGCCAGCAACGCCTTGTTGATGTCGCTCGTATGGACGGCACCAGCAAGACCGTAGATCGGATGATTCGCCAGAGCGATACCTTCCTCGACCTCGGAAAAGCTCTGCACTGCTAGGACGGGGCCGAACACCTCATTTAGAATTACTGCGTTATCGGGCTTCGTGTTGCGCACGATCGTTGGCTTGAAGAAGACGCCGCCGTTGCCCGTTTCCTCCCGTTCTCCGCCCATCATGATATCGGCTCCCGCTTTCTTGGCGTCGCCCAGGATGTCCGCGATGCGGACGCCCTGCTTTGCGGAGATGATCGGAGAAAGCGTGGTCTGCGTGTCCCACGTCGGGCCCGGCTTCGGACTCTTCATCCTCTGAGCGATTTTTTCCGTCAGCTCGTCGCCGATCTTCTCGTCTACCACCAAGCGCGTTCCCGCGAAGCAGACCTGTCCGGCATTGAAGCAGATGCTTCGGGCAATACTGTCTGCGACTCGATCAAGACTCGGCGCGTCGCGGAACACAAGCTGCGGACTTTTTCCGCCAAGCTCCAGGCAGACGGGCTTCAATCCAGTATTCGCAGCGTCAATCATGACTTGTTTGCCCGTGGCCGTCGAACCCGTGAACGACACGTAGTTCACTAGCGGATGCCTGACAAGCGCGCTGCCTGTCTCCGGCCCGAGACCAGGAAGAACAGCGAGCTGTCCGGCCGGGACGCCAGCTTCGTGAGCCAGCTCAGCCACCCGGAGAATCGAATAAGGCGTCAGCTCAGATGGCTTGAGGACAACAGCATTTCCTGCGGCAAGAGCCGGCCCAATTTTCAGAACTGCCAGAACGAGCGGCACGTTCCACGGCGATATGGCCGCGACCACGCCATAGGGCTCGTGGACGACCATGCTCATGACCTTCTCCTCGGAGGCGAGAACCTTGCCGTCCAGCTTGTCAATCGCTTCCGCGAAGAAGCGAATCACTTCTGCAGTGAACCCAATATCGAAATGCCGCGTTTCATTGATGAGGCGGCAGGACGCGAGGGACTCCAAACTCGCGATCTCCTCAAGATGCTTTTCGATCAAGTCCGCCCACCGGAACAAAACTTTCGCGCGCTCGCGTGGCGGCCGCGATGCCCAGCCGCTCGTTTTGAAGGCTTTCGCAGCTTCAGCAACGGCGCGGTCAACCAGTTTTGCGCTGGCTCCTCGCTCGAGGCGAATCAAGTGACCGTCTGAGGGGCGGAGGACTTCATATTCCGTGCCATCGCCGGGAACGTAATGCCCTCCGAGAAAACTTCCAGAAGGGGGTTTCAGCTCATCCGGATTGAATCCGTTCGCTTGCATTGACATAGCTCGTTCTTCCTTTCGTTTACTGATCCCGGCCTCGAAGTACAATCCGAATCGCTCGAAGAAACCACAGCGGTATTCTCTAACATGCGTCAGGCACAAATTTGGAACGACGACACCGCGCGCGTCCGATTCCATGGGAGTATAACCGCAATCGCTCGGACCGGGCGAGGGCCGAGTGCGCATCTACGACCAGACCCTTCACGTCCGCTAACTTGGGTATGGGGTGGCAATTCGAAACCGAGAAAAGCAGAGACCATCGCCGCGAAGAGGAAGAGCAAAGCAGAAAGCATAATGAAGCGACGCGAATGCTCGCGGACCTCTTCATTCATGCTTCTGGGAACCGCTAAAATCGCGCATATGATGCATTTCCGCTTTCAACTCCATCGCCCTACCGCCCGGTTCGCACAGCGAACCCGGACAAATCGAGAAGAAGGAAGGGCTTGTCCCACAATCCCCCGAGCCCGAAGTTGAGGCGTGGCTGCAAGAGGTGACCGAGCCACGCTAACGCGGCGCGAAGCTTGTTCCCAGGGTGCCGTTGTTGAAAGATAACCCTTCGCTAGGTTAATCTGCGACCACGCGTGAGTCGCGTGTAAGGCTGGGAAACCGACTGCCGCAATGGCTGGATTCTGGACGCGAGTTGGACGCGACTATGTGGGGTGCCCCCTGAAGCCGGCACAGTTTTTTTGGACACAGCTTCCGTTCGTGTGTCTTAGGCAGGCGGGCTTATAATGCGCGAGCGAGAGATCTCGATCGGAAATTCCGCCTAATATCATTCCGGCTTTAATTCCTTCGGACTAGGAGGAAACATGAGCGGCTTTCTCAGCAAGGAAGAATTGAGTAGATTGAAACCCGCGGAGACCTCGTCTTTTCCTTTGCCCATTCCCACGCAGATCGTCTCAAGCGATGAGTTTTTCCCGCAACACCAGAATAAAAGTCAGCGCGAGGTTGAGGCCCGGCTGAAAGAAATGGGCAACAAACTGGCCCGCAAGCAAGGGATCAGCCGAAGAGCCTTTTTCACCACGGCTGCCGGTATGGCCGCTGCATTCTTAGTAATGAACGAGGTCTACGGCCCGCTGTTCGATGTCAGTGCGGTCGAGGCAGCCACGCCGGAGATGGCCGATGAGCGCGCCAACGCCCTCCAGGACCAGTTCATCTTCGACGGTCATACGCACTTTCTCCGCGATGATACGCGTCTCAACGGTTTCGTCATGATGCGGCAGGCGGTTGGGGATGCGGGATGGAATCCGCAGTTAAGGGGTAAGAAGCAAACGATCGAAGATCTGAAGTACAACAATTATTTCAAAGAAATCTTCTTGGACAGCGACACGAAAGTTGCACTGATCTCTAGCGCACCGTCCGATATCCCGCAGGACTGGTTCTTGACCAACGAAATGATGGCGGCGGCTCGCGAGAAGGTGAATCGTGCAGCCGGTTCGAAGCGGCTGCTGAGTCATGCCATCTTCACGCCTGGTCAGCCGAGTTGGCTTGAAAATCTTGATCGCGCGCTATTACTCAAGCCTGACTCGGTCAAAGGCTACACGGTCGGCGACAACACCCACAAAGATCTCTCCCGCTATCCGTGGCGGATGGACGACGAGAAGGTAACCTATCTGGGTTACGAGAAGATGCAGAAGGCGGGCATCAAAAACGTGTGTGTTCACAAAGGGCTCTTTCCGCCGTCTCTGGATGCCGCGTTTCCTAAGCTCCGCCCGTACGCGGATGTGAGCGACGTTGGAAAAGCGGCCAAGGATTGGCCGAACCTCAATTTCGTGATCTACCATTCTGGTTTTCGCAACGTTGGCGGCGCAGGTGGTTCTGACGCTGCCGAAGCCTGGGAGCACGTGGAACGGACCGGGCGTAACGATTGGGTCAGCGACCTCGCGGAAATACCAGCGAAGTACGGTGTGACGAATGTATACGGCGACCTGGGCCAGGTTTTCGCCGCGAGCACCGTCGCGCAACCGCGGTTGGCCGCATTCATCGTCGCTACCCTCGTAAAGGGACTTGGCGCCAATCGCGTAGTTTGGGGAACCGACGCCTTGTGGACTGGCTCCCCGCAATGGCAGATTGAAGGCCTGCGTCGGCTTGAGGTGCCCGAGGACATGCAGAGGAAATTTGGATTTGAGCCACTGGGAGCGGCCGACGGTCCGACGAAGACCGCGATCTTCAGCGCCAACTCTGCGCGCCTCTATGACTACAAGGCTCCGGCACAGTGGTCGAAAATGGACCGATTCGCCGCACTAAGAGAGGATTACATCAAGGCTGGAGCGCACCGCAGCAATCTTCGTTACGGCTATGTGGCGGTGTAGTACGGACCGCCGAAAACTACGTCGCGACAGCCTACGCTAAGGAATATCGCAGAAAGGACTCGGCAACTTCACCGAACGCTCAGGAGCGAAAGGGGAATCCCGCACACCTCCGCCTCCGGCCCTCGTGCAGCAACTCAAGACCTTCGACGATCCGTTCTGGAGAAAATCCTATCGTGCGCGGGGAGAGCCCAAGTAACCGACCGGGTCCTCCTTTGAGTCGCAAACCGCCAACTCGCCCCTATTGGACAAGCCGGTCTCAGTGCCCCTCCTCCCTTTATAGAACTAACCGGGACTTAGTAGCTTTCGGCACACCTCCATGTCGGAGATGCACTATCACTGCCTCTTGCGGATATGTGAATTTGAAGTGATACTCGCAACCACGAGGCACCCGCCAATGTTTCGTCATCGCCATCAAGGTTTTTGGCTGGCGCTCATTGCGGCGTTTTTCCTGACAATCTGCGTGCCGTGTATTCTTAATTGCCAGGCAGTGGGGACGCAGGACCCCGCGAAAGTAGCGTCTGTCGCTTACTTCCCGCCTGAAGCCCTCGACGGATCTAGCGGCTTTTTCTATGTTTTCTTGAGGTCTGTCGGTGAACCGTCACTCTTAGCGATGATGGCAGATGATCCGAACGCAACTGCCTACAGGTTCGATTGGGTGGCTGGCCAGGCCGGAATGATGCTCGCAGTTCGCCTCTCGGTAAATTCCGATGGGAGTGGTGACGCCACGAGCGTCGTAAGCGGGTATGGTAAGCCGCCGGTTGTCAATCGCACTCAACATCCCGTGTCCAAGGCATACGTAGACAAGTTCTCGGAACTCGTAGCTTGGACCGATTTCTGGTCAACGTCCCACGTAGAGAAGGCCAACCCCGACCTACATGGCGGTTCCAACACGCTCGACGCGGATACTTGGGTTCTTGAAGGAGTTCGCAACAGTCGCTACCGTGCTGAACTCCGCCGAGCACCGGCACCAGGCCGTTTCACCGACATGGTGCATTTCCTCCTGAAAGACATTGCGAATCTAGACGACTCGATCAGTCCTCAGCCGCAATCTCGATAGTTTCTGGCGGCACGGAAAAAGTGGTCTCGGTAGTCAATTCCCTTACCGGAGATCTCTAATAATGTCGGCTCCGTCAATTGTTTTCTGAGCATACTTCGCCGGTCACTCCTACGAGCGTCTTCTTTCTTGGCATCCGAACGACAGTCGATTGTTGTTCGCTACTCGCCACGGCACTCCGTGGGGCGCAAATATGCAGCGCAAACGGCGATTCCGATCGCTGCTAAAAACACTGAATATCCAAATCCCAAAGGAACCGGGTTTCACGCCTTCCGTCATGCCCATGCTGTTTTGATGGATCGACTGAGCGTTCCTATGAAGGTACGGCAGCAGCGGCTCGGACATGGGGACGCGAGCATCACGCTCGGAATCCACACGCATGCCGTGGGCTAGGATTCGCTGGCGGTCGCGGGACAACTGGGACGCATCGTCTGGGGGCATTCGCTGGAAATTCTGGACGCAAACGGACGCAAATTGAAAACGGCTTAGCGAGTACGATTCGCTAAGCCGCAGAAAACAAAAATGATTGCTGGTTGCGGGGGCTGGATTTGAACCAGCGACCTCCGGGTTATGAGCCCGACGAGCTACCAGGCTGCTCCACCCCGCGCATTGATAATACGCAACTTTCCCTTTCCTTGCAATGCTAGCCCGACGATCAGGTGCCACGCCCCGCGTCAAGCCATAGATAATAGGTGGCTTGTGGGACCTCTGCAATCGCACCAAGTATTAGCCCGACGAGCAATCAGCCTGTTCCACCCTGCGTCCCGCTCTTCTGCAACTTCAGCGCCGTCAGTGCCTGACGATTGCCCGCAATTCCGAGCGATGAGCGTATTACTTCCGGTTCGCCCGTTTGACTCGCCCATAATCGCCAACCGACCGGTCCGGCCCGCCGTCGGAGCAAGTTTTGAGCGCAAGAGTTACATGCGTTTTCGTTCTATATGCAGTAGGATTTCAAACGTGACGAAGCGACACCATCCGATATTCTCTCAAACCGGCAATCTAGGGCTTGGTCAGGCGTGGATGTGGATCGGTGTTCTCGTCGCCTTGGGTTGCGTTGTCGCTCCGGTATCAGCACAAAATTGTACTGCTAGCAACCCGCAACTAGCGGTCACTGTTCTCCAAACAGTGTTAGCCACCTGCCCGTCGTATGATGACTTCCAGGCGATGGGGTACAAGTATGGGTACGATGTGATTCTCGTCCAAGCGTCGGTTGCTGGGAATCTCGCGATCCCCGTCCTTCGTCAGTTTGCCAGCTTGCCCAAGCACAACGCGTGCACTTTCTCAAGCTTCGATGCCGCAGCGCGGACGGCCCTTGCGAAGCTCGGCGACGAAAATGCTTACGCGGCGATTAAGCAAGAATGGGCGCAACATCGCGCCGGGCAGTACCCAGCCAGAATTGATTTTATTGGCGATGATTGGGCGCTCCAGACTCTGATCGAGTTTTTGATTCAGCATGCGAATGATCCCAGAATGATCGAAGAGCACGGACCGGCCGACGGGCCTTACGATTACCGCAGCGGAATACTAAAGGAAATCAGGGGAATCGCCCGGCGGCACGTTGTCCCGGACCTTCCGGACGCCGACTACTCCCCCTCCGGAATTGCGCAGTGGAAGCTATGGCTTGGGAAATACAAAGGGCAGCATCTGAGCACACGGGTCTTTGAGAGCGTATCGGATCCCTATCTGCAGTGTCTCGCCCGAAGAGTTGAGTGGGGCCATCCTGATGCCATTCTCGACATCGCCACGTTTGGTGGCCCTTCTGCGGAAGCAATCCTCAAGCGATTTCCTGCACCGCGTTCCGGGGAAGTAATGGGAGCGAGAGAGCTATTCCCAGACATACTTCTGAATGAGAATGGACTTCGTCCGGAAACAGACTCGGAGATTCAAGGCAATTTGCAGGCCGCCTTGTTGCGTTTCGGAGACCAGCGAGTAGCGTTTCAAGTTGCAACCGAGCTAAATTCATTCGCTCTTTTCCCCGGCTATTTTCCGTTCGAGGCAATCCGAAAGCTTAGGTTCGCGGGAGGAAAGACTGCTGTTGGAGTTCTCGTAGATGGCTTGGGCAGCGCGAATCGAACCAGTCAGAATGCGCAGAAGGACTTTGACGCATGCCTGGCGAGGGTCGCTCAATTGAAGGAACCGTCGAATGAGCAAAAGGAATCGGCACAGAAAGAATGTGCCGGACTTCTTTACTGGGCCGAGCGCCGCACCACTCTGATCCTGAGCGCCCTCGCAGAAATGGTGAAGGATCCGCCTCTATCCCCAGATGCGCCTCCGACCGCCGAGAGCTCTCAAAAGTGGAAGGACTGGTGGGCGAAAAATCGGGACAAGGCCGTTTTCGTTACCCCGCCGCGTGCATCCTACGATTGGCACTAACCTGCACGGAACGCTCAATCAGAGCTGCGAAGTACCAGCGCGAAGTCCGCGACACCACTCGTAGAGCAGCACTTGGATTCAGAGTGGATGGCAAACCGGAGATAATTGGCGCGCCTCCTGGGAAGCGACACCAGAAGCGGCAATTAGAATTTTGTACTCCGCACCTTCGAAGCAGACGGTCGGGCGTGCGGCTATAGTCTAGCGCAAACGGCAACATCTGATTCTCGGGTGCCCGTTAAGTGCCCCGAATCTCGCGTTTTGAGACGGTTTTGAGAGGGTTTTGCGGTTGAGAAGAAGGCTAAGTCGTTTGAATCCGGCAGAGCCGGTTGGTAATTGGCGCGTTATGAGCCCGACGAGCTACCAGGCTGCTCCACCCCGCGAACTCATCATAGCGGATGCACAGAGGGCGGTCAAACGAATCGAGCACCGGCGAGCGGTTCGACATGCCAACTTTCGCGAGAGAAACCGCAGTTTACCAGCGACGATTCCAGTCCCCTCGACGACCGCGAGCGCGTTGTTCTCCGCCAGAAGCAAGCTCAATGGAAATTTCCGCGCGAGACTGGAAGCGCTTCGTGTGTGGCTGGACGTGGTTTCTTCCCTCCCAAGTTGGACTCGAAAAACCGGCACCGTTGGTAAAATAACACGATTGGCGGGTGTCCCGTCCTAAACGGGGAGCGATCCGCGAGCGGAAATATAGGAGATCTAAAGTCCATTCTATCAGTGGTCTATCTTTCTCGCTTACAAAACCAAGCGATCTCCCGCTCGATGATCGTCGAATTTTCGAAGATTTTGGGTGTTTCCCCGCTACGACCGCGCGGACCGAGAGCGAACTATTTCTTGTAAATGACTCCGGACTTCATCACGAAGGAGACGTTTTTCAGCGCGCTCACCTCTTCAAGGGGATTTCCGGACACACCGATAACATCTGCGAAGTATCCGGGCTCGAGCGCACCGATTTGGCCGTCCCAGCCCAGAAGTTTTGCGCCGTTGAGCAAATCGGCTTGCAGCGCGGCGAGCGGAGACATTCCGAATTTCACCATCAGCTCAAATTCGCGCGCCTGCGTGCCGTGGGGAAACGGGCCGACGTCGGTGCCGAGCGCCATTGGGACACCCGCGGCGACTTGTTTGCGGAAGTTTTCGCACTTGAGATCGTAGAGCTGGCGTTCGCGTGCAGCTTGTGCGGAAGATTCCGGATGGTTCACGAAGAATTCGAAGATGGTGAGCGTGGGAACGGCGAAGATCCCTTTTTCGCGCATCAGACGCATGGTTTCGTCGCTCAGCTGGTTTGCGTGATCGATCGAGACCACGCCGGCCTGCGCAGCGAAAAGCGTACCGGGCTCGCCGGTGGCGTGCACGGCGACCTTGCGGCCCAGGCGCGCAGCCTCCGCCACAGCAGCGGCTAGCTCGGGCTCGGTATATTGATAGACGGTCGCGGCCTTGCCTTCATGCACCGTGTCTTCGCCGGTTTCATAAATCTTGGTAAAGTCGGCGCCTTCCTTATATTGCTCGCGCATTACGGAAATGAGCTCGGCTGCATTGTTGGCATAGTCCGCATTGGGCAGGACGTGCTGGGCCGGGTTGTAGCCGATGGCGTCTTCGTGCCCGCCAAGAATATTGATAGCATTTCCGCTGATGCGCAGGCGCGGGCCCGGGATGCGTCCTTGGTTGATCGCGTCGCGCACGGCGGTGTCCGCGGAGCCCGCGCCTTCCGTGCCCATGTCGCGTTCGGCAGTGAAGCCAGCCATCAGATCGTCGCGCGCGGCCAAAGTCGCCATGATGGTGCGTTGTGGCACGGACTCTTCAACGGTTTGCAGATCCTCGGCGCCGGGATGCAGAAAAAGATGCACGTGGGCGTCGATCATGCCCGGCATCAGCGTTCGATCACCCAGATCGATCACCTCGGCGCCCGCCGGATGCCTCACTGACTGGCCCACTTCGACGATCCGGTCACCTTCAACGAGCACTTCCCCGGGTAGCACGATGCTGCCGCTCTTGATATCGAGTAGACGCGCCGCGTGCAAGACAATGGGGTGCCCGGGAGGCGATTGTGATTGGAAGGCCTGCGCTTGTAGCCTGGCCGGTGCACCGAGAGGACTGGACATCCAGACAAGAAAAGCGGAAAGTATCATCCGGGATGGCTTCCTGTTCATCGGACGCGATCCTAACATTTGAAGTCCGCGGACGTAAGGCATTTTGCCCGAAGTGAGCTTCGCATACGATTCCTCTTCTTTCCGTGAAGTCCCAGGAACAAGTTTTTGCATCTAATTGTGTGTGCAGGAGGATCCACGATGAATCCCTCATCTTCTTCAGGTGGCCCGCGGTTCGTGAGGGCCTCGTTGCGTAAACAGGCATTGGTTTCGTTTTTGTCGCTGTCGCTGGTGTTCGCGACAGTTCCTTATTCCCTCTCCGCCAATCAAGACGACCAGGCGCAGGCTACGGTGCAGGATCAGACCCCTCAGGGTCCCGCGTACGCGAAACAGACTCCCGATCAGCTGCAGCAACTGGTCGCTCCGATTGCGCTGTACCCCGATTCGCTCGTGGCGCAGATCTTGGCGGCCGCGACTTTTCCAGAGCAAGTCGTTGAGGCTGACCGCTGGGTGCAGAATCATCCGGATCTGAAGGGCGATGCCCTGGGCCAGGCGGTGGATCAGCAACCGTGGGACCCGAGCGTCAAGGCGCTCACAGGGTTTCCGACCGTCCTGGGAAACATGGACAAGAACATATCGTGGACGTCGTCTCTCGGCGACGCCTACTACAACCAGCAACAGGACGTGATGGACGCCGTGCAGGCGATGCGCAAGAAGGCGGAGGCGGCGGGCAACTTGAAGTCAACGCAGCAGCAGACCGTAACGGATGATCCCTACGGAGCCGTCGATATCGCTCCCGCCGATCCGGCGGTCGTCTACGTTCCGGCCTACGATCCGTGGCTCGTATACGGCTATCCGGTTCCCATCTGGCCGGGCTGGTACGAATATCCCGGTATCTGGTTTGGTGGTCCTTATCTATCGTTCGGGCTTGGATTCGGAATTGGATGGTACGGAGGATTTGGATGGGGATGGGGCCACTGGGGATTCGACTGGCACAATCGCTATCCGGTGTTCGATCACCAGCGGTTCTATTCGGGAAGCCGGACCTTCTATAACCGCGACGCTTTCTACCGTGGCGGCGTGCGCGGCGGCGCCGTCTTCAATCGGCCGGGCACTGGGGCAAGGCCCTATGAAGGAAGCCGTTCAGAAGCGCGGGGCTGGTCGGAATCGCGCGGCGAGAGCGGCATGCGCTCCGGCGCATTCAGCCAGTACGATCATGGCGGTGAATCGCGCGGCTATTCGTCGCGCGGCGAATCCAGCTTCCACGGCGGCGGGTTTAGCGGTGGGCGCGGAGGATTCGGCGGCGGCGGACACGGCGGCGGCGGCCGCCGTTAACCGGAGTTTCTCCATCTGATCCACGTTCGATACATGAGGAGAAGACATATGCAGCGAAGCAAGCTTGATCGGAACGGAATCATTCGGGCAAGTCTTTTGAAAGTGGGCGGCGTGGCTGTCTTGCTGACGGGAGTTTTCCCGATTTGCTCCATGGCGCAGCAGGCCGGCCAGAAAACATTCCCGACGGCGCAAGCGGCGAGCCAGGCGCTTGTGGATGCGGCGAAGAGCAACGACGAAAGCGCGATGCTGGAGGTCCTGGGACCGGACGGAAAGGACATTATTTCTTCCGGTGACGACGTGGAGGATGCTCAGAACCGCTCGACCTTCGTGATGCGCTATCAGGAAATGCACCGGCTGATGAAAGAGCCGAACGGCACTACCACATTGTACGTCGGTTCGCACAACTGGCCGCTGCCCATTCCGCTGGTGGACAAAAACGGGATGTGGTATTTCGACAGCCCGACGGCGAAGATGGAAGTCCTTTACCGGCGCGTCGGCCGCAACGAGATTTCGACCATTCGCACCTCTCTGGAACTTGTGGCGGCAGAGAGGGAGTATGCCGCCTCGCACAACGGCGAGTACGCCCAGAAAATCTTCAGCGATCCTGGACAGCAGAACGGGCTCTACTGGAAGGCTGACAACGGCCAGCCGCAGAGCCCAATCGGCCCGCTGGTGGCCGCGGCTGTGGCGGAAGGCTATACTTCTAAGAAAGAAGGCGCGGCCGCAACTCCCTATCGCGGCTATTTGTATCGCGTGCTGACAGCACAGGGACCGCACGCCCCGGGCGGTGCGAAGAGCTACATCGTTGACGGCAAGATGACAGGCGGTTTCGCGTTCATCGCTTTTCCGGCCGAGTACAGGTCCTCCGGTGTGATGACCTTCGTTATTTGCCAGAACGGCGTGGTTTTCCGCAAGGATCTTGGCCCGAATACCGGGAAGACCGCCGAAGCGATGAAGTCCTTCGATCCCAATCCTTCCTGGAAGCAGGACGAAGACCAGCAGGAAGAATCGGCCGCGGCGACGAAAACCGATTGACCGTGGGTGTGCCTTCGGCCAGGCTGTACCGCATCGCGTCCGTAGCCGCGATTAATTCTTTGGAGAATCTTCGGATTCGGCCGCAAGCGGAGACGGTGCGCCATCCTGGCCGGCCGAGCGCCAGGCTTTGCGGCCCATGTTGATGCTGGCCTTCGTGCTGTAGGCGTGCTCGTACATCAGTGACGCGACGCGCTCGCCTTCTCCATTCTCCAATGCATTGACGATCGCGTGATGCTGGCGATGCGCGTAGTTGAGCGAGGCATACATGCCCGGCAGATCCACGCGATCGAATGCAATCGCATGCGCCGCCGCAAATGGGATTCGGCCGTTGCGTTCGATGGCGTCGGCGATCACCTTGCTACCCGCACCCTGAATAATTAGATCGTGAAACTGCTTATTCATTTCGCCGTAGCGCGCTTCGTCTGATTCGACGAGATGTCTCTTGGCGAAAATCTCGTCGCCTTCGCGCAGGCATTCGTGCAACGACTGGATGACGCGCCGCGCCGGGCCCTGCTCAGCCAGCATGCGCGCAGCAAGTCCTTCCAGCACACCACGAACGTCGATCGCGTCCATGATTTCCTGGGGCGTGAACGCGCGCACCACGAAGCCGCGGGTGTCGAGCTGCGTCAACATTCCTTCCTGCGCCAGGATCGGCAGCGATTCGCGCACAGGCGTTCTGGAAACGCCGAGCTTGTCCGCAAGCTCCACTTCTCGCACGCGCTGACCGGGCACGAGCTCTCCGTGCAGAATCATTTCGCGAATTCGTACGATTACGCGTGAATGTTTGCCGGCCATTTCTTGGCACCAGATCTTGACGAAGTGTGTGAATCCTACGCGGGGCCCGGCGAGTTGCGCTGGCCGGTACGCGGTCACGCGAATGGTATCAACTCCGCGCTGTGCATGCAATCTCGCGCAGCCGGCAGGATTTGGAGAGGTCCAGGGCGCCTTGCTCAAACCTGGTTTGTATGCAATGTACGAAGGAGAGAATATCTCAATCAGGCAAAACTTCTTGAGATAATCTTGCGAATCAGCTCAAAACCCTTAAAAAATAATGCGGTCCGAAAGATGGGGGTGGACCTTCTCCCGGACCGCAAGCTGGCAGCATCCATTTCTGGACATCGCCGGATTGAAGGAATGTATACAACACTCAATTGCCGGTATGCAACAGAAATTTTATTCAGGGGCGCAGGAGCGATAAATAAAAGGCGCCGCGCAGTTCACGCGGCGCCTTTGAGGCCCATATCAGAAGTCCAGCTTCACAGCGAACTGAATTTGCCGTGGAGTTACAACCGGCGACTGGGAGAACGTCGTTTGCCCCGAGGTGTTGCCGGGCTCATTTATGGCACCAAGTACGCCCGCCCCTGTCCCACCGACGTTGAAGTGATTGAAGCAATTGAAGCACTCCGTACGAAACTCCATGTTCAGCCTCTCGGTGATCTTGGTGTCCTTTTTGATGGAGATGTCCGCGCTGAAGGTGCCAGGACCGGGGAGACTGTCTCGCTTAACATTCCCCAGGAATCCCGGAGCCTGCGCCTCGTAGCACGAGGGATCGAACCACTGGATTGTCGTCGGACTGAGTCTCTTCTTCTCGAGGTGGTTTGGAGAGCATCCGGGCGCGAAGCTATAGTTTGCCCGTGAGCCCCACTGCGTCCCCAGGTTCGCGGGATCCGAGAACAAAATGCCGGCGTTGTAGACGTTCAACGGCAACCCCGTGTGGATGCCTACGATCGACGATAACTGCCAGCCCTCGACAAGCCGATTCCCTTTAAAAGGCAAGGAGTAGAGAATATTTCCGCTGATATTGTGGCGGATGTCGAACGTGCAGTTCCCATAATCATAACGCTCGTTGTAGCGATCGGTCACCAGTTGCGCAAATTCCTCCAGGGACGAGGCAAAAGATCCATCGTCGACGCAGCGGGACCAAGTGTAGTTCAGCTGGCCGGCTAGGTTCTGCGCGAACTGACGGTTGAGGGCGACTTGTAGCGAATTGTAACTCGAGGCACCCGTGTTGTAGGCCTGGATTACTGATCCGAAGTTCGGATTGATGCGGTCTGTCGCAAAGGCCCCGGGCGTAAATTGCGGTCCACTTCCGTAGCAGCCGGTCCCGATGCCGGGTGTCTGGCCGGGGCCGGCAGTCGCATTGTTCTGGGCCGGGTCCAGGCAGCCGTTTGCGCTACCGGGAATTACAGTAAAGGTCGCATTCGAAGCGGTTGGGACACCGTTTGGAATTTGCGGCAAGGCCGTGCAGTCCGGGAAATCGTTGCCTGGGGTATCGCCGATGCACTCGGGAGGATTGATGTCCCCCTGCGTCCAAAGGTGGCGCGACACCGAGCCGACATAGCCGATGGAAAAGACTGTGCCGTGAGCAACCTCACGCTGCAGGTTTAGGTTGTACGTTATCTGGTACGGCGAGCCGCCCTTGGGCTGATAGGTGACGCCGGCAAACTCGCTCGTGGCGCCCGGAGGATTACAGCCGGTGGCACACAGATTTGGAAAGGTCGGGAAAAAGAGAAAAGAGGAGCCAGATGGAAATGTGTTGATAAAACCGGACTCCCAGAGGCGGCCCGACGTGGGATCATCGAAGATGCCAACGCCGCCGCGGATCGAAGTCTTGTGATTCTTGAAGGGATCAAAGGCAAACCCGAAGCGGGGCTCGAAGTTATCGGCGTTGATGTTGTTCGCAAAAACGTGTTTGACCGGCGTAAACACAGGAAAGCCAGCCGGAGGCGCAATGGGGCCGATGGGCGGAAGGTATGAGCCAACAAGGGTGGTCATCGGCTGATTGCCAAAAGCCCAGCCCACGGGATTGGTATCGTAATCGTAGCGGAAGCCCAGGTTCAACGTGAGCCTGGAGGTAACCTTCCAATCATCTTGGATATACGGGTTGATCAGGGTTTCCCGGAAATATCGAGTTGCATTGTTTTCGCCCGGAGGGACCGCGAACGCTTCGAAGGGTGACCCTTGCAGGAAATATTGGCCGTCGTAGTTCGGTCGGCCAAAAATGGTGTTCGAGGCGTAAGAAAGAAACAGGCCACCGTTGGAGTACGCCGGCTGGAGGTTCTGGGTCTGAATTCTGGTCACGACAGCGCCAATCTTCAGGCTGTGGGCGCCATGGGTCCAAACGATGTCGTCGCCGCCGCTGAACTTGTTCTGAACGATCTCATCGGGCCGATTCGGGTCCGGGCCGACAGGGGTGATACCCTCGAAGGCGTTATTCTGGCCGTCCTCGCGGGGCAATTCGTTGGGGAAGTTTGGCACGAAGCGGAGAGGATCGGTGGTGATAGCAGGGCCACCCAGCCCGGTACTATACGCACTCGCCGCAGATATCTGGCCCGACGTAAGCGCCGTCTGCACCTCTGAATTTTCGTTGTTGCGAACGTAGCCGAAACGCAGCGAGTTCACCAACGTGGCCGAAGCGACATGCCGCTCGGTGATGGTTACGAACTGGTTTCGCGTGTGATCGGTTTCCGGGAAGATTTCCATCGGATCCCGTGGGTCACCTACCTTCGCGTTATCGATGGTGTAGCGGCCAAACAGAGAATCGTTCGTACCGATCGTGTAGTCCACGCGTCCCATGATGTAGTCTTCGTTGATGACCAAGGGCGGGGCGGTCGCAACTTCGTAATATCCGCCGAAATCACAACCCGCCTGAAGGCAGGCGCTGTTTCCGGGGAGCAGGTTTTCTGTCAGCGTAGGCGTGATTAGGTGACAGCCGTGGCAAAGACTGTACAGCGCCGCGCTTTGCTGCTCCCCTACATTTGCGCCCGTAACATGTCCGATCATGACTCCCGGGTCTGTACTGTTTGCCGAGGTTGAGGGAACACAAGCGCCTGTTATCGCGACAGGACCATCGCCGGTAGGACTATTGCATACCATCATCCCCTGCACGACGTACGGCTCGGGAAGAAAGAGATCCGTGGTCGTCGCAAGAGATTGCCGGAGCCCCTCCCAGTTGCCGAAGAAGAACAGCTTGTCCTTTTTAATGGGTCCGCCGAGGTCAACACCAAACTGATTCCTCCGGAACGGGGGAGGGCCGGACAAGGGATCGACGATGTCGCGGGCGTCTAAAACGTTGTTGCGGAAGAATTCGTATGCGCCTCCATGGAGATCATTGGTCCCGGAGCGTGAGGTCGCGTTTACGACAGCGCCGTTGCCTGCGAACTCGGCCGTGTAAGTGTTCGTGAGCACCTGGAATTCGCCGATGGCTTCCACGCCGAGCGACGTCCCGCTGTAACCCGAACCCGTGCCATGCTCCCAGAAATCCCGAATGTCAGTGTCATCCAGCAAGAACATCTGGCCGGTAGGGCGCGAGCCGGAAATGGAATAGTTGTTCTGCATGCCATAGAGTCGACCGGTCACGGCGTTGAGCGCCGCCCCAATCGTCGACACGCCAGGGGCGAGGGTAAGGAGCTGTTCGAAATTGCGGCCATTCAGCGGCAGATCGCGCATTTGCTCAGGGCTGATGAGGGTGGAAACTTCGGATGTCGTTGTCTCAACGCGGGAGACTTCACTTTCGACATTGACTGTTTGAGTGATTTGCCCGACAGGCAGCGCGAAATCGACGACCACCGAACCACCAACGGCAAGGACGACACCGGTATGCACTACGGTCTTGAAGCCAGCGATGGCGGCAGACACGTCGTAGGTGCCGACGGGCAGATCGGCCAGCGTGTAGCGGCCGGCAGGATCGGTGATGGTGTTTTGGGCCACGTTCGTTCCCACGTTGGTCGCTTCGACTTTCGCTCCAGCGACGGCACCGCCGGAAGGATCCGTGGCGGTCCCTGAAATCGAAGCGGTTTCCGCTTGGCCCTGCGCATGACCCGCGGAGAAGAGTGCAACGAGGACAAGCAGACATAGAGACGCACTAATACGCTTCCCAATCCCCTGGCGATTAGCCATTTCCCACCGTCCCTTCAATTTAGAAGCTCAGAAGCGCGAGTGCGGAACCCACCCGGGCCCCTTGGTGGTGGCTAGATAATACAGGCGGAATGTACTTGTCAAGATAAATATGTATACATAAATTGCGTATCGGAAGACATTCATGCCCTGTGCTGACCTTGGCAGGAATGCCATGAACTCGAATGAAAGCTTAGAAAATAGGTAGGTTGTATGCCTAATCACGATTTCCATCGGAATGCATCATGCATTTTTGTGGATGCATAGAATTGGGGTTCGAGTACAATGGCCTTGACACCATGCCCAGCGGTCTTTTATCTTCCGCGCGGGGCTTTAGCGGCGAAGGCCATTCGTCTGACCAGGATGCCGAGGTCGATTCCGCCAAATAACTTCCACCCAGGGGAAAAACAGTGAGTCACAAGAGTCTTGAGGACGTGTTGCAGGCAGCGGGAAATCCAGTCGATCATCTTCGCAATTCGCAGACTGGGCCGTATGTCTATCCCGTTGTCGCCAGCGAATATTCGAACTGGAGAGACGAGCAGCGCGCCTGGCAACAGAGCTGCGTGCTTTTCAATCAGTCCTATCACATGACCGACATGTACGTATCCGGCCCTGACGCCCTCAGGCTTCTCTCCGACACCGGGATCAACAGCTTCAAGAATTTCGAACCGGACAAGGCGAAACAGTTTGTCCCGTGCAACTACGACGGCTACGTGATTGGCGATGTTATTTTGTTTTATCTCGAAAAGGATCTTTTCAATCTCGTCGGGCGCCCGTCGGTCCACAACTGGGTGCAATACCAGGGCGAAACTGGGAAATACAACGTGAAGTTCGAGCGCGATGAGCGCGCGGCCGCCCGCACCGGCCCGATCGTTCGCAAAGCGTATCGATTTCAGGTCCAGGGCCCGAATGCGATGAAGACGATCGAGAAGGTCACCGGGAAAACTCCCCCGGATCTGAAATTCTTCAACATGACCACGATGGAAATCGCCGGAAAGAAGGTCCGCGCACTGCGCCACGGCATGGCAGGACAACCGGGATTTGAGCTTTTTGGTCCATGGGAAGACGGCGAGCCTGTGAGAATGGCGATTTTCGAAGCCGGGAAGGAATTCGGGTTGCGCCTCGTGGGCGCGCGCGCCTATTCGTCCAACACCCTGGAATCGGGATGGATTCCCTCCCCCATGCCGGCCGTGTACTCCGGCGACAAAATGAAGCCCTACCGGCAATGGCTCCCGGCGAACTGCTACGAAGCGATTGCATCGTTGGGCGGCAGCTTTTATTCGAACAATATCGAGGACTACTACCTTACGCCGTGGGACCTCGGCTACGGCCCGATCGTGAAGTTCGATCACGAATTCATCGGCCGCGCGGCCCTGGAAAAGATGGCCAAGGGTCCGCATCGCAAGAAGGTTACGCTCGCGCTCGACAGCAACGAAGTGACGCACGCGCTCAACACAATGTTCAACAAGACGGACCGCGCGAAGTATTTCGACTTTCCGTCGGCTGTCTACTCCACGCTGCCTTATGACAAAGTGATGAGCGACGGCAAGACGGTCGGCGTCTCCACCTGGTGCGGCTACAGCTCGAACGAAGGCCGCATGCTTACGCTGGCCATCGTGAAAGAGGAATATGCCGAGCCGGGCACGGAAGTCACATTCGTATGGGGCGAGGAAAACGGCGGATCGAAAAAGCCCGCCGTCGAGCGGCACGTCCAGACGAAGATTCGCGCGACTGTGAGCCCTGTGCCGTATTCCGAAGTAGCGCGCACGCAGTACGCCGAAGGCTGGCGCACGCATCAGGAAGTTGCGCGGCACAAATAACAAGCCCGAGAAACGTGCCTCGTCGGTTCGACGTCGCCGTGCGGGGGAACGGTCGCCAACGTGAGCTATTCGCGAAGCGATTCGATCGACAAATGGATGTGGTCCGGCGGAACGCTGCTACCCCTAGATTTGGCGATCAGACTCGGCAAAAACGAGATTTACAAGGCATTTTTGCTGATTCTAAGCCTGAACCTTGGGGATTCGACCGCTCCAGCCGCGGGCCTTCACTGTATGGGTCCCACCGAGAAAGCCTGTAAGCCAGCCAGTTGCGAGTCTATTGATTCGCGGGCGCCTTCTTCGGCAACGGCGGCGGGATGGGCATCTTCGCCACCTTCTGCTTGTACTCCGGGTACATCGTCTCCGCACCGCCGCGCGTGGCTTCGATCGGAACGTGATATCGGCGCCCGAACTCCTCGATGAACGGATTCGCGCCCATTAAGTGATTCGGCACGACTCCCGCCGGACGATCCACTTCATCGACTGACTCGCAAGGCCACGGCGCCATCTGCGCCTGCGGGCTGTAGAGAAAATCGGCTGTGCGGATCAGCGGCTCGGTCAAATAGACCGGATCGTAGGTAATCGCGGCGACCGTCAGCCAATCCCCGTGCCGCATGATATGCGCGCTCGCCGTAGCCATATCGCTGCGCGGCACGCCGTTCAGCCCCAGCCAGTTTTCTTTCAGGTGCGTGGTGTTCACCACGAGAATGTCGCCTTCCCAATGTCCCGTCGAAAAACCAGCCCACGTGTGCGGCGCGTAGTCGGGCGGGTGCGGCCGTCCGTCCATCCAGATCGTCTGCTCTGCTCCGTAGGCGGACAAATGCGTGTGATACGCGATTACCTTCTGAGATGCGCGATCCACTTCTTTCCAGATGCTCAGCTGCGAGGGCCCGCGCCAACCGTAATCGGATCCGTGCTGCCGGCACTGGTTCTCGGGCAGCTCGACAATCGCGGCGTCCCACGTGTCGACCCTCAGCCGAGCGGCCTCATTAATCGGTAGCCCCAGATAATCGCCAATTTCCGCACCGGCCAGTCGCTCGCGCTGGTCTTCATCAAAACGCGGGGCCCACGTGCCGGAGGGGTCTTGTTGAGCAAACAGAGGCCGGCTGTATGCGTTCGCCAGCAACAGGAACGGCGTCAGGAACGCTGCAAATCCAGCTCGCTTGAGTGTGTTCATCGTATCCAGTTTAACCTGTGGCGATTTCCGCGCAAGCGGTGGCGAACGATATCCGCGACACTGCCAGGGTGTCAAGCATATGTATACATGTCAAGACCGGACGGCCGGAAGCTGGAAGAAAACAAATGGCATATTCCACGGAAACTGACTGAAATGAATACAACTTAGTGTTGACATGCCAGTGTCGCCCGTAGTAAGTACCCGATGCAGAAACGGGTCTGGGCCGGGTGTCAGCGGGGTGGACGCACAAGGTTCTGGCGCTCTTGCCACAATTGAGATCGGACTCTCACTGTCCGAGAGGTGGGGAATGAAAAAACTTTTCGTCCTGGCGTTTGCAATGGCGCTTCTCTTGGTGAGCTCCTCGGTACCTGCACGTGCACAGGGTTTGGGCAACGCGCAGTTGAACGGCACGGTCACTGACCCGAGCGGCGGCTCAATTTCCGGCGCCACCATCACGCTCCGCAATCCGGCGACGGACATTTCCTACAGCGCGACGTCGAACGCCAGCGGCTACTACGCCATCGCGAACTTGCAGCCTGGAACCTACGAGCTGAAGGCGAGTTTCGCTGGCTTCGCGAATTACACGCAAACGGGAATCGTGCTCACCGTCGGCCAAGTCGCGACGATCAATCTCGGGATGCAACTTGAGTCCCAGGGCGAAAAAGTTGTGGTCACGACGGAAGAGCAGGTCATCGAGCCCACGAAGACAGAGATCAGCTCCGTCGTCGGCGAAACGCAGATTCAGGAATTGCCCACGAGCGGCCGTTTGTTCACGGATTTCGCGCTCCTGACTCCCGGCGTTTCCACCAGCCGCACGAGCCTCGGCACGACCTTCACGGAATATGAAGCGACCCAGATTTCTTTCGGCGGCATGCGCGCGTTTAGCAACGAAATCACCGTGGACGGCGCGGATTTTGTCAACACCGCGAGCGGCATTCAGCGCTCAACTCCCCCGCAGGAATCGGTGCAGGAATTCCGGGTGGTCAACAACAGCTTCGGCGCGGAATACGGGCGCGCGATTGGCGGCATCGTCAACATCGTAACCAAGGGCGGCACAAACGATTTTCACGGCTCCGCGTACGAATATTTCCAGAACAACGCGCTCGATTCAGCCAACCTGCTGCAAAAGCCGGAGCCCGGCTTGCAATCCGTGGCGCTGCCGGACACATTGCAACAGAATCAGTTCGGCGCCACCCTCGGCGGGCCGATTCAGAAGGATAAGACATTTTTCTTCATCAACTACGAAGGCAAGCGCCGCGCGGAATCGCCTCTGTTTCCGCCTGACTTGGTTACTGGCAATTTGGCCGCGAACAGTGGTACACCAAATCTGGTGATCATCGACGAAGCCAAAGCCTTGATGGGTCTGGCCCCAGAAGGATGCACTTCCAAGTTGGGCTTGTCGGGATGCGACGGCGGCTTCCCCGGACAAGTGCTCTCCTTCCCTCAGGCGCTGGGGTTTCTGCACGATTTTCTGAAGACGACCAATAACGACTACGGCTTTGCCCGCGTCGATCATCAGTTCAATGCCTCCAACCGCCTCGCGATTCGTTACAACGCGGAAGATGCGCGCGATGCCGGCGAACTGGTGGGACAGACGCTCGACGGCGGCGGCATCGGCGTGCCGAGCGGTGGCCGCGATCTCTTCATCCGCGACCAATCGCTCGTGGGCACGCTGGACACCACGTTGACCCCCACTCTCGTCAACACGTTCCTCGCGCAATACGCCCGCCGGCACTATAACTTTCCCGGTATGACCGGACAGCCGGATTTCAGCATCCTGAACGATCTGGAAATCGGCCACAACTTCGGAACGAACGACCGGCTCTATGAGAGCCGCGTCGAGGCCGGCGATTCGCTTTCATGGGTAAAGGGCAATCACGTCGCGAAATTCGGATTCGATGGCAATTATCTGTGGAGCCTCGAGAATTTTCCAGGCTTCATGCCTGTCCGCATGCTGGTTCCCGGCGTTTCCTGCCTGGCCAATTTCGCGGAGTTCTACAACGGCCCAGGTGCCACCGACAATTTGAATCCCACGTCGGCGGCTCTTGACGCGATTTCAGGGCAATGCCCGGTGCCGCAGGATGACGGCGTGGTATTCACCTACGCGGGCGTCGAGGTTCCCGCGTCGAGATCTTTCACGTCCGGGCCGCCACTCGTCGTCAGCGGCAGCGGGACTGCCTTGAATACTTCGACCTGGGCGAACGCTTTCCCGCCGCAACTCTTCAACACCTTCTCAAAGGAAATCGATCACGGCTACTGGGGCTTCTTCGCGCAGGATCAGTGGAGGATCAATCCCAAGCTGACCGTGAACCTGGGTCTGCGCTGGGATTATGAATCCGGGCTCGCGGAATTCGTGAAACCCGATTACGGCGACTGGCAACCGCGCGTTGGAATTGCCTGGTCACCCAACAGCAAGACCGTCGTCCGCGCCGGATTTGGGATGTTTGATGATCGCTACAACCTGACGTTCTTCTTCGTGCCCAACACCCAGAAGGTTGTTCCTGGTCTCGGCTGCAGCCCACAGGTTCCGCCGTGCCTAGCGGGCGGCGCCGTAGGAATCACGGGCCAGAACCTCACGGTTCTACCTCAGATGCTTCCCATGACGAACCTCAATCAGACCGAACAGGGTTATCAAATCTTCGGATTTCCTGCTGGTGCGGGCGCAGCGGGCTACGCCGCCAGCGTGATCCAGACGGGCGGCTATACGGCCGGGCCTGAGGGACAGACGAACGACATTTCGCTCGTCGGCACATGCGACACGACATTCGCGTGCGGAGTCGGAGCCGGCGGAATGGATCACAATGTCAGCAAGACGCCTTACGCCGAGCAGGCCAGCGCGGAGGTTGACCATCAATTTGGACACGGCATGGCCGTCAACGCGGCCTATCTCTTTGTTGGAGCCCACAGGCTGGTTCGCGGCAACAACATCAACGTGCCCTGCCCGCTGGGAACAACCGATCCCTCCCAGGAAGGCGGGGTCACGACGATTAGCGGCGAGGAATCCGCTGCCATCGACACCGGCTTCTGGCCTTTGAGCGGCCCCGCCGGTCCTCCTCTGTTTCCCGATGCAGTGCCGGGCTTGATTTTGCCCAACGGCAAATTCTCGAAGTGTGCCTCGGGCACGCCGACAGTGCTCACGACGGGTGCTCTGGCCGGACTCGGTCCCTGGTTCGCCGGCGCCGGGCCGGACGCCGGTCTGCAGAGCATGAGCTACGGCCTATTGGACTATAACAACGGTGTCGCCAACGCGGCCTATCACGGTGGAACGCTCACGTTCATCGAGCGGGTGAAGTGGTTCAACATGACCGCCAACTACACCTATTCGCACACGATTGACAACGGCAACTTCACCACCTTCATCAACCTGCCGCCGAACCAATTCGATTACAAGTCAGAACGTGCGAACTCGAACCAGGATGCAAGACACCGCTTGGTAACGAATTTTACGGCGCTCGGACCTGATGATACGTTCCTGCGGCACTTCACTCTCAGCAGCATCATCACTCTCCAGTCCGGTCGTCCGTTCACCATCTACTACGGATCGAATACCTTGAACGACGTCGCCGGCGGCGCGACCGATCGCGTCGGAGGAGCCCCGGTGGATCACGCGGGCGATTGCACGACTACCGCAACCTGCGCGACAATGATTCCGCGGAACACCTATATCGGCGACCCGCTCTACAGCTGGGATTTGCACCTCGCGCGCTATTTCCAGCTCACGGAAAGATTGAGACTCGAAACCAGCGTGGACGCGTTCAACCTGCTCAACCGCTCGAACGTGGATGAGGTGACGTCGGTGTACGGTTCGCCGGTCTTTTGCGGTTCGGGGAATGCGATGATCCCCCGGCACTATCGGGACGCTGTCAGCCGCGCCATTCAGTCCGAATCGGCTTCGCAGTCCTGCCCGGTGGGTGATGGTCTGGCGATTTCGGGCGTCGGGAGCTTTGCGTCGACTCCCATCACCTTGGATACGTTTGCCGGTGGCGGCCCCACCGCATGCTCGGGAGCGGGCGCAAACCCGAATCCGCTCGCGAACGTTTCCTCGACGTGTTTGTTCATCCCGTCGAATCCGAATTCGAACTTCGGTTTGCCGAGGACGATGCTCAACCCGCGACAGTTCCAATTCGCGGCGAAGTTTACATTCTAGATAGGCTAACGGCAGCAGTCTTCGGGTGGGGGGACCGCCGCACGACCTGATGTAGGGGTGTTTGCATGGCGGTTTCTGCTCCACACGACCCATCAAATCGGGCTGGCCGCGCGGCCAGCCTGTGGCAACCTGATTCGCGCTCGCCCAGCGTACTACATCCCTGTTTAGTCGATCGCACACGCGCCCGCAGTCGCTTCGTGCCCCAAAACGGGACCGCCTTGCCGGGCCTCGTCTCGAGCAAACTCCCCGAGTTTGAACCGATGGGCACGGCGGCGCGCCCGATCGAGGCAGCCAACCGGTTGACGGGGGAAGAGCCGTTCGCCAGACTGCGTCCGGTAGTAGAAGTTGTGAATGAAGATTGGAGTCACCCGTCGGAATTCTCGGCGACGGCCCGCAGCGCGGCGCCGGCGGGCAGCTGATTCAAATATTTCCACAGGAGACCTTCGTGAACTACGTAGCCACCGGATACCACCACATCACTGCCTGCGCCGCGGGCGCGCAGGAGGACGTCAACTTTTTCACCGGCGTCGTCGGCCAGCGACTGGCGAAGCAAACCGTCCTGATGGACGGCAAGGCCCCGCACTATCATCTCTACTATTCGAACGCCCATATCGAGCCCGGCTCGATTATGACCACGTTTCCCTATAAGAACCGCCCCGGAAAACGTGGATCGGGCCAGGTGCAGTCGATCGTCTACACGGTCGCGAAAGGCGCGCTGCCGTTCTGGCAGGAGCATTTCAAGAAACACAAGGTCGAACACAGCTCGATCGGGGAACGCTTCGGCCAGCACTTCATCCGATTCAGCCATCCCGCCGGCTTGTCGTTCGAGGTGTTGGAGGACAAAGACGATCAGCGCGTCCCCTGGACCACGAAGGAAATCGCCGCGGGCGAAGCCATTCACGGCTTTCATGGCACTGTGCTTTCTGTACGCGACATAAGCGAGCAAGAAAAATTCCTCGTCGAGGCGATAGGCTTCCGCAAGACGGGCGTGGACGGCACCTATCACCGATTCGAAATCGGCTCCGGTGGCGCGAACAAGACTCTCATCCTTCAGCACGAGCCGGATCGCGCTCCGGGCAGCTGGACGTTCGGCGCCGGTACCGTACATCACATTGCGCTCTGGGTTGCCGACGACGAAGCGATGGCCGCGCAAAAGGCCATTTATGAAGAACTCGGCTATACCGACGCCTCGGAAATCAAGGATCGCTACTACTTCCATTCGATGTACGTCCGCTCGCCCGGAGGAATCCTGGTCGAGTGCTGCTGCAACGTCCCCGGCGGCTTCGAGAAGGATGAACCGGCGGCGACGCTCGGCACGAAGCTCCATTTGCCGCCCTGGTTCGAGGATCGCCGCCAGGAAATCATCGCCACGCTGGAGCCGATCGTGGCCCCGCGGGGATCGACAACCAGCAATTGATCAATTCCACCGACCCGGGAACCCCACCGAATGAAACGAAGCGAAAAGAGAATACTGACCACGCACGTCGGTAGCATCGTCCGCCCGCAGAGGCTGCGGGAAATTACGCCGGCGGCGGGTGAATCGGCTGAAAACAGGAAACGCTACGAGGAAGTGCTCCGCGAATCCGTCGCGGAAGTGGTGAAGATGCAGGCGCAGGCGGGCATCGACATCGTCAACGACGGAGAATTCGGAAAGTCGAGCTGGGCGAATTACATTCTGGAGCGCACGACCGGCTTCGAGCACCGCCCCAACGACGTGCGGCCCATCCAGTGGCTGGGGCGCGATCTTGAGCGGTTCCCCGACGTGATCGCCACCGAATTCCCCACGATGAAAAATGGCATGCCGACGGAAGCGTGCGTCGGCCCGATCAAGTACGGCGATCACGCCAGCATCGATCGTGACATTCGGAACCTGAAAGACGCGCTGAAGTCCGTGAAGGTCGAGGAAGCGTTTCTTCCCGTTGTGGCGCCGGCCAGCGCCGTCTTCAACGGCATCAACGAGTATTACCCTACCGAGAAGGAATATGTATACGCCGTCGCGGGGGCCCTCCGCGACGAATATCGCGCGATCCACGAAGCCGGCATCGTCGTGCAGGTCGACGACGCCGTGCTCGCGAATATGTATGACCATTACGTGCAGCAAAGCCCGGAGAAGTATCGGCAGTGGGCCGGCCTGCGCATCGAGGCCTTGAATCATGCTTTGCAGGGAATTCCGGAAGACCGCGTCCGCTACCACGTGTGCTTCGGCAGCTGGCACGTGCCGCATCTTGCGGACGCCCCGCTGGCTGAAATCGTAGGCTTCATCCTGAGCGTTCGCGCGGGCGCCTATTCGATCGAAGCCGCCAATCCGCGGCACGAACATGAATGGCGCGTGTGGGAAGGGAAAAAGCTGCCCGCCGGAAAAATTCTGATCCCCGGCGTGATCACCCACCATACTATCACCGTCGAACATCCGCGCCTGATCGCCGACCGCATCATTCGCCTCGCGCGCCTGGTCGGTCGTGAGAACCTCATCGCCGGCAGCGATTGCGGCTTCGCGCAGGCTCAGTACATCGAGCGTGCCGCCGTTTCGGTGATGTGGGCAAAATTTGCGTCGCTCGCCGAAGGAGCGCGGATCGCCAGCGCCGAGCTTTGGTAGGAACGCGCATCGCGTGGTAGAAGTCATAACCCAGGGAGGATCCATTGAAAACCAGAATGAAAGTTTTGGCGATTTTGCTCGCCTCAATCGTCTCGGTCGGCGCTCTTGCTCCGGCGCTCATCTCGCAGACACAGGCTGTCTCGTGTGATCGCGCGTGCCTGATCCAAACCACCAATATTT
Source organism: uncultured Acidobacteriaceae bacterium (assembly GCA_964563425.1). Lineage (GTDB taxonomy): Bacteria > Acidobacteriota > Terriglobia > Acidiferrales > UBA7541 > Palsa-295. The sequence continues at coordinate 33,582 of CAZLWY010000169.1, read as the reverse complement.
ATTTGGCCGGTCTGGTGGCACATGATCCGTCGATCGTGAAGTTGTCACCCGACCTAAAGTTCGTCGAAAACATCGTCCCGATGAAGCCGGGCGAGGGGCTGTGGAAGACGGCCTCGGCCATTCCGACCACTTTCAAGATCTACGTGCCCGATACCGTTTCCGAAGAAATCGGCTTCCTGGGTGTCATGGAAGAGAACAATCGCCCCATTGAGATCGGCCTGAGGCTGAAGATACGCGACGGACAGATCGTCGAGGCCGAACACTTGATCGCGCGAGATCTCCGTCCGACGAGCCTGGTGAATCTCGTCACGCCGCGCCCGGCGTTTTCGGCCAAGGTTGCTCCCGATCAGCGCGTGCCCCGCGATGAGATGCTGACGATCGGAGCCTCCTATTACGAGGCGCTCACCACCAGCAATGGCCACGCCGCCCCATTCGCCGATGATTGCGTTCGTCGCGAAAACGGCATGCAGACCACCGGCAATCCGCCGCCCGCCACCCCCGGCTTCGGCTCCCTCGGAGCCTTGGGCTGCGCCGCTCAACTCGATACGCGCGCGATGAGCTACATCAAGCGCATCGAGCCGCGTCGCGTCGAAATCGCCGACCCCGAGACGGGACTCGTCTTCGGCCTTTCGCAGTTCCGCCATCCCATGGAGGAAAAGCAGCTCAAGATCGTTGGTGTTCCAGGCGTCGATCACACGGACATGAACTTCAAGCCCTTTGATCTACCCGCCGCGCACATTTACAAGGTGAGCGGCGGCAAGATCCATGAGATTGAGGCCATGGGCTTCACGGCGCCGTACAATTCGAAGACCGGCTGGGAGTAGGGGCGGGATCGTCGCTCGCGACTCAGATCTCACTCTTCGGGATTTTCGCTGAAGTCTCTGACCTGGCTGTCTCCGAGGCGGGTGGTTCAAACCCTCGCCTCGGTTACTGAGCCCGCCTTCCCGCAGGTACTAGAACCTCTCCGCCGTTCTGTAACACACTATTAACATCTCTATCACCCAAGGTTCAATGGCCGCGATTAACGTTCGGTCGACTTATTTCAGCAACTTGGGGTGAGTGGCCGCACGTAAGTCTTCGCGAGAGTCAGGATGCTCGGAGGAGTCTGTGTGCATGAATTGTGCGCGCGGACCTGCGGATCCCTACTCAATCAGGGCCAATCGTACTTTGTCGGATCGATCACTTGAAAACGTGTCGGAGGGGAAGCGGTTGGTCGAATTCTCCGTGTTGACAGTCTTAGTCGCAGTGCGATTTGAAGTGAAATTCAAGGAGGAATGAATGCGAGCACTTGCAGCATCTATTTTATCCCTGGGCTTGGCGGTGTCGCCCGTGATGGCGAGCAACGCTGCGCCGGGAGACAAGGACAGTGCGGCGACGTCGAACCCCACCAGTTCGACCGCCGCCACCCAGCCCGCAAACGCCCCCGCGGCGACTGCGGATCCGGCAACCAAGGCCGAACCCTCGAGCATGGAGGTATCCACCGAGCTTCAGCAACTGCGGGAACTCCTCGAATCCCAGGCCCGCCAATTGGCGGAGCAGCAGCAGAAAATGGAATTGCTCGAGAATCAACTGAAGGCGGCGACCGCGACTAGCGGCGACAGCTCCTCGGCGGATGGCGAGTCGATCTCCGGCGCGCCCAGCGCGGCGATTGCATCGAACGCCGCCCTCGGCGGCGGATCGAGCCAGGAAAACCCCGGCCCCCCCACTTCGATCCAGTTCAAGGGCATCACGCTGACTCCCGGCGGCTTCTTCGCGGCGGAAACAGTGTGGCGCTCCAAGGCCCTGGCATCGGACGTGAACACGCCGTTTAATTCCGCTCCGTTTGATGGATCGTCCAACGCCCACATGAGTGAATTTCAGGCCAGCGGCCGGCAATCCCGAATCAGCATGCTCATGGAAGGCAAGCTCGACGGCGCGAAGATCGGCGGCTATTACGAAGCGGACTTCCTTTCCGCCGCCACCACCTCGAACAATAACCAGAGCAACAGCTATTCCCTGCGCCAGCGCCAAATCTGGGCTCAAGCGGCCCTCGATAGTGGCTGGACATTCACCGGCGGCCAGCAGTGGAGCTTGCTGACCGAAACCACGCACGGCATGGACAACCGTACCGAAGCGTTGCCGCAGGTCATCGACGCGCAGTACGTCACCGGCTTCAGCTGGGCCCGGCAGTACGGCTTCCGCGTAACTAAGAATTTCAACAATAAATTCTGGCTCGGCGCTTCGGTTGAAGAAAGCCAAGCCACTCTTACAACCCACGGCAACCCGACGGCCACCTGCGCGCCGGACAACACGACACTCGTCGGGTTCACCACCAATGGACTATGCTCGGCTGCTGCACTCAACGGCACTCGCGTCCTTGCCGAGAATACAGCCGGCACCGGGACCACCACCGCCGTCCTGCTCCCAAACGTCTACAACAACTTCCTGCTCGGCGCGTTTGGGACCAGCGGCGGTCTCTATAACCCGCTGGGCACCTATCAGTACAACCCGTCTCCGGACATCATCGTCAAGGCGGTCTGGGAACCGGGATTCGGTCACTATGAGGTTGGCGGACTCTTCAGCGACTTCCGCGATCGCGTTTTCCCCTGCGTGACCGCTAGCGGCACCGGCGTCGGCGCCATCTGCGGGACCTTGCCAACGAGCGCTACGACCGCGGTCGCAGACCAATTTAGTGCCGAGGGAGCCTACAACGACAATCGCGCAGGCGGCGGCGTGTTCGCCAACGCTCGCTGGAACCTGCTCCAGAAGAAAGTGGACGTCGGCGTCCATTTCCTGGGCGGCGACGGCGTCGGACGATACGGTTCAGGGGGCCTTTCGGACCTGACCACTCGGTTCGAGCCTTCTTCCGGCGCGCCAAGCATCGACGACGGCACGCTCGCCGCGATCCGGAACTTCCAGGCTCTCGGCACCCTGCAACTCCACCCGACGCCGAAGCTCGACATCAACTTCTACGTCGGTGGAGAATTTGAGGCACGCGCTCAGTACCAGAAGACGCTGGGCGGCGCCTTCAATGAGGGTTACGGCGCCACGGGCCTCAATAACTTTGGCTGCGATGCCGAACAGCTTCCCTACGCGGCGCAGTCCACTTCGGCCAGCACGGGCGTACCAACCGGCGTGGCCGGTTCGAACGGGTTCATTCCCGGGGCGACCCAGAACTGCACCGGCGACACCCGCAACCTGATCGAAGGAACGGTCAGCTTCTGGTATCGCTTCTACAAGGGCCCCAAGGGCACCGTGCAATACGGGATGCAGTACTCCAACTACGTCCGCAACACCTGGCGCGGTGTGGCCAGCGGTACGGGCGCAGACGGACTTCCCTACAGCGTTCCCAACGGCGCACCGCACTCGGACGAGAACATGGTCTTCACCTCGTTCCGATACGTACTGCCGTAAGCAAACCAAACACCCAAATCAAAACGGGGGAGGCCGATGCGGGCCTCCCCCGTTTCTTTTGCCGCCTGCTTTTTCCGAGCCCCTCTTCGAGTACCCCCGCGTGGACTCTTGACTGAGCGCGCCGCGGAAACAATCAGAACGCGAAACGAGCACCGATTGTTGGAGCAAAGTTGTCGGGGAAGTTGTAAGGGACACCGGGGCCATGCGGAATGGCGATGTCCAGGCCGCCGGTCACATACGAATACGCGATTCCGGCGAACCCGTCGAAGCGCGGCGTAAAGTGGTGATCCACATAGAGCGACACCTCGTCGAGCGTCCCAGCGCAGGAACTGCGGAAATTTCCGGGCGAGCAGGTCGACGGATTACGGCGGAAAGTGTTCTGCCGCTGTTGATACCACGACAAAGTGATGTCCGTTTTCTTGTCGAACGAGTACTTCGCGCCACCCCACCAAATCAGCACCTGCTTTTGAGAGTCAAGGTTGTTGTCTTCGACTCCGCTCATCAGGTAGCCGCCCTGGTCATCGGCGCCGATGCCCAGCGGGTGCGACGGGTTGTTGTACCAGATGTATTCGTAGCCCGCATAAAACTTGAACGGATTCCACGCATACTTCGCGGCGACCAGGAATGCGTTGTTGTCGGTCACGATGCCATACACGGTATTGTTCGTGGGTATCAGATTCACCCCGGTGATTTGAACCGTATTGATGCTGTCTGTCGTCGACTGAAACGACTGCGACGGACTCTGGCTCTGCGGCCCCAGCAACGGGTTCAAGACGCTGATCGCCTGGTTGTAATGCTGGTAGACGGCGTCGGCGGAGAACTTATGGTATTCACCGCCCAGGTCGAATCCCCAGGCGTTGTTATGCGGCTTTTCCGGGGTGCAGTTGGCCGCCGTAAAGCCTGCGACGGCCGAATAGCAGCCTCCAATACCATCCACGAATTTATACATCGCGCCGAAATGCACCGGGCCATACGTCAGGCGGTATTTCAGCGCGTCGTTCCAACGGGTGTCTTCCGTGTCGCCGCCGCCCGCCATCGTGCCGTTATACCCGATGTAGGAAAACGCATAACCGCCGCCGGCCGGATCGTATTGGAGCATCGCATCAGTTCCCAGAGCGCGCTGCCGGCCGAAGGTCAGTGTGCCGAACATCTCGTTCGAGACGCCCGCATAGAATTCGTCGTTGAACGGTTGGCCTGCCCGCGCGCCGTCAATGGCTTCCGAATAGCTGGCCCTCGGAAGACCGTTGTTCTGGATATCGGTGAGCGACGCGTTGGCCAGCAGCCCGGAATTCGGATTGATGCCGGTGTTGGCGTTGAACACCACGGACCACCCGTGCCCGATATTTTCCTTGGCCCTGACGCCCAGACCCGTCTGCTGCAGGTTGTTCGGTGCGGGAAGGAATCGGGAGTGGTTGGCGTTTCGATTCACCAGAGATTCACCTTCATAGTTATAGCCGTTTACCGGTAAGCCGTGGCTAACCCAGCCGATGCCGAGGTCATAGGCGCCGTACAGCGTCACGCCGTGAAAAGTCAGCGCGCAATCGGTGGTCGCGAACTCGCGGCCGCTAGCGCAGACGTCGGCGACCTTCGGCTGTAGCTTGATGTCCGCTGTGGTGCCCTGGCCAACCGCCAGACTGATGGCCGAGTTTGTGTGCTCGGAGAATCCTTGTTTTGCCGCTCGGACCTCGACCTGCCCCGGCTGCAGCCCATGAATCTCATAGCGGCCTTTATCGTCAGTCGTCGTCGAGCGCTCCAGGCCCGTATCCAGATTGCGCGCCGTCACCACCGCTTCCTTCACCGGGGCGCCGGAGGAATCGAGCACCTGTCCGCTGATGTTTGCGGAATCCTGCGCCACCGCACCCATCGCGCAGACCAGTAGAAACGCCAGCAGCGCGAGCCATCGCGCCACGGCTGATTGTTGAACGCAGACGGCTGGCCGACACGTGCGGCCGCCGCTCCGGAATCGACACACTATTGCAGACAAATCGAAATGCATCGTAAGTTTTCTCCTCGAGAAATTATTCCCATCCACCGCCGCTGCCACCCGGGGTCTTAGGCGACCTACGATATACGAATTGATACGAAAAATATAGGCAAGTTGATGCGATTCAGCGCGGCACCGGTTCGGGCGGATCGCCCGGTGAAACGACGTTGATAGTTTGCCGGACCCTCCGCGGGCCTCTCTTCGTCCGTTACGCTTTCAACATGGGTGCGAGTGCCCGGCCGCTCGAGGGTCGGCGGCGGCTGTAGACTTTCGGTGTTCTGTGAATGGGCAGAGGTGATTCGCTTGAGCTCGCACGCTGGCACAGTTTCCGCACCCACATCCGCGCCCGCCGCTTCGCCGTGGATCTACGGGCCGTGGCTCGATCTCATTGTCGGCTGCGGCGCGTGGTCCGCGCCCCTGCTCGGTGCCGCGTTGCTGCTTACGCAGACGCGCTCGCACGCCTGGGTGGTCGCGTTCTACCTCCTCGCCCTGGCGTTCAATTATCCGCATTTCATGGCCACGGTTTATCGCGCCTACCACACGCGCGCCGACTTCGAAAAATACAAGATCTTCACGCTGCACATCACGCTGCTGCTCGTGCTCACCGGCGTTTTGCTCCACGCGTCCTATCGCCTCTTTCCCTGGGTCTTCACGCTCTACATTCTCTGGAGCCCGTGGCACTACACCGGACAAAATTTCGGCCTGCTGATGATGTTCACCCGGCGGAGCGGAGCGGATGTGAAGCGCGGAGAGCGCCGCTCGATTCGCGCGGCCTTTTTGGCCTCCTACCTGATGCTGCTCGCAAGCTTTGAAACCGGCGGTTCGACCGATCCGCTGATCCTTTCGCTCGGCCTCGCCGCCAAATACACGCTGCCGGCCCGCCTCCTGCTCGGCGGCGCGTTCGCAGTCCTCATCTTTTTCGGTTTCTCGCGGCTGGTCCGGCGCCACGGACTGCGCACGCTTCTTGCGCCGCTTACGCTCGCGCTCACTCAATTCATCTGGTTCGTCGTCCCCACGCTGTTGGAGTTGCACGCGCAGATTCCGCAGACACGCTACAGCAGCGGCATTCTCGCCGTCCTGCACTCGGCGCAATACATCTGGATCACCAGCTATTACCAGAGCCGCGAAGCGCGCGCCGCGGGACAATCCAGCTGGCGGTTGTCAGGCTATTTCCTCACGCTCGTCGCCGGCGGCATCGCTCTCTTCATCCCCGGTCCTTGGATCGTCAGCCGCGTGCTGCACTACGACTTCACCACCAGCTTCCTGATCTTCACCGCCGTCGTGAATATCCATCATTTCATTCTCGATGGAGCGCTCTGGAAACTGCGCGATTCGCGCATTTCGGGCCTGTTGATCGGCGGCGCCGATAAAAAAGAAACAACCGTCGAAGCGAACGCTCCGGATCACTCGTCCCGGGCAGCCAGACTGATTTCATCGCCCGTCTTTCGCGTGGCTCTCGTCGCGCTGCTTTTTCTCTGGGGAGGATTCGATCAGATCCACTTCGCGCTCGGCACGCATGAGGAGAATCTGTCGTCGCTCGTCGAAGCGTCGCGCATGAATCCCTGGGACAGCACGATTCAATCCCGCATCGCGGCCACCGAAGCAAAGGCCGGCGATCGCAGGGGGGCCGCCGAAGCGCTCGAACGCGCCGTGGCAATCAATCCCAATGACGAAGGTTTGCAGCAAGCCTGGGCGCGGGCGCTGCTTGAGGCCGGCCGGTATCAGGAAGCCTACGACCGCTACCTAAAGCTGATGGAGCTCTATCCGCGCGATCCAAACGTGCTCGTGAGCTACGGGATCCTTGCGGCGCGGCTCGGACACGCCGACGACGCCATCGATTCCTGGGAGAAGGCCGTGACCATCGATCCGAACCAGATCAATGCCCATCTCTATCTGGCCGAAACATTCGATCAGCGTGGCGAATTCGCCGCCGCTGCACGGCACTGGGCCGAGTTCCTGCGATTAGCGGCGGTCGATCCCGAAGATCCCGCAGCCACGACGGACCAGCGAATCTCCGGCGCCATTCAATTCGCCGACGATCAATCCAATTCCAATCAGCCTGAGGCCGCGCTCGCCCAATACCGCACGGCCATCTCCATGGCGGAAGCTTCGGGCGATGCAAAACTCGAAAGCCTCGCCTGGGTTCACATGGCCGACTCGCGCGACAAGTTCGGCGACGTGAAACTGGCCGCAGCGTCCTACGAACGCGGGCTCGCCCTCGACGCGAAAGCCGGCGACGCGCACAATGAAGCGCTCGACTGGTTCAATTACGGCCAATTCCTGCGCCGCCACCAAATGCCGGACGATCTCGTCTACGCCTGCCTGCTCCATTCCGAACAATTGCTCGCCACGACCGGCGGCAGCGAACTGGACACGGCAACAAAGATGCGCCGCGAAGTCGAAACCAAGCTCGGCAGCAAAGCCGGCGCCTCGCAGAAGGAATTGCCAGAGCTACTAGCCCGCGCCGAAGGCCTCCCCAGCTATTCTTTTTAGCCAACTCCGCCAGATGCAATTTCAGCCCAGACCGCCGCTGACAGATGGGAGTAGAAATTGAAGCTTGCTACAATCGCATTCGTCGTCGCGCTTCTCGTCTATCCGGCATTCTCAGCTCAATCCGAGCAGGGATGGCTGTGCGTTCAGCCTAGCCCCGCAGGGCCACCATCAATCTTTCCGCGTTTGTTATGCACTCCAGGGAGCCTCTCCTTGACGATTGACAAGAGGTCGCCGGTCCCTTGGCCGCACGAGAGCCCACTGAAGATAGACGGTTTGGAACTCACCAAAAGCCACCTCGTCGTGGCCGCTTGCGACGGAAGGCCGGTCCAATCTTTCAGATTTACGTTCTCCACGCACAAGGTTGACGGACTATGCCTGACGTTTGAGGACATGGTCGATGGGTACGAAGGAATGCGGTTGTGGGACGCGAAACGTGCCTCGTGGTGCAAGAAGTGCAGGCCATTGAACTGAGCGCCGCAGGTGGGGTAGAGATCATTTACGCTCGCGGCACGATGCGGTTGAACTCGCTCCCCGACTCACACACGGCCGTAGCGATCCACGAGGGAAGCGGAAAAGTTGCTGTGCCACTCAATCCCGCCCGCGCTAATTAATATTCAGCTTCGATTGCGTGCTTGGCAGGTGCTCGTTGAGGTTGGGCAGGCATTCGACTTCGGTTATGTCCGTGTCGTCGACGCGGTTCCAGCGCTTTGTGCTGGTCCATTCGCCTTCCCAATTCTGGGGATCGAAGAGCGAGTATTTGATCTCGAGCGTCTTGCCGCCGTTGATCAGGCGCATGCGCTCGATGATGTGAAAATCCTTGCTGACCGGAACGCCCGTATCGATCCAGTGGCGATCGGGGACCATGGCCGTGGTATCGACGACGAGCGTGTCGCCGTCCCAGGTGCCGATCGATTCGCCGTTGTAGGACGGAACGACCACGTCGGGATCCAGATGCTTGCGGCCGTCGATATAAACCAGCCGCAGCGCATTCTCGAATCCACTGACCATGTAAATCACCGTGGGCGTCTGGATCATGGCGATGGGCCAGACGCGCGTCATGATCATGGGCATCCCCGCCGGAAAGCATTTGCCGATGTCGTCGTGGAACGTGAGCCCTTGGGCTGTGGCCTTCCTGCCTGCATCGAACGTCGCCTGCGCCTCGGGTTTGAACTTCGGGTAATTCGGCCCGAACATGAACGAGTTGAAGCCGGAGCTGAGATCGACCATCCACGTGCCGGTGAGATTGAAGGGCGCTTTGGGCCGCGGCTTCGCCAGATTGTCGGGCGCGAGCGCGCCTTCGGGAAATGGATCTCCCGGCTTCGCCGCTTGCGCGCGGGCGCCCGAGGCGAGCGATGCGATCCCGAGCGCCACAAAGGCCGCGCAGAGCGCGATCTTCGTCATTTTCCTGGCCATCAGCGCGGTCATTTCGACGGGCCGCCTGTGGGATAGCCGGCCATATCGCTGAGCACGGTGCCGTCCGCGAGCTTCACGGAGATGAAGCGGCCCCCCTTGCTGCCATCGCGCAACGGGTGCACGGAGATCGTCACTTGATCACCGGGCTTCAGAGTGGTCGAGCGCCAGCCGGAGCGCGCCATGTTGTTGGGGCTGTTGCACTCGACTCCCCACTTGTCCGTGCTACCGGAGGAGTTGGGCACCTCGATCTCGATCCAGCTGTGCGGATTGGTCCAACCGAAGCTGACGACTGTGCCCACGAGCTCAACCGTCTTGTCACGATCGAACATCGCGCCCGAATGATGCGCGAAGGCCGGAGCCGCCAGTGCGCCGAGCATCGCCGCGACCAGCGCGATTCCAAGGAATTTCGTTTGATGGCTGCCAGAAGAAGACATCTTCGCCCCCCTGGGTTTCCGTTCGGCGGCGCCCTGCACAACCCACCCGGCGCAACCGCTCGGACCCTATCCGTTTCGCCCGATTATGCTCCAACCGGCTGCCCCGTCGCAACGGAATCGTGGACGTCCTTGCATCCGATCTGAGGGGCCGCGGGCGAAACCTCAGGGCGACTTGAACAGGAAGGAGATGGACTTGGATTCGTGCGGCGCGATGGTGACCGCCTGGTCCTGGGTGCCGAGCGATTCGTGCCAGGCTTCGACGGTATACGTACCCGGCGGAAGATTTTTCAGCTCGAAGCCGCCCGTCTTCGGCGTTACCGCGAAGTAGGGATGATCGAAGACGAAGACGGTTGACCGCATCCACGGATGCACGTTGCACAGCACCTGCATCGCAAATTCCGGCCGTGTGAAAGTCTCCTTCAGCGCTGCCGAACCAGTCGGCTGCGACGTGCTCCACTGACGATTGTGCTTCGGCATCGGGTGGACGTTGTGCATGGTCGGGTCGTTGTTCTGGACCTCGAATGGCTGGCCGGTCATCAACGCAACCACGTGCGGCTCGTACATGCAGTTTCTCTGCTGGAGGACGACGGTGTCGGCCGGCGTGTCGTAGCGGTAGTTACCGGGCGCGTCTTTCACGTAGACGACCACGTTCGCCAGAGCTCCTTTATCACCGGCCACGACGATCGGCGGCACCACCGGCGATGGATTCGCCTGCACGCATGCGGGAGACGCGCTCATGTCGATCGGCTTCCAGGCCGGGGGCGCGCCATCGAGCGTGACCGCGCCGCTGATCGAACCGGCCATTGCGGGATCGACGGCGGCGGACGGCGGAGATGATTCGCTATTGCCGTGACCGCCGCAACCGGAGACGGATAACAGGGACGCCGCAACGAGAACGATGAAACCGAAGCGAGATTTCACGCGCGCTAATGCGTATCGAAATTCGGAATGGAGACAGCGCATGTGATCACCGTAAACCAGATCAGCAGCTCGAAGAGTCCCATGAGTTTTGCGACGCCCGAGGATTCGGAGGTAGCCCCCCACGTCTTCACCTTCTGCTGATTGATGATATGTACGATGATGCCGAGAGGAATGAAGATGCCGAGCTTAATTTCGAATGCGGGGTTGGGAATGTACTTGGTCGCTGCGCTGGAAAAGAGCAGGAATCCGCCCGTGATGGCGATCAGGAGCCCGAGCCAGTTCCACCAGAAGAGCGCTTCGGAAAGCTCCGCGGCCGTGCGGCGTTTCCTGCCGATGCCCATCATGCGCAAATCCAGCGACAGGTTCGTGCCGATCCACATCGACAGACCGGTGAAATGCGTGGCCTGCACGAAGGGATAGATCCAGGTGGAACCGCTGATGTCGAGCGCCCACCAGGTGCTTTGCAGCCACTTCGCGATGGCCATGAAGAAGCTAAGCATTTGAGCGGACCTCAATTCCCAACTTGCAACGCGGGCGCCGCATGGAAACTATCCGACGCCGGAAATCGCCGGCACTTCGACGGACGCCAGAATCGAGCCAATCCACAGCACCAGGGAGATGATTGCCAGGACCTTCGCCCCCACCGGGATGGAAGGCAACCTTTCCCAGCGGCGCGTCTTGCTGTACACCACCACGCCGCAAATCAACGCGACGAGCACGATGCCGACTTTGAACCGGAATGTGTAGGCTTCGTAGAAATCCAGGGCGTCCGCGGAGAACATGAAAAATCCGGAGACGAAGGCCATCACCACGCCGGTCCACATCCACGGCCGCAGCTGCTCGGCCAGTGCCGACGGCTGTTCTTCTTGGCCCGCCAGACCCAGGACCCGGAGATCCACGATCGCCGTGGTGCCGACAATCAGGAAAAATCCGGAGTAGTGCATGATTTCGAGCACCAACGACAGGATGACGTTGGAGTCGAGCCACATGATGAAGGAATTTTCCTGGAGCAACCTGCACAGATGCGGCATGACCGTCGATTCCCCCGCGCGATAGTACCCCGGTGCATCGTGAAGTCAACCTATCCTTTGGCCATTCCGCGGGATGGGTCCGAAGATGGGGAGTGAGGAAAAACGTCCCGGGGCTGAGGCCCGCCCCTAACTTAAATCGAAAACCGAGGCACGCCTAGGAGCGGAGGACGAGGCCGTTGCCTAGCGTTACGCTGGTACAGCGCATGGTTTTTGCACCGCTTTTGGCGGCGCCGCCGGTTACGGTGATTTCGTCGCCGGGCTTCACCATGTCGCTGGTCCAGCCGTTGTGGCGCAGAAAGTTGGGGCTGTTGATTTCCATGGCCCATTCGTCGACGCCGCCCTTGTCGTTCTTGACGTTGAGGTAGATGTAGCCGTGAGGGTTGGTCCATTCGACGCGCGTGACGGTGCCCTTGAAGGTGCTGGGGTGCTCCATGTCGTACATCGCGGTGGAATGGTGCGCCGTCACGACGGGAGCCGCGAGCAGCGCGACAAACACCGCCAACAAGATTCCAGCTCTGATTCTCATTGTTTCGGGCCTCCTGATTTCCTGTCGCGTTATCGGATCGATTTCGTCCAGCGCCACGGCGCTACTTGCTCTCGAGCAGATCCTTATAGTCCTTGTTGTTATCTTCGCAGACGTACTCCTGAATTTGCCACTCCGGGTGCAGGCGCATCTTGCTCGACATCGTCCAGGGCTCCGCCCAGACGTTGGGGTCGTCCATCGTCGCGGAGTAGTCGAGCTCTTCATAGGAGACGCGGTGGTAGCGCTCGACGACGTGGTAGGACGTGGTGTGCTTGTAATTGCCGATGAAAGTCTTGTCGTTGAAGCCGATGACGTCGACGACGAGCGTGTCGCCGTCCCAATGTCCCACGGAATTGCCCATGTAGGTCGGGTCCAGGTCGCCGGGATGCGTGCTACCGTCCGTAGGGATCACGCGGAAGATGTGATAGGCCTCGTAGAGAATGACGACGAGCCCCGGCTTCTGGATGATCTGCAGCGGGTAGGGCTGCATCGTGGCGGCGGGAACGCCGGGCGGAACGCAGGTGACGCCCTGGCCCAGGTCGTCTTCCTTGGGAACGATCTTGAAACTTTCGGCGCCGGGCTTCACTTTGATGTTGTCGACCGGGCGGAGGCTGAAGCCGGCAATGTACACACCGGAAAGATCGGGATGTCCGTCGGCCGAGCGCGGGATGGGCTGGTTGTGCGGATCACCGCATGCGCCGGTGACGGACGCCGGAGCGGGCTGCGTGCCTGCGACGGTGACCGTGACGGATTTCACGTCTCCTCCGGCGCGGCCCTTGACCGTGAATGTGTACGTCGTGGTCTGTTTGGGCGTCACCTCGTGGCTGCCGAAAGTGGGAACGATGCCGAGGCAATTGTCGAAGTACGTGTCGTCGGCGTTGACGGCGTGCCAGTAAAGCGTGGTCGTCTGGCCCGGCTGGATCGTGGCTGGATCAGCGCGCAATTCGAGGATTTTTCCCGGCGGCCCGACGGGAAATCCGCCGACGGCCGGGCGGCCCGGCTCCGGCTGAGCCTGCTGTTGGGGCGGAGGAGGGGGTAGCTGCTGGGCGTTTGCCATGATTGCGGCGGATGAGATGGCCGCAGCCGAGATTACGACCAGACAAAACCGGTTGACCACTCGCATGCTGACTTCCCCCCCGAGAAACGCCTTCCTACAGCACGATTTCAAAACTCTAGGACCTGAGCTGCACGCCGGTGGATAGCTCCACGGTCATCCCGTGCATGAACTTCGAGCCGCTCTTCGCCGGCGCGCCCGTACAGGTGATCGTGTCTCCGGCGCTCACGGTCGAACTGGTCCAGCCGTTGTGGCGCAGAAAATTGGGGCTATTGATTTCGATCGCCCACTCCTCGACCACGCCCTTGTCGCTCTTCACGTTGACGTACATGAACGTGTGGGGATTCGTCCACTCGATCTTGGTGACCACGCCCGTGAGCGTGATCAGGTGCGCCATGTCGAACATCGCGCCGGAGTGATGCGCACCGGCTGGAGCGGCACTGAGCGACGAGGCCGCGGCGATCACGACGACCGCGAACGTTTTCGACGCTAGACGTAGCTTCACCCGAAAATCACCCAAACGAGTTAACAGCATAACGCAATCCGCGGCTCGCATGCCAACGGGCGCGACCGCGCATCATGCCACGAGCGTCGGCTGCGATGAAATGAAATTTCGAGCGGCCGGCGCGCGCCGGCCACCCGGTGGGGATTCCTCATCGCTCAGAACGTATACTTCAACGCGAACTGCATGATTCGCGGATCGTTCACCGTTTGCGCCAGCGCCCCGAGACCGGCGGTTGTTGCCGGGGTCGGCTGGCCGTAGGTCGGAACGCCGATTCCCGCCCCTGCCGTGCTCGGCGGGTAGAGATTCACATGGTTCGGGACGTTGAAAACATCCCAACGAAACTCGATCTCCTGACGTTCCGTGATCGGAAATAGTCGCGAGAGGGACGTATTCACAATGAACGAACCGGGGCCGAACAGGCTGTTGTTCTTGAGATCTCCGAATGTGTACGCCGCCGGAGGAGCGTACGAAGCCGGGTTTAGCCAGCAAGTGCGGCCCGGATGCGTGCAGTACGGAGCACCGACAAGGTCCGGCCGCTGCGTAAGACCGTTCCCGCTCCCCGAGAAATCGAGAATGATGAACGGTGATACGTCCAGCCCGGACTGGATAATGCTGGAAACCGAGAGCCGCCAATGATCGAGTAGGATGTCCTCGAGGTGATTGGAGAAGTGAGGCGTCTCCGCGACGAGCGATTGGTTGAAGATGTTATGCGTGTCGGCGCTCGGGCAATTGCCACGATCGGCGTGCCGGTCGTAGGGAACCTCCTCGGCGGCAAGGAAGAAGCCCAGCGTGGTGGTGTAGTTGTCAGAAATACAATGCGACCACGTGTAGTTTGTTGTGGATGTGAAATGATGCGCGAATTGATGCTGCGCGGAAAGCAAAAGGCCGTTGTAGTTTCCTGTGCCACCCTCTTCGAGCAATAGTGTCTCGCCGTACAGATTTCCACCCTGCGGCCCTACTTCAGCGGTGGCAGGCGCGTCGTATTTCGCGAACAGACGGTTGGATGCCAACCCAGCCGGACAGAGAAAAGGCGGCAGCCCCGGCGGGCATGGACCCGGCACGCACGGGCTGAGCAGCGCGGGTAAGGGGTAGCCCGGAGGACAGGGCCCCTCGTTGCCTGGGTTGGCTTCGTTGTTGCCCCAGAGATGACGCTGCTGGTTCCCAAGATAGGTGGCCGAAATCACCCAGGACGAACCGACCTGCTTTTCGACGCTCAGGTTGTACTGCATGACATACGTCGGCTTAATCGATTGCGGATAGCTGAACACCAGCGAGCCGGGCAGATACGCGGCATTGGCGGGACCGGTGCCGACGAATTGCGGGAAGGGATCGTCCCCATTGTGGACAGCGCCTTGCTGATCGGTGAATGAGAAATTCGCCCAGGGATCAGTCAAGCATGTGGTGGTGCAGCCGCTCGCGGGCACCGTGACAGCGCCGCCGTACGGCTCCTCGAATCCGAACTGGTCGTACGAGAAATTCGGAAAGTCGTAGAAAATTCCGAAGCCGGCGCGGATTGCGAGGCGTCCGTCACCTCGCGGATCCCAAGCAATGCCGATGCGCGGGCTCCATTTATCCAACGAGTTCTTTGTTAGCTTGTTGTTTTCAGGCCCGCCGGGATCGCCTTGGAAAAGATAACCGGCGGGAGCGGTGGGAAATTTTGTGCTGTGAATGTTGGCGACGAGGTCCGGAATCGAAATCGATACAACATGGCCCTTGGGATCCGTGTGCCCGAAGAATGGGTCCCAGCGGAGGCCGGCGGTCACAGTCAAGCGATGGTTCACCTTCCATGCATCCTGCGCGTAAAGCGAGAAAATATTCTGGTGTTGGAGCGAGGGAATTGGAGCGTCTTGCGCGAAACCGCTGGTGGCGGAGGTGTAGCCCAGCAAGTAGTCGGCAAGACCTTCGCTCGGAAGCTCAGCGCCGGTGCGTGAACCGTCAAAGGTGAACTGGCCCTGGTTCAGCAAATAGTTGTCGGCGAAGGCTCGCAAGTTGATGAATTCCCCGCCGAAGGAGAACTGATGCGCACCATGCGTCCAGGAGACATCGTCCCGAAAATCGAGCGTGTCGTAAGGCTGGATGCTTGGCGTTGAGGCAGTGAATCCTTGGAAGCCGCCGTTTAGGTCGAAGCCGGCCATGTAATTCGGGAAAAATTTGCTGATGTTCGGGCCGAGCTGATAGATGTTGACCGATGCGGGATTCACACCCGCGGCGGTGAACAGATCGTTGAGATCGACTGTGCTGTTCTGCAGGGTCAGGTTTTTACTGCGATTTCCCGTGGCGCGAAAGCTATTTACCACGTTCGGCGTGATCAGGTAGGTGTCGCCGAGCGTGAGGTTTTGGACGCGGTCCGCCTGGCCGTCAATCGCCGCGATCAAAAGTCCACCGGCGGCGGCGGGCAAATTCGCGTTGCCGGGAGGCTGATTCCAATTGGTAATGAAGTAGCGGCCGAAAATCGTGTTCTTGTTGCTCTGAGTCCAGTCGATGCGAGCCAATCCCTGATTCTCAGTGAAGCTGGCCGGCGCTTGATAGCTATAGGTTCCGCAGACGTCCGACGCCGGCGCGATGGGCACATGGCTTTCGAGCGCTAGGATGATCGGGCTGTAGTCGGCAGGATTGATTTCGTTCGGTCCCGCACCGCCCGTTCCGTACGGAGCTCCGAGAAGGGGTGTCGTGCCAAGGCATGGCTGGAAATCCCCTGCGAGCATGGCTGCTGTGGGCAGCGTCGTGGTAGCCGGATTCGTGGCGCGCTGAATGGTGTCCTGCCAGCCGAGGAAGAAAAACAGCTTATCTTTCCGGATCGGTCCACCGACTGTGCCGCCGAACTGATTGCGTTTGAGGTCATCGAGCGGAGAAGCCTCGCGGGCAGCCAGTATTGCGTCCGCGGGAGAGAGCTGAGGATAATCCAACGGAGAAGCTGCGGCGAAGGCCGTGTTCCGCGAATCGAAAATGTCGTTGCGCACGTATTCGAACGCATCGCCGTGAAATTGATTGGTGCCGGATTTGGTGACCACGTTGACGGCGCCGGAAGGGTGCGTGCCGTATTCGGCGGGCAAGGAACTCGTCTCCACTTTGAATTCTTCGACGGTATCGGGAAATGGGAGAGGAAGATTCTGATTGCTCAGCGGATCGTTGTGCGTGCCTCCGTCGAGCCAGTAGGCCACGCTGCCCTGAGCGCCGCCCGCGATCGAAGGTACGGCCGAGGAGGGATAGGAAGCACGAAACGCGCGGCCTTCACCGACGGCGCCCGAGAGATAGAGCAAATCCGTGAGTTGGCGGCCATTGAGCGGCAGATCCTGTACCTCCTGCGGCGCGATCACTTCGCCGACGCCCGTGCTCTGCGTATCGACCGTTACGGTCTGGGCTTCGACCGTCACTTCCTGGGTCATCGCGCCGACTTTCAGCGCCACGTCGATCGTGGGATTCACGCCGACTTGGAGGATGATCCCGGTCTGCACGTACTTGTTGAATCCTGATTTCGAAACTTCCAGCCGATAGGTTCCGACCGAGAGATCGGGCAGCGAATACACACCGTCCGAGCCGCTCGTCGCCACGCGGACCGCGCCCGTGTCGGTTTCGATTAACTTTACTTCCGCGCCGGCCACGGCTCCGCCGCTGGTGTCCTGAATCGTGCCTCTGATTTGTGACGTGGAAATCGTCTGCGCGGAAACTGCGGCGGCAAAAAGGAACAAGCAAAGCCCGAGGATCCACCCGAATCTCATAGTCCCCCCTGAGATTGCCCCAAACTAAATTTTAGTGCTCTTCGCGTACCTCCCCTGGTTCCCCGGGCGAGGCTATAGCAGATGGAGTTTGACGGTGTCAATGATGAGAGGACGTATCGCGGATAGCGGCGCACCGCCTTCGCGCTTCGGGCTACGGCGCGGTAATCCTCGCTGGGCCCGCGGAGGTTACCAGTAGGCGATCCAGCGGCCCGCGGCAATCACCCCGACCCAGGCGAGCAGCGAAACACACGCGGCGACTTTCGCGCCAATGGGACCGCGCGCATTGCTGTCCCAGGTCGCGACGTTGCGAAACGCGGTGAATTCGAAAACCATGGCGTTCAATCCAGCGAGAACGATGAGCAACATCTTCAAACGGAAGGCACCGTTTTCATACATCTTCGTGGCTTCCGAGGAGAACATGAACGAGCCTGTGATGAACATCACGGCGAAGCCCGTCCAGGTCCACTTGAGCAAGCGATGATGCAATTCCGAGACGCGCTGATTGGTCAAAACGAATCCGAGCAGCCGCATGTCGAGGACGCCGGTGGTTCCGACGAGCAGAATGATGCCCCAGATGTGAATCGTTTCGATGAGCGGGAAGAGCCAGAGCGATTCCGATACGTTGACGCCGACGGTCGTGTGCTGAAGCCAAACGCAGAAATGATAGATCCACATCATTACGGGAATTCCCCCTGGCTCCGATCCACCCCTTCGCGCGCCTTTGCGCGCCGATCGGATCAACAAAACCGTCCTACATTAGGTGCGGTGTCGCGCGATGTCAAGCAGTCGAGCCAACGGCTCGAAGCGCTGGGGATTCGTCGGTTCGCTCCGCTGTTTCACAGCCTGAAACAAACAAAACGGCCTTTCGCCAACGCTTTCACCGCGCTCCCTAGCGCTGTCGACGGGCTTTGCCAGGCGTGGCCCCCTCGCGTGGACTTTACGGCCGGCAGCACAGTGCAACCCAGCATTCATGGTGCCCGTCGTATAGCTGTCGGTGTTTGCTATGATGTTGCGTGTTTTCGTGACGCCGCATCCAACTATCAAGGGGACAGCAACGAGATGAACGTGCGTGGAAACAGGCATCATTCGAAGCTGGGAATCAAAACGCTGGTGATTTGCGGGCTGGTGGTCTCGATGGGCGCTTGCCTGGGCGGAGAGATGCGCTCTGCGCGTGCGGCCGGTCCCGCGCCGGTGGCACGGCTGGCGCCAAGACCTGCGCCCGGTCCTGCTCCGGCAAAGACTACGCTTGACGGCGTGTACACCGACGACGAAGCGGCGCGCGGCAAAGCTCAATACAACACCACGTGCAGCGCCTGCCATATGGAGGATCTGAGCGGCAGCGGCCAGGCACTACCGTTGGCCGGCGACGCGTTCATGGACA
Source organism: uncultured Acidobacteriaceae bacterium (assembly GCA_964563425.1). Lineage (GTDB taxonomy): Bacteria > Acidobacteriota > Terriglobia > Acidiferrales > UBA7541 > Palsa-295. Next base: position 14,731 of record CAZLWY010000169.1, on the reverse strand, counting down.
TCTGGGAAGGCCAGACGATGAACGACTTTCTCGAGCTCGTTCAGGGCACCATGCCCCAGGATAAGCCGGGCAGCCTGACGGCGGACCAAGCGCTCGACGTGATGTCCTACATTCTTCAGCAGAACAAATTTCCCGTTGGCAAAGAAGAGCTGAAGAACGATCCGGACACTCTGAAGGGTATTCTCATTACCAAGAAAGCGCCTGCTGCGTCCGCCGCGCCCTCGAAGTAACCGTAGCTCGGTTCTTTGGTCAGCTCCCGGCTCGCTCCGCTATTCAGCGGAGAAAGCCAGGAGCACGTTGCCCGCTTGATCGCCGCTGAAAACCGCGTAGCCCGAGCCAACAAACACCATTCCGCCGGCGACCGTCGGGCCTGCCGAGCCCATCGCTCCGCCTTTGGCTTTCACACCGTTGACCGTTTTGAAATCGCGCGCCGTGTCGAATTGCCAGAGGAGGTGACCGTCGGAGGTCGATAGCGCCTGCAATTTCCCGTCCCAGCCGCCGGTGAAAACCGCTCCGGGAATTCCGGTGATGGCTGCCGAATGCGCGACGGCGGCGTCCGAGTTGAGTGGCACGGCCCACACCTGTTTGCCGGAGTCGAGCGCAAGCGCAAGCATGCGGCCGCTGCGAAGGGCGAAGTATGCATTCTGGTCGTCCATCGCGCCACCGTATACGATCTCGCCGAGAGAATCCGGCGGCTTCTGTCCAGGCAGCAAGACATTGGTGCTCCATAGGAGGGCGCCATTTCTATCCGGGTCGAACGCGAAGACCGTGCCGCTCTTTTGTCCGGCGACGAGGAGCCGACGGCCGCTTGGCAACGTGCGCAACATGGCGGACGAGCCGAAATCGTAATCGGGGCCCTGGTGCGGCGGGCAATTATCGGGGCGATTCGCAACGCCATTGTCGCAGCCGCCCAAAAACGAATCGTCCGCAGTGCCCTGGTGAAACCAGAGACGCTTGCCGGATTGGGCGCCCAGGGCCATCACCGCGTCCGTAGTCTCGGGAGCCGGTTCGGTCTGGCCGTCGCCAGTTCCGAAATACAGGGCGTCGCGTTTGCGATCGAACGTGGGGGAATTCCACACCGAGCCTCCCGAAGGCGCCCAGAGCTGCGTGCCTTGGGAATTCAATCTCACCGGCTTCGGCCTTTCGTCGATTGTGTAGGTTTTCCAAAGCAGCTTGCCGGTGTTGGCGTCGAGTGCGACCACGCTGCCTTGAAACGTGCAACATGGATAGAGTGGATCGGACGCCGAAAACTCCTCGAACGTTGACACCGGCACGAAAAGCTTACCGTCCGCGAGAGTCGGAGCTCCCGGATCGCGGGCGGTCACGTGATCGTCGACCAGGCGCGTCCAAATTTGTTTTCCAGTCTGTGCGTCGATCGCGTACACGTTGGCTTTCTGGTCGCCGAAATACGCCGCGTATTTGGCGTCGCCCGCGCCGGCAATCGGTCCCAAGCTGATCGCCGTGCGCATCGCGGCCTTCGCCTGGAACGACCAGTACACGCAACCCGTGTCCGCGCTGAGCGAATAGACATATCCGTTGTCGCTGGCGATGAAAACGCGTGCGGAAACAATCGTCGGCTGGCCGTACGTCGAAAGCCCCATGGGAAAACCGAACGCCCACCTTAATTTCAGTCGCGGCACTTGGTCCGCTGTTATCCCGGCAGCATTCGCGGTTTGAAATCGGGTGTTGCCCGGGCCGGCGCCCCAGCCGTTCCAGCCGGGTGCAGACGCGGGATCGGCCATGGGAGGATTACTCGCACAATGATTCGGCATCGCCTTCGCATCGCCCGCCCCGGTCGAGCCGATCAGCCTGCCCGTGACAGCCTCTGCGACTCGGCGCTTTTCCGTGTCCGTCAGCGTGTTTCCAACGACGACCGCCATGGCTCCGGTGGTCAGCGCTTCGTAGATCTTTTCGGGCGTCATCAATTTCATCGTCGCAAAGGACGGCGCGCGTGATCCTGTCGCCGGATGTTCGTGGCAGGTAACGCACTTCTGCTCGAAGATGCCGTTGCCGATTTCGGTGCCCGAGGCGGCTGCGAGCGGTTTGGCTTGCGTGGGCCCCGGCGTCGGAGCCGGAGGGTTCTCTACCGAATCCTGCGCGGCAGCGTGAACAGCCAGCCTCAGCGATGCGCACGCGACGAGCATCGCGAATCTCAGACCTCGCTTCATTCGCAGGACCCCCGCATCGTCACTTCGCTGAAAAAGCGAGCAGCACATTGCCCGGCATTCCTCCGCCCACATTCGCGTAGCCTGAGCTCATGTAGACCATGCCGCCGGCGACCACCGCGCCGGGCCCGCCCATCGAGCCGCCTTTTGCGTCGACGCCATTCACGGTCTTGAACGGCTGAGCGGTATCGAATTGCCATAGCAGTTTCCCGTCGTCGGTCGAAAGCGCGCGCAGAAAACCGTCCCAGCCGGCGGTGAAAACCGCGCCGGGGACTTCCGTCGCCGCCGCGGACTGCCCGAAGCGCAGGCCGGCTTTCGTGCGATTCTCGCCGTTAATCGTGGGTGGCCCGAGGTTGTCGAGCGATTCAAGCGTCACGTCCCACGCCAGTTTTCCAGTCGCGAGGTCGATGGCCACGAATCGGCCGTCCTCAAGGCCGATATAGGCGCGTTTGGAATCCGCGGCGCCGCCGAAGGCAATCTCGCCGTTATTCGGCGCAGGCTTCAGCGCGAGATCGATCTTCCAGACGATAACCCCGCGGCCATCCGGATCCAGCGCCGAAATCGTTCCGCTCTTCGGAGTGGCCAGCAGGAGCTCGCGTCCATTCGAATTGGTCACCAGCACCGGGGAGGATCCGAAGTCCCAATCCACGCCGAGATCCTTCGGGCAGTTCTCACTCGGCACTGGGACACAGCCGACCATCCAAGAATCGTGGGGCACGGCTTGGAACGACCACGCGATTTTTCCCGTATCGAGGCCGATGGCGACCACGGCGTCTGAGTTGTTGGCCGCAGGCTCAGTGAACGCATCGCCCGTCCCGACATAGAGCACGCGCCGCTTCGGATCGATCGTTGGAGAATTCCAAACCGCCGCGCCCGCCGGCGCCATCAGCTGCACACCGGCCGAATTCTTGTGCGTCGGCTGCGCCGCTTGGGGGATCACGTACGTTCGCCACACTTGTGCGCCGGTCGCAGTGTCGAGCGCGACCACGTTTCCGCGGAATGTACAACAGGGATAGCTCGGGCTCGCGCTGAATGCTTCCTCGGTAGAAGAAATCGGCACGTACAACCGTCCGTTGTAAAGCGTGGGTGCTGCAGTGATGCGCGAGGTGTAATGGTCGGAAAGCTTTTGCATCCAGATTTGCCGGCCTGTAGCGGCGTCGACGGCGTAGACATTCGCGCGCAGATCGCCGAAGTAGAGGGCGTACGCCTTCGCCGCGCCCCCGCCTTGGACCGGCCCGACCGTCGGTGCGGTTCGCACGCCCGCGTGAGCGTGAAACGACCAGTAGACGCAACCGGTCGCGGCATCGAGCGAGTACACATACCCGATATCGCTTCCGATATAGACCCTCCCGCCGACGATCGACGGCTGCCCATAGGCCGTATCGCCGTTCGGGAAGCCGAAGGCCCATTTCAGCTTCAGCCCGCCGAGATCCGCTGCGGTCAAACCGGCCACGGCTGCGGTGGCGAAGCGCGTGTTTCCGCCGCTCGCGCTCCATCCGTTCCACGACGGGCTGTTTGAAGGATCGCCGGGAACAGAATTCGCCGCGCAGTGCCCAGTCATCGACGCCGCGTCGCCCGTATGCTTGTCGTCGAACGGCCGTCCACCGAGATACTCGGCGATCTGGCGCTTCTCAGCCTCACTCAGCTTCTGCGCCGGCACAATCATGGGTCCGGTCGTCATCGCCGCAAACACCGTCTCTGGCGTCAACTCCATCAGCGCTTTCAGGTCGGGAGCTCGCGCGGCGACGGGAGGACCGACGTGGCAGGAAGCGCAGTTCTCATTGAACAGCGACTGGCCGGGTGACGTGGGCAGCGGAGACTTGCTCTGCGCCAGGGCAGAGGGAGCAGCTGCCAGCAGCCATGCCAACGACACGAGCCAAACCGCCGCCACAGGAAAACATCGATTCATGACATCTCCCCCACCGAATTCTAAAATTGCGGACCCTATTTCTGTCCGTAATATTGCTTCGAAACCGTGAGTTCTTTCGAGGTGATGAATTCCAGCAGCGCGGGTACGCCTTTTTTCGTCTGTTCGATTCCGCGCCGGATTCCCGGCACGATCTCGGAGTGCTGCGTCACGCGCTCGCCGTAACCGCCGAACGCACGCGCCATCGCCGCGTAGTCTCCGGAAATATCCGTCGAGCGATACTTTTCGGTCGAGACGGGCATGATCGGCAGCTCCATCGCCATACTGAAATTGTTCAGCAGGATGGAGAGAATCGGAATTCGCTCGCGCACGGCAGTCTCGAAATCCATGCCTGTAAATCCGATGGCTGCATCGCCCCACACGTTGATGCAGAGCTTTTCGGGCGCGGCGAGCTTCGCGCCCATGGCTAAGCCGAGGCCGTAGCCGAGCTGCGTCGTCTTGCCCCAGCCGAGATAGGTCAATGGCTGCTTTGTCACCCAGAATGGCGCGAGCTGATCGCGCGGGCTGCCGGCATCGTGCGTGATAATCGTGTTGGCGACGTCGACCGTCTGTTGCAGATCCCAAAGGACACGATACGGGGAAAGCGGCGCCTCTTCGGAGGTGAGTTTCGGCCGCCATTCCTCAAGCCATCGCTTGCGGATCGCCGCGATCTCGTCAGCCACTTGCGACACGCGTGGGGCCTTGATCAGCTTCTCGACCTCGCCGCATACAGCATCGAGCGTCAAGTATGCATCGCCGATCAGTCCGATCTCCGCGCGCACATCCTTATTCAAATGATTCGGATCGAGCGTGGCGTGGATGAACCTCTTGCCCTTGGGCATTGCGATTCCGAACGATGTCTCCGTAAAACTGCACCCGGCTCCGAAAATCCAATCCGCCTTTTCGAGGAAATGCGGAATCATCGGAGGAAACGCCAGCCCACCCGAGCCGAGCGACAAAGGATGATCTTCCGGAAAAGCGCTCTTGCCCGCCAGACTCGTGCAAACCGGCGCCCCGAGCAACTCCGCGAGCCTGCGCAGCGGCTGCCACGCACGCGCCCAGTGAATTCCCTGCCCCGCATAGATTACCGGCGACTTCGCCTCGACCAGTGCTTTCGCGGCACGCCTCACGTCCGCAATATCCGGTCCGTAACGCGCCGCGCTGGCCGGCGCGTAGTCGAGCGTACCGGGAAATTCCTCGGCGAACACATCGACGGGTATCTCCACCAGTGCCGGGCCGCCGCGTCCATTACGCAGGTGCGAAAACGCGCGCCTGAAAATATTCGGAATCTCCGCGGCCGACCAGATTGCCTCGCCCGATTTCGTCACCGGACGCATGCTCGTCACGGAATTGAAATTTGGACTGATCTGCGCCAGCCGCCGCGCATAGCCCATCGGCATCACCAGCATGGGAATCGATTCGCTGTAGGCCTGCGCCACGCCACCGAAGGAATTTTCCGCGCCCGGACCGTGCTGCATCGCAAACACGCCAATCTTCGCGCCGCTGGAAACGCGCGCCATCGCATCCGCCATGTGCAACCCCACACGCTCCTGCCGCACGATCACCGGCCGGATCCCCGCCACCGCCGCGGCCTCCAGCACGTGGTTAACCGGATAGCCGAAAATGATCTCCACGCCTTCGCGTTTCAGAATCTCGGCGATCGCTGCGCCCACTCTCATTCGCGGCTCCTGGGAAACTATATACTCGATTCACGCGGCGCGTATAATCCGATGCGCCCGCGGCAGCACGGCAACTTCTCGACAAACGTGTGAGGATACCCGGTAAAATGCCCGCGAAGAAAGGCAATTCCTTGTGCTTCGATATTTCTACGGACAGGGCCGCTGGCCGATGCGCGGAGTCGCGGCGATGAGCGGGCGGGCACGTAGCGTGGCCTCGCCACGCGTGGTGAATATCGGCGATCTGCGCCGTGTGGCCGAACGCCGCCTGCCGCGCGTAATTTTCGATTATGTCGACGGAGGCGCCGATGGCGAAGTGACGCTGCGCGAGAATACGCGCGCGTTCGAAGAAGTCGTCTTCCGCCCGCGAAACGCTGTGTTCGTGCGCGGATGCGAAATGCGCACGAACACGCTCGGCTACGAATTGAGCATGCCGCTGGTGCTAGCACCCGTGGGGTTCAGCCGGCTCATTCACGCCGAGGGCGAAATCACCGCCGCGCGCGCTGCCGGAAAGTCCGGCGTAGGTTTCTGCCTTACGACGATTTCCGGGTCCGCGCTTGAAAAAGTCGCCGAGGCCACAAATTGTCCGCGCTGGTATCAGCTCTATCTCGTCGGCGGGCGCGAGTGCGCCGAGGCGGCGCTCGATCGCGCCTGGAAAGCCGGGTTCACGGTGCTGGCGATCACGATCGACACGGGAACGTTCGGTTTTCGGGAGCGCGACGTTCGCAACGGCGCCGGCACGCTGCTCGGCGCGAGCCTTTTGAAGAAAATCCCGCTGCTGCCCGATCTGCTCGCGCACCCCGGCTGGCTTTCCGGTTATTTGCGCGACGGCGGCATGCTTCACCTGCCGAATGTGATCGTGTCCGGCCGCGGCCCGATGCCGCTGGCGGAAACGCAGGCGAGCCTGGCGAAATCGGTGGTCACGTGGGCTGATCTTGCCTGGATTCGCAAAGTCTGGGCCGGGCCGCTGGTCGTCAAAGGCGTCCTTACTGCTGAAGACGCGCTGCGCTCGCTCGACCAAGGCGCCCAGGGCGTCGTTGTTTCCAATCATGGCGGCCGTCAGCTCGACGGAGTCTCGGCCACCCTTCGCGCGCTCCCTGAAATAGTAAAAGCCGTAGGAAGCCGGGCCGAGGTGCTGATGGACGGAGGCATCCGCCGGGGCAGCGACATCGCGAAAGCGCTGTGCCTCGGCGCGAAAGCGGTTTTGATCGGCCGCGCCTACGCCTATGGTCTGGGCGCAGCGGGCGAAGCCGGAGTAGCCCGCGCCATCGAAATCCTGCGCGCCGACCTGCAGCGGACAATGGCCCTGCTAGGGGTGGAATCAACCGCCGAACTCAACAGATCCTACGTGGATGTTCCTGCCAGCTGGGACATGCAGCCGCGCTAGCTAGGACCGCGACTGGGCGGTGCCGTCCGCAAAGAGCGGATGCGGCTCTACCATTTTTCCAGGATTCATCCGGTTGTCGGGATCGAAGGCCTGCTTGATCGCGCGCATCGCATCCAGCCCTGCACCGTGTTCGTCGAGCAGATATTTTTTCCGTCCGGTGCCGATGCCATGCTCGCCGGTGCACGTCCCGCCCATGGCGAGCGCCCGCCGGATGATTCTCTCCTCCACGACCTGCGCCTCAGCCAGCTCGGCCCCGCTGGTGGGATCGAGAATGAACGACATGTGAAAATTGCCATCGCCAACGTGCCCAACGACTGGCGCGGGAAACGAGCAGGTCGCGACATCTTTCTTCGACTCGACGATACAATCCGCCAGACGCGAGATCGGCACGCAAATGTCGGTCGTGAACATCTTCCCGCCCTTACGGATCGCACAGTTCGCGAAGTATGCCTCGTGCCGCATTTTCCAGAGCGCCTCGCGCTCCTCGGGCGTGGTGAAGGAGCGGAAGCCCAGCCCGTGATGATTTTCCGAAAGCTCTTTTACGGTTTCAGCCTGATCCCGCACCCCGCGCTCGCTATCGCCGTGAAATTCGAAGAAAAGCGTGGGCGCCACGGGGTATTTCGTCTTCGAATATTTGTTGCACGCGTCCACTTGGGCTTCGTCCATGAGCTCAATGCGCGCAACGGGCACGCCGAGCTGAATCGTCTCGATCGCAGTCTCCACCGCATCGCGAATCGACGGAAAGTTGCAGGTGGAAGAGCCAACCGCTTCCGGCAAAGGATGCAATCGCAGCGTGACTTCCGTGATGATGCCGAGCGTTCCCTCCGCGCCCACGAACAGGTGCGTCAGGTCGTAGCCCGCCGCCGATTTCCGCGCCCGCGAACCGGTATGGATCACGCGGCCATCGGCCAACACAACCTTCAATGCCATCACGTTCTCGCGCATGGTGCCGTAGCGCACCGCCGTGGTGCCCGAAGCGCGTGTCGAACACATGCCTCCAATCGTCGAGTCCGCGCCCGGGTCGATGAAGAACGTGAAGCCTGTATTCGTCAGCGCTTTCAGCAGGGTCTTGCGCGGAATGCCCGCTTCGACCGTGACCTGCAAATCCTCCGGACTGATGCGCACCACCCTGTTCATCTCGCGCATGTCGATGGTGATTCCGCCGTGAATCGCATTCACCTGCGCCTCCATCGAAGTGCCCGCACCGAATGGAATTACCGGCACCTGATGCTTTGCGCTGATCTTCATGATGGAGCTGACTTCTTCGGTCGATTTCGGGAAGCAGACGGCATCGGGGAGCGCTGCAGGGTGGTACGACTCGCCGTGGCTGTGGTGCTCGCGAATCACTTCCGCGGTTGTCACGCGGTCGCCCAGCAGCGTTTTCAGATCGCTGATCGCGTCTTGCATCCGCTCCTGAACGGGCCGAGTCAAGTTTGCAGTCGCCATGATCGAACCTACCAGTGAACCGTCACGTCGTAGTGCATGACCACGCCGTTTGCGTCCACCACCGGATCGATCCGTAACACAGTGAACGTGCGGCTCTTCAAATCATCCACGGTGCGTCCCAGAATATCGTGCGTCTCCCGCTCGAGCTCGGGCGTGGGATGGGCTGTGCGTTTCTCCGGCGACAGCGCCGACGCATCCAGCCGATAAACTCGTGTCTGGCTCGCCGAATCCTCCGACACAAACTGCACGCTCGAGCTCGCGCCCACGCCCGTTTGCGGGCGGTCGTGAAACCAGTTCCGCGGCGTGGCCAGCACGAAAATCAAAATCACCACAACCAGCACGTCGTACGGCCAGCTGCCGCGATCGTAGGCCCAGAAAATCGTGTTGACGATGCCCCGCCAGATGGATCGCATCTCAGGTGTGCGCGGCCGATCCGTTTACTACCGCTCCGTCGCGCATATGCAGCACGCGATCGCCGTAGGTGGCCGCTTCCGGATTATGCGTGATCATCACGATGGTCTGGCCGAGTTCCTTGTTCAGCTTTCGCAGCAGCGCCAGCACGGTGTCGGAGCTTTTCGTATCGAGATTTCCCGTCGGTTCATCGGCCAGCACGATTTTCGGCTCGCTGATGATCGCGCGGGCCAGCGCCACGCGCTGCTGTTCGCCGCCGGAAAGTTCCGAAGGCTTGTGCTTCAAGCGGTCCGAAAGGCCGAGCAACCCGGTCACAGCATCAAAGCGGTGCGGATCGAATCCATTGCCGTGAATATGCTGTGCCAGCGCGATATTGTGATAGGTGTCGAGCGTGGGCAGCAGGTTAAACCGCTGAAACACGAACCCGACTTTGTGCCGGCGCAGCAAAGTTCGCGCGGCGTCGCTCATTTCCGTCAAATCGTTGCCGTCGAGCAGCACGCGCCCGCTGGTCGCCTGCGCGAGCCCGCCAATCACGTGCAGCAGCGTCGATTTCCCGCAGCCCGACGGCCCCATGATCGACACGAACTCGCCCGGGAAAATGGAAACGCTCACGCCCCGCAGCGCCGCCACTTCCATCCGGCCCGTGCGGTACATTTTCCACAGGTTTTCGGTCTTGAGTATCGGTTCCAACTGCCATTCCCCTGCGAGCGATCATGCCTCTGAGGATCCAAATAGTCTAGCCGCGATACGCGTTTCTGCATAGGGCGCGCGCCGCGGAGGTTTCAACCGGGGGCTATTCGTAGGCGAGAGCTTCGACCGGATCTTTGCGGCTGGCAAGCCAAGCCGGGTAGGTGGCGCCAAGTAATCCGCCCAGCACAGCGATCATTCCGGCCAGCAGCACCCACTTCAAGGTGATCAAGATCGTGAGAGAAGGAAACAGCTTCAGGAAAATTGCGCGCATCGCAAAGCTGAGGCCCACGCCGGTCAGCACCCCAGCCAGACAAAGAAGTGTCGTCTCGCTCAAAATAATCTCGACGATATAGCTCTTCGAGGCTCCCAGCGATTTCAACACGCCGATTTCACGCGTGCGCTCGATGATCGTGGTGTACATCGAAAGGAACGTCACCAGAAATCCGATCGCCACGGCAATCCCGATCATCACGTTGATGAACGCCCCCAAGCCGGGAAGATTCGACGACGTCATCAGCGAAATATAATCCTTCAACGCGCGAACCTCATAGTGCGGCAGCAGACCGCGCACCTCGTCGCTCACCGCCGGCGTATGGTCGGTGCGGTCGCACTTGATGAAAAACACCGACGCCTTATCGCGCGCGCCCGACATTTCCTGCAGCGTTGACATCAACACGAAAAGCCGCGCGCCCTTGCCGTGCTCCACGATCCCCGCCACATGAAAATCGTGCTCCAGGATGTGCAGCGTCTGCCCCACTTTGATTTTCTTAGCACGCGCATACACGTCGTCCACCAGAATATCGTTCGCGTCCATCAACTCCGTGCCGCTATGCAGCACGAACCCGCCCGACACCGCGCGAAAAGTCTCCGGCTGAATCCCGTAAACGATGTCGAGCCCGTTAACGGAATTGAACTGCACCAGCACGGGCGCCACAGCCTGCACGTATTCCAACTGCTGCAGCTTGTCGCCGATCGCGATCGGCATTGGCGCGCCACTGAAAGCCATAAAGACGGACGCCGACGGCGGCTGCACCATGATGTCGGCGCCTACGCCCTCGGTCCGCTTCGCCGATTCCATCAGCAGCCCGCTGGTCAGCCCGACTACGATGATCACCAGAGTCACTTCCACCGCCACGGCGATCACGGTAATGATCGTCCGCACCGGCCGATGCATCGCGTTCTGCATGATCATGTGCCCAATCAATTTTTCGGCTCCGCGGTCGTCGTGTCAGGTTTCGTATCGGATTTCGTCGCATCGGGCGAATCCTCGCCCACTTTCACCAGATCTTCGCCTTCCGGCTGTTTCAACTCGAATCGGTCGGCCGTAATCGTCTCATTGAAGGTAGCTTTGGTGATGCCAATCTGCAGCTTGTAATCGTTCCCCGGGCGCGTAAGACCAACCTGCCGCGGATAGTGCACGTCGCCGAAAGTGTCCCAGCCGCTGTAGGCGACATCCGAGGCGATTTTCCCGCCCGGATCATACGTCTGCCGGCGCGCCACGGTCAGATCCGCGCGGTCTATCCATACCTTCTGCGCAATCTCCCAATCGGTTCCAGAATCTTCGGCCGGACCCTCGCGCACGCGATGGATCGCCGTCAGCACGTAATAGCGCCCGCCGTCGCCGGCCTCCTCCATCAGCACCGGATCGCGCGACGGAATTGGGTCCCAAAAGATCGCTCCCATCAAATGCTGCGGCCGCAAATTCTCGATCGGTTTCGAAGACGGCCTCTCCAGCTTCGTCGGGCCCGTAATGAACTTGTGCTCCGTGGGCATCGAGATACGGAACGTTTCCGCGTCGCTCACCATGTCGAATATTTTCGTCCCCACGATCGGCACCTGCCCGATCACGCGAATGTCCGCGGGCCTCTGCGCCAGGATGAAGCCGTTCACCTGGTGATATTGCTTGATCACGCCGGTGTAAGCCGAGCCGGCCGTCAGCGTGATCGTCACACTGAGGTTCATCGATTTCACCGAGTTCGCCAGCGTGTTGTATCGCTCGACAAGCTCCGCCTTCGTCGCCGCTTGCAGCTGCACGGGCGGACCGGACGGTTTGACGACTGTGGTATGGCTCGCGGAGCAGCCCGCGACAAGAAGAGATGCGAAAAGAGCCGAAAGAACCGGTAGGAAAAGCGATAGCTTCCGATGAAGGACCGTTAAGCGCACCAACATCAAAACTAGCAGCCGCCCTGCGGGGTGTCAACGAACCTATCGCCGCGGGGAAACGTCAGTGGGTTGTCGCGTCTTCGGCGGTAGCGACGGCACCGTGATGATCCTCGGCGTGAACCCTCCCGTCGGCATCGAGTAGAAACGAGCGGCGGCCGGTTTTCCCGTAATCCTCCGGCGTCGCGCTGATTTCGAACGTCTGCGCGGCTTCATCACTGCCCGCGACAATTCGATAGCGGAACTGATATCCGCCCGAGCTGCCCGCGGCCAGCTTCTCGTTCACGAGCGACGCCTGGTCGGGCGAGATTTCATCCTTGGGCGCGGGCCCCAGCTGTTCGAGAGTCTGCGGCAGCTTTCCCCAAGCTTCCTTGTAGGAGTGAACCGCGTCGGCAATCCCGCGCAGGTTGGCAACAGCCGCATCCTCGCGCGCCGTCAGATCGCCCTCCGCCCATTGCTTCGTGAGCTGCTGGATGTCCAGCATCACCAGCCCAAGCGACAGCAGTCGCCATCCTCCGCTTTCGCGGACCAGGCCGAATACTGTCTCCTGGCTGTTCACGGCCGACACCGGTATGAACGCCAGATTTTCGTGCACGCGCGCATCGCCGAACCTGAATACCGTGGTTCCGGCCGGCGCCACGCAGCGCAGCACGGTATGGTTCTGGTCGTCGGCTGAAATCAGCGTCTTTCCCGGCTGATCGGATAGCGAAAAGCGCTCCAGAAATTGCGTGCGCTGATCCAGGGACAAAGCTTTGAACGCGACGGCGCTATCTGCGGTCAGATAGTTCGCGAATTGCAGTTCGTTGACGCGACATGCGGCCGTCAGCGCCGCCGCCAGCGCCGCCGCGGGCTCGGCCTCGCGACCGTCCTGCGCGACTGCAGGCGTCGCGCCGGACAGCGCCATCGACAGGACCGCCAGTAGAGCAATCAGCTTCATCCAGTGTCGGATTTCGCGCGCGCCAGGATGGTTGCCAGATTCTGCGTGAATTTCGAGCGCGGCATCACTTCGCGGCAGCCGGCGGCGCGCGCCCGCTCGGCCAAATTGACCTGCACGTGGGAAAGAAACGCGATCAGCGGAATTTTCGAATCGCTAGCGCACAGCCGTTCGAGCGCTATAAACGGCTCCGCCCGCGCGTTCAAGTCAACAACCACGAGACGCGGTGTCGATCGCGCGATTTCCGCGTCAAGCGCATCGGGCGTGGCGCACGCTCGAAACTCGACGCCAACCTGTTTCGCCGTCTCGAGCAGCTTGGCCTGAAAAAACACATCGTCCACCAGCGCGACGACGTCGGCCATCTACGCCGTGCGAACCGCGGAGTAGCGGCCCGAATTCAAAGCTTCTTCGGAAACCCACATGCCATGAAACGTCATGCGCACGCGGTGTGGCAGCTTGACGATCGCCACGGGTCCGGCCTCGACGTTTGAAGCGTCCAAAATCGCGAGGTCGCTGCGATTTTCGGCCATGCGGTTCACCAGTGTGAGCAGATAGCCGTCGCCTTCGGATGAATTCGACTTGCGTGGAGCGAACAGCGGCTCCTGCACGCCGGAATCCGGTCCGGGATTCCAGATCTTCGAGCTGCCTGTCTTGTGATCAAATTGGCCCACGCAGCCGAATCCGATGTTGCCCGACCCCGGCGTACGGGGATCCCGGCAAATGACGTAGCCTTTGCGATATGTCCCGTTTCCGTAGTAGCGGTCATCGGCGCGGGGCATCTCGCACATGTAATCGTACAGCTGCGTCGTCTTGTAATCTTCCGTGTGGCCGGCAAGGTCAAACGTCAAACGGGTGAGATGCGGCAGGGCGAGCGAGGGATCGGGCGGCGTGCCGTCGTGATTCGGAAAGAAGAAGAACGAGCTGCCCTCTGACAAACACACGTCGAGGCTCACTTTCGAGCCGTCGGTCGAACCGTTCATCATGTGCCCCGCAAAGCTCGTCGGTCCCTTGAACCAGCGAACTTCTTCCGACTTGCCGTAACGCGGAACGACCGCGACGACGGTCGGCCGGTCGCGATGCCAGGTGTAAAAAGGTCCGCCTTTTTTCAGCACGTCCACGTCGGTCAGCAGCGGGAAAAACGGAAAGATCACGTATTTATCGGAAATAGCGAAATCGTGCACCATTCCGGCCCACGGTGCGTTGAACCAGCACTCGTGCTTGAGTTTTCCGTCGGGACCCATGACGAAATAGGCTACATCCGTCGTACCGTCGCCCTTCGCCTGATACGCGAACGTGAGTAACTCGTTGGTCGTCTGATCCAGATGCGGATGCGCGGACATCCAGACCGATTTCACGCTGCCGTTGTAATCGTAGCGGCCGATCGTATCGAGCGTGTAGGGATCAAGCTCGTACGGCATGTCGTCTTCCTTGAGCGCGAGCAGTTTGCCCGCGTGCCACACGACGTTCGTGTTCGCCGTACCCGGATTGCAGCCCCGGGCGATGGGATCGCGCGTGTAGCGATTACGGTAGCGGCCGAAGAGCGCGCGCCGGTGCTCGGCCTGCAGCTTGAATCGCGCCGTCTTCACGTAGCGGCTGCGGTAGTCCACATGGCCGTTGTCGAAGCGGAACATCACAACCATCCCTTCGCCGTCGATGAAAATGTCGTCGCCGCCCATCGGAGGGTGTTGCCGGTCGGGTCCGCAGCGATAGAGGATGCCGTTTAGGTCCTTCGGCACCGACCCGTAGATTACTTCGCAATCGCGCAGGTCCGCTTCCAGCCGGCTCGGCGCTCCGAATCCTTGGTATATCGGCAGATCGGGAAAACGCACCGCGCCCACAGCCGAAAGCTCTTCGAGGTAAATGCTACCCATGATGAACTCCTTGCGTGCCACCCATGGCGTTCGCCGAAACGTCAATCGCTGCAGGGAATGCTAGTCTCCCGCCAACTTGTTTGTC
>CAZLWY010000168.1:0-10280 GCA_964563425.1 uncultured Acidobacteriaceae bacterium | reverse complement strand
CGTTCTCTCCGATAATGTCTTCCGGCTTCTTGTAGCCCGCCAGCAGTTCATCCACTAGCTTTGGATCTATGGTCATCGGCTCTCCGTATTTGAGTGTGCTCTATATGCGATGACCGCTTACACAGTTGTTTTTACACCCTCAAAAATCCAGTTTCGGGCAATCGCGTTTCTCGATGCAGCCGCTTCTATCGTTCGAATGCCGAATCTCGGAAGCCAACCGCTGACAGAAGATGTTCCTCATCCAAATGCCGTAGGTGTACGACGCGTTTACAGAAAGTCTTACTCACAACCCAGGCACGCAACCGTAGCAATGGTGACTGAGTGCTCACCGAGTTCCGCGTTTGACCGGGATCCACAACCAATTCCCGCGACTGAGGGTCTGAGCATCTGGCTTGGGCCGCCGTCGCACGGAACCCGCCACGACGCTCGACAAGATCGCCGGTTTCCGGAATAGTCAAGCTATGGCGAAGAAGCGGGCTGCGAGGGCGGCAGGTCCCCGCGGTCCTGAAGAGAACCCCGCGAAGTTTCCCAACCCCACCCGCCGGGCGATCCAATTCAGCGACTGGGTCCTTTGGTCGATGATTTTCTGCGCGACTCTTGCGGCCTACCTCCCGGCCCTGCGCGGGGGTTTCCTCTGGGACGATAGCAGTCACCTGACCGCGCCCGGCTTGCAGTCGTTTCACGGTTTATGGCGAATCTGGTTTGAGCTCGGTGCCACCCAGCAATATTACCCTTTGCTGCACAGCGCATTCTGGGTCGAACACCGGATGTGGGGGGACGCCGTTGCAGGCTATCACCTGACCAACATCGTTCTCCACGCACTGTCCGCTTGTCTGGTCGTGATGATTGTCAAGCGGCTGTCGCTTCCGGGCGCTTGGTTTGCCGGTTTTGTTTTTGCGCTACACCCCGTCCAGGTGGAATCCGTGGCGTGGATCTCGGAGCAGAAGAGCACGTTGTCGGCGGTATTTTATCTCGCCTCTCTGCTCACGTATCTGCACTTCGACCAGGACCGTCGGAAGTCAAAATACCTGCTGGCAACGGGCCTGTTTGTTCTCGCACTGTTGAGTAAAACCGTGACCGCGACGCTTCCCGCGGTGCTGCTAGTGATCTTTTGGTGGCGCCGCGGCGGGCTCGGATGGAAGCGTGATATACAGCCGTTACTTCCATGGTTCGCGCTGGGGATATCCGCGGGACTTTTTACGTCTTGGGTGGAGAGGACAATCGTCGGCGCGCGTGGCGCGGATTTCCTGCTGACCCCGGTACAGCGGGTTTTGATCGCCGGCCGCGCGATCTGTTTTTACGCTGGCAAACTGTTGTGGCCAACGAACCTAACGTTCTTCTACCCGCACTGGAAGATCGATCCGGCCGTGTGGTGGCAATGGCTGTTCCCAGCCGGGGTATTGGCCCTCGGGATGGGCCTCGTGTTCGCCGCTCGCCGCTACCGCGGGCCGTTGGCCAGCTTTCTCATTTTCTCTGGAACCCTTTTCCCTGTGCTCGGTTTTCTCAATGTCTACCCTTTCCGCTACTCCTATGTCGCCGACCACTTTCAGTATCTGGCAAGCCTGGGCATCATCGTCCCGGTAACGGCCGTCCTTGTGCGAGCAATCGAGCGGATTTCATCGCGAAGGGCCGTTACCATCGCCTGCTGCTTCGTGCTGATCCTGATTCTTGGCGTACTGACTTGGCGGCAGAGCCGAATGTATCGCGATATCGAGACCCTTTACCGCGAATCGCTCGAACGCAATCCGGGCAGTTGGGTGGCGCACTATAACCTCGGAGTCCTGTACGCCGCGATGCCGGGTCGGCTTCCAGACGCCATCACACAATACCGAACGGCGCTAGAGATTAAACCGGATTACGCGGAGGCGCACGTAAACCTGGGATTTGTATTGTCGCGCACTCCCGGACGGATTCCGGAGGCCGTCGCGGAGTACCAGGCGGCCCTACGGATAAATCCGGATTACGGGGAGGCGCACAATGACCTGGGAATTGCGTTATCGTTCACTCCGGGGCGGCTTCCGGACGCGATCGCGGAGTTTCAGGCGGCGCTACGGACCGAACCCGATTATGCGGAAGCGCACAATAACCTGGGAAACTCCCTGGCGCAGATACCTGGTCGGGAACCGGAGGCCATCGCAGAGTACCAGGCGGCGCTACGGATAAATCCGGATTATGCGGAGGCGCACTATAATCTGGGAAATCTATTGGCGCGCACTCAGGGCCGACTGCAGGATGCGATCGCGGAGTACCAGGCGGCGCTACGGATAAATCCGGATTATGCGAAAGCGGACTATAACCTGGGAATCGTGCTTGCCGAGATACCTGGCCGAGAATCGGAGGCCATCGCCGAGTACGAGAAGGCGCTGCGGATTAATCCGGAATATGCGAATCTCGTGAGTGAGCGGATCAGGGAGCTGCGGGCATCCGGACCGTCCTCACAAAAATGAGTAAGGGCGAACTGCGACAGCCCAGGTCACCGAAGTTCCGAAACTCGTCATCTCGCTAGCCTCCGGGGGAATCCACTTGCACTTATCAGGCATCGCCCGGACTGCGCTTTCGCACTAGAATACTGATCAGCCTGGATCACCGATGAGGTCATTTGGCCAGCTGAGTACAATGTGCTGACATCCCGATAACAGATTCGGGTGAACGCAGTCGGGGCAACACAGAGAGGAGAATAGAATGCCGCTTCAAAATAACTACTTTGCAGACTATGGCAACCTAAAACTGACACGCGACGACAAAGGTGTGCTGGTTGCTCAATTCCACACCAACGGCGGACCGTTCATCATGACTGCGCAATCTCATACAGAATTTGTCGATGCCTTCTACCGGATTGCGCAAGATAGGGCGAACAAGATCGTGATCCTGACGGGCGCAGGTGGGGAGTTTATTACGGATGTCGATTGGTCCTCTTTCGGCGATGTCACCGATCCCGGTGTCTGGAGTCAGGTTCACGACGAAGGCGTTCAGGTTTTGGAAAATATCGCCAACATACGGGTGCCGGTCATCGCGGCTATCGAGGGACGTGCTCATGTGCATTCAGACTACGCGCTACTTGCCAGTGTAATTGTGGCGGCGGATGGTGCGACCTTCCAGGATGTGGCCCATTTCTCCGCGGGCGTTGCGCCCGGCGACGGAATCTTTACCACCTGGAGTTATCGCGCTGGAGCGGGACGGGCGGAGGCGTTCCTGCTGAACCCACAGCCGCTTCCGGCGCGTACCGCGCACGAATGGGGAGTGGTTGCCGAAGTCGTGCCGAGCGGTAAGGCGCTCAGCCGGGCGCGCGAACTCGCCGAGTTGTACCTGAAAGCGCCGGAAGTTACGCGCCGCAACACGCGCATCCACTTTATTCAACCGTTAAAGGAGCGCGTTGTGCATGAAGTCGGCTATGGATTGTCGCTCGAAGGAGCATCGTCGGCCGATCTCGTGAAGTCGATCAAAGCCAAGAGTGAACCCGTCGCTCGCAAAGGTAAGTCCGCATAAAGAGCACGAAGGACACAAAAGACTAACGCGTAATGCGGTGACTTGGGTCCCAGTGCCGCTTGTCCGAGAAGGGCAAGTCGGTACCGGAACCCACCTGTCCGGCAATCATCGGTAGTTACTCTACAACTGCCTGTCCCGCCGGATTCGGAAGCTCGGTTCGGTTAGGAAACGCACAAAAAGCGGCATGATTTACGTTAACAGCCTATTTGGTAGGGCTCGTATGCAGCTGCGTGGCGTCTCTCTTGCTGCTGGAAGTCATAGGTGTCTGCTTGTCGGATGTGTACCACGTCGGGACGGGGCCTATACGATGGAACTCAAGTTTCTTTCGCGAGTCCCTTAGATTGGCTCTTTACTGCCGCAATGTTTTCTGGCGGTTTCCTTTGGGAATTCCGTCGCCCTCGCTCAAAGTAGCGCACTGGCGGAACTTGGGGGAACCTGGGGAACCTGGGGGAAGTTGCGCGCTGAGGGGACGAGGGTGTACGTTATGGGCCGGCCGGAAGGCAATTTGGAGATCTAGGATCGGTTGCTTTGCAGTGGTATGGGAGCGATTCGTTGCCGAGTGACTCAACAGCGTCGGTGCGACCACAACCAGCGCCCCTGAGCAGAGGCAGAACACTGGTAAGACTGGGTGGCATTGGAGTTGTTCTTCTGTGTGTAGTGGGAGTATTTCTGTATTTGGGCGGCTGGCTCAGCCCAAACGCCGTGACGCCTGGGCGATTCGTCAACGCATTTGAGCGGGCCGACGGAGTCTTTTCCGGTTTCCGCCGCAATCACGCCAAGGGCGTGGGAGTCAGCGGATATTTCGAGAGCAACGGTCAGGGAGCGCGGCTCTCCAAGGCCGAGGTCTTCAGAGCGGGGCGTGTGCCCGTGATCGGACGTTTCTCGTTTGGCGGCGGCGATCCTAATGTTGCCGACGCGCCGAACATGGTCCGCGGCCTGGGGCTTCTGTTCTGGCTCCCGGATGGCGAACTAGTGGCGGACCGCGATGGTCAACCTGCCCGTATTTCCGTTCCAGACGCCGCAGGATTTTTACGACAACCTGGTTGCGTCTCAGCCCGACCCCCAGACGGGGAAACCCGATCCGGGAAAAATGTCGGCGTTTGCCGCGAGCCATCCCGCCACGGTGCGGGCGATCAGTATTATCCAGAGCCACGCACCGTCGTCTGGCTTCGATAACACGGCGTTTAACAGCCTCAACGCTTTCCGGTTCATCGATGCGGCGGGCACGTCGATCCCGGTGCGCTGGTCGCTCGCGCCGGTAGCGCCTGTTGTAGCCATGTCGACGGCGGGGACGGCTCAGACAGACAAGAACTACATGTTTGACGCGCTGATCGCGAGCATCCTCCAGCATCCGTTGCAATGGCACTTGATCATTACAATCGGAAAACCGGAGGACCTGACCAACGACGCCACCCTGGCGTGGCCTGACGGACGGGAGCAGGTGGATGTGGGAACGCTGACTCTCGATCATATCGAGAGCGAGGAAACCAGCCCCGCGCGAGACATCAATTTCGACCCGTTGGTTCTGCCGAGCGGCATGGCGCCGTCCGACGATCCTTTGCTGAGCGCGCGATCTGCGATCTATTCACAGTCGTTTACACGGCGCGCGGGCGAGGCGAAGACGCCGAGCGCGATATCGTCTGCGGAAGTGGGGAAGTGAGTATGGACATAGCCGGCGAACAGCGGCAATTCACCGTCCTCATGCGAATTCTGCACTGGCTGATGGCCGCCATGGTCCTGACCATGCTAGGGATTGGCGTTGCGATGGTCGCATCGCTCGGAGACTACCATCTCCTCGTTTCCATTCACCGCCCTTTGGGGATCGCCATTCTGATTGTGGTGGTAATTCGTTTCGTGATTCGCCAGCTCAGTACTCTGCCTCCATTTCCCGCCAGCATGTCGCCCCGGGAGCGCTTGATCGCACACGCATCGGAAGTATTGTTGTATACGCTGCTGTTTGTGCTGCCGCTGATCGGGTGGGGAATGTTGTCGGCGGCGCGCTTTCCGATCGCGCTGTACGGGCCGCTGCATCTTCCCCCGATTCTTCCGCACAGCGTAATGTTGTACGCGTTTCTGAGAAGGACGCACACCGTGCTCGCTTACCTTTTGTTCCTGGCGTTCATCGCCCATTTGGGAGCGATTTTGTTTCACACACTGGTCGTGCGCGACGGGTTGTTCAGCCGCATGGCGCCGTGGAGAGTTGACGCGCGCTAGGCGGATTCTGCAAGGGCCTCCAGAAGTATCTTCTCGACACCTTTCCGTGCGGTGTAGGACCGTCAACTTCCTCAAAACTCGAGGCGACCATGCGCGAAGGATATGCGGGCGAAGGCAAAACGAATTCGAAGGCGCCGCTCTACCGTCAATGTAAGTGATCACCCCATAGCGGTGCGCCTTAGGTTCGAGAGCGAGCAGCCGTTAGGAACTACGTTCTTTCAACCATCGCAAGCGAGGCTTGCGCGCCGCAGCAACCTCATCGAGGCGGCCGATTCGCGTTGCGTAGGGGGCATGCGCCACGAGCCCGGGCCCCGAGGACGCTTCCTCGGCGATTGCGCGCATGGCTTCAATGAAAAGGTCGCATTCTTCCTTTGATTCCGATTCGGTCGGCTCGATCATGAGTGCACCGGGGACGATCAGCGGGAATGCCGTCGTGTAGGGATGAAATCCATAGTCGATCAGGCGCTTGGCGATGTCCATGGTGCCCACGCCGTTTGACTTCTGGATGGCGTCGCTGAATACAACTTCGTGCATCGACGGCAGCGAATAGGGAAGCGCGAAGGCACTCTCGAGGTTCTTGCGGATGTAGTTCGCATTGAGCACCGCGTCTTCGGTGGCCTGGCGGATGCCGGGACCGTAGGCGAGGATGTAGGCAAGAGCACGGACGAGAACTCCGAAGTTTCCGGAGAATGCCTTGACTCTACCGATCGAGTACGGGCGGTCCTGTTCGAGAGACAACTCTCCGCCTGGCTTCTCGACGAGTACCGGAATTGGGCGGAACGGCTCGAGGAACTTCTTCATGGCCACCGGGCCGGCGCCAGGACCACCGCCGCCGTGGGGCGTCGAGAACGTCTTGTGCAGGTTCAGGTGCATTACGTCGACACCGAAATCGCCAGGCCGTGCGACTCCGGCGAGCGCATTCATGTTCGCTCCGTCCATATAGAGCAAAGCGCCCTTCCCGTGAAGAATCGCGGCAATTTCTGCAATGCGCTGCTCAAATATGCCGAGTGTGGACGGGTTCGTGATCATCAAAGCTGCGACGTCCTCGGTCACGAGCTCGCGCAGCTTTTCGGTGTCCACCTGTCCTTCCGGGTTCGACTTGATGTTCTCGACCTCATAGCCGGCGATCACGGCGGTTGCGGGATTCGTGCCGTGCGCCGAGTCCGGGATGAGCACCTTCCTGCGGGCGTTCCCCTGTGTTTCAAGATAGGCGCGAATGAGCAGCAGGCCGGTTAGTTCTCCCTGCGCGCCGGCCGCAGGTTGCAGGCTTAGCGCGTCCATCCCGGTGATTTCCAGCAGGCACCGCTCGAGCAGGCGCATGATTTTCAGGCAGCCCTGCGAGAGGCTTAGCGGCTGAAACGGATGCTCGGTGGCAATGCCGTCTAACCGCGCCACGAGTTCGTTGACGCGCGGGTTGTACTTCATCGTGCAGGACCCCAGAGGATACATGCCGATATCGATCGCGTAGTTCCAAGTCGAGAGCCGGGTAAAGTGGCGCAGGACTTCTATTTCGCTCACTTCGGGAAACCCGGTAACACCTTCGGCGCGGTAATTTGGACCGAGCGTCTTGCGAGGGTCGACAGCCGGAACGTCGAGCGGCGGCAAGTCAAAAGCGCGCTTACCGGGAGAGGATTTTTCAAAGATCAGGCCCTCGTTCCGGCTGACGTGACGCGAGGCGTTTGCAATCGTCTGGCTCATCGTGGCTCCCGCGCCAGAGCTACGGCCAGTCGGACTTCGGACACAAAGGTTTCCATCTGAGCTCGCGTGGTTGTTTCGGTCACGCAGACCAGCGCATGGTTGGTGAGCTCCGGGTAGAACGCCTCGAGCGCCAGGGGGCCGATGATTTTCTCGCGCAGCAACTGTCGGTTCACGGATTCGACCGATCGCGGAAGCTCGACGGTAAACTCGTTGAAGAAAGGGCCCTCAAACGCCCGGCGAACGCCGGGAATCTTTTCAAGCTCGCCGAGAGCGAAATGGGCCTTGGAGAGGTTTTGTTCGGCCATCTCGCGCAGCCCCTCCTTTCCAAGGAGCGTCAGATGCACGGTTGCGGCCAGGGCGCAAAGCGCTTGATTCGTGCAGATGTTCGAAGTGGCCTTCTCGCGCCGAATGTGTTGCTCGCGCGCGGCCAGCGTCAGCACGAATCCACGCCGGCCATCCCGGTCGTTCGCCTGCCCCGCCAGGCGTCCGGGCATTTGCCGAACGAATTTTTCGTGCGTAGCAATCACTCCGACAAACGGCCCGCCATAACTGGGCGCGAGGCCAAAGCTCTGACCTTCCATTGCGACGATATCGGCCTCGACGGGCGGCTTCACCAGTCCGAGTGAAACCCCTTCGGTCACGGCGACGACCAGAAGTGCTCCGCGCGAGTGCGCGCGGTCAGCGAGTGTCGCGACGGACTCCATCACGCCGAAGAAGTTAGGCGACTGAATGACCACGGCCGCGACGTCATCCCTCAGCGCGGATTCGAGCGTTTTCTGGTTGAGGGTGCCGTCCAGACCAAAGGCAATCTCCTCCACTTCGAGCCCCGAGTTCCTGGCGTAGGTCTTGAGCACCTCGCGATACTCCGGGTGCAGGGAGCGCGCCACAAGCACGCGTCGTCGTCGCGTGATCCTCTCGGCCATCAGCGCCGCTTCCGTGGTGGCCGTCGACCCATCCCACATCGAAGCATTGGCGACGTCCTGTCCTGTGAGTTGGCACATCAGAGTCTGAAACTCAAAGATCGCTTGGAGTGTTCCCTGGGAGATTTCGGCCTGATAGGGCGTGTACGAGGTGAGAAACTCGCCCCGCTGAATGATCGTGTCGGTAACGACGGAGCGCAGGTGGTTGTAGACGCCGGCTCCCAAAAAGCTCGTGTAGCCGACGGAGCTCTCCTGGGACCGTTCCTTGAAGTACTGGATGATTTCCGCCTCCGAGTAAGGCCCCGGAAGTTTCAGGGCCTCGCGCAGGCGGAAGGGTTCGGGAATGCTCGAGAAAAGATCGTCAATTGACTGGACGCCGATCGCAGCGAGCATTTCGTCTCGTTCGGCAGGACTCTTGGGGAGATAGCGCATCAGTGTGAGGATTCCCTCGAAGGACTCGCCGCATACGCCTCGTAAGCTGTGGCGTCCATCAGCGCTTCGGTTTCCGTCGGATCTTTCAGGCGCACTTTAACGAGCCAGCCCGCCCCATGGGGATCGGAGTTCACCTTCTCCGGAGCGTCCTTCAGCTCGGCGTTCACCTCGACGACTTCTCCCGATACCGGAGAAAAAATCTCGAAAACGGCCTTTACGGATTCCACGATGCCGAGTGGTTTGCCCGCTTCGAGCGTGCCTCCCGCAGGCGGCAGGTCCAAAAAGACGATATCGCCCAGCCGGCACTGGGCCTCGTGCGTGAGGCCGATGATGCCGACGTCGCCTTTCACGTCGACCCATTCATCGTCTTTCGTGTAGCGATACGTTGGCGGATAGCCCATGAGCTCGCTCCTTTTAACTGGTTCCAGATGGCGCTTCGGTAGGTCGGTCTCTCTTGTAAAACGGCGTCGGCACGACGCGAGCCTCGAAGCGTTGGCCGCGTATTTCGACGTAGATCGTCGTACCCGGCGCGGCCATCGCCGGTGGGACAAGGGCGAGCGCGATGTTCTTGCCCAGGGTTGGCGAGGGCGAACCGCTCGTAATCACTCCGATCCCCTCGCCAGCTTCATTCAAACAGCGATATCCGTCGCGCGCAATGCCTCGATCGATCATCTCAAGGCCCACAAGAGTGCGCGTCAGGCCGGACGCCTTTGCACGCTCGAGCGTTTCGCGGCCGAGGAAGTCTCCCTTTTCCACCTTACAGAACCGGTCGAGGCCCGCCTCCCAAACATTAATGCTTTCGCTGATCTCGTGACCGTAGAGGGACAGCCTCGCCTCCAGTCGAAGAGTGTTCCGCGCGCCCAGTCCGCAGGGAACGATTCCGAACTCACGTCCGGCGCTCATCACCATCGCCCAGACCTCTTCGCTCGTCTTCTGTTCGGCTGGAACATATATTTCAAAGCCGTCTTCGCCCGTATACCCGGTGCGCGCAATGAGAATGTTTTTCAGGCCGCAGAGCCTGCTGTAGGTGAACCAATAGTTCCCAAGCTTGCTCAGATTTGCATAGGTCAGCTTCTGGACCAGATCGACCGCCCGTGGACCCTGAATGGCGAGCTGGGTGTAGGCATCGCTCAGATTGGCGACCGAACAATCGAAGCCCTGGGTGTTTTCCGTCACCCAGCCGATGTCTTTTTCACGCGTGCCGGCGTTGATGACGAGCAGGAAATCGTCCTGCCCCAGCCGGTGCACGATCACATCGTCCACGAACGTACCCTCCGGATAGAGCATCGCCGAATAGTGCGCCTGGCCGACGGCGAGCCGCGAGGCGTCGTTCATGGTGAGGTGCTGGACCGCGGCCAGGGCCGCACCGGGAGTTTGTCTCGCGTGAACTCGAATATCGCCCATGTGGCTGACGTCGAACACGCCCACGCTCCCGCGCACCGCCTTATGTTCGGCAATCAGGCCGCCGCTCGAGGGGTACTCGACGGGCATATCCCAGCCGCCGAAATCCACCATCTTTGCGCCCAAGGC